>JBBIHN010000042.1:0-13075 GCA_037446995.1 Caldifarciminota bacterium | reverse complement strand
CCTTGCTTCGCCCCAAATTTATCTTCTCATTGAATTTACAAAAGTCGTGTAATTATTTGATACTAAGGAGGAAAAAAATGACTTACCGGAAAGACTATACGATAAAAGACGTGCAGGACGTCTATGACGGGCCCGGCGGACTGCTCTGGGAGGCGGTGATGAGCGAGCAGATCCATTCGGGAGGCGCTGAAGCAACCGATTTCCTCGCCCAGAAACTCGGATTAAAAAAGGGCATGGTCGTTGCCGACTTATGCTCTGCGCTCGGCGCGCCGGCAAGGCACATCGCCAAGAAATACGGGGTCACGGTCAAGGCCGTGGATGCGACCAAGACCATGCTCAAGAAGGCGAACGAACGTACAAAAGAGGCGAAACTCGACCATTTGATCGAATATTACGAGGGCAATGTCATGGATCTGCCTTTCAAAGCCGCTTCGATCGATGTCGTCTGGGGACAAGAAGCCTGGTGCTATGTCACGGACAAAGAGCGGCTGCTGCGTGAGGCTTATCGCGTGCTGAAACCGGGCGGCACGATCGGATTCTCGGATTGGATCATAACCGGCAACATAGGCGAGAAAGAGCTTGAGCCCCTGTATGATTCAATGGCTTTTCCGTATATGGAATCGTTCAAGGGATATCAGGATCTTCTGAAAAAAGTCGGGTTCAAGAACATAGAAGCGATAGACAATACAAAGCTGTTCGCGGGCCATTTTGATCAGTATTTTGAGATGGTCACCAAACAGATGAAACCTACCATACTCAAGAACTTTGGCCAGGATTTGTACAGCTTTGCCGAGAACCTGGTCACGATCTGGCGCAAGGCCGCTCACGAGCACAAGGTCGGCAGCGGGACGTTTATCGCAAAAAAGTAATTACAAAAAGGGAGGCAGAATGAAAGGCTTGAAGTCAATCCTGGTCATAGGGTGCATAGCGTGCGCTCTCATGATGGCGTACTGCGGCGAGGCCGAAGAAGAGATCACGGATCCCACGCCGCTCAATCCGGTCATCATCGATACGGTTAATAACAAGGTTAGTATATCATGCGTGATCAAACGCATGTGGGTCGATGACTCGGTCGCCAAACACAACTGTATTGTATCAAAATATGGATCGAACGCAGGAAAAGCGCTTTTCGTATCGAACTGCCATCATGCAGATTTCTACGATGCGCTGATCGCGATCGGCGCCGATCCAGGCGTGGATATTGGCGATCCGCCGGACAGCAACGGCGTTCCGACCGGCACTCTATTCAATGTTTTTGTAACATGGGATGGAGCACCAAAGGTCTATGATATAAACGAACTTGTAACCGATTCGCTGGGCCGTGGCTTGAAGTGCCGCATGCATAACAGCTACACGCGAGCGGTCTCATCCAACAAAGGCTGCATATGGTGCTATACATCCTGCAAAACCAGCATTTCCAGTAATCCTACCTATACAGCTTATGACTACTACTATAGCGGCGTTACCTGGCCTTTCAGGCCAAGTAGTTCGCTTCTGCCGCCGAAAGGGACGCATATTGTGGTTACTTTCCAAATGGTGCAATAACGACAGCGCTTATTGCGTATGCCACGCGAGCAGCGCTTGCACTGCTCGCGTGGACATTCGGGCAAATAGCGCATGTATCAAAGAAAATGAAATCTAATATTATTGTCTGTTTCATTATTATATTATCATTAACCTGTACATCGCACGATGACCAACCCCCAGAGGTGAATATATTGACGCCGACACCAGGGGCTATAGTCTGTAACATCAGTGAAATACGCGTTGCCGGTAGTGATGAAAAAGGTATCGCAAGGATTGATCTTTTCCTCGATGATAGTCTTATACAAACTGTCGACGATACGATATGCATACATAATTGGAACACGCGCCTTTTCTCTGACAATTCAAAACATAGCATCACCGCTCGTGCGTTGGATCTTGAGGGTAATGAGGGTTTTTCAGATACCGTGGTCATTACTGTATTCAATAATCTGGACAGCACCGAAATCTTCATCTGGATCTATGACCAGCATGATATGTTTTACGACTCTATAATTCAAGATTCAATAGATTGTGGATATGATATTGAACGTGCTCTTACGGCTAATGGTCACGAGTATGACCGGACATCTTTTTTGCCGCCGGATCTGAGATCGTACCGCATCGGATTCATAACCCTCGGCTGGGACAGATGCTGAGGGGATTTTTCCATTATCGCTCCGTTGGAGCGAGTGTCTTTATTGGATTTTCTTGATGCAGGGAATGGTTTATACATAGAGGGATGTGATTATGCCGCTCAGAATGATACAACGGCTTTGTTCCAGAGGTTCGGATGTTCGTTCCACGGCAACGGCAATTCAATGGATACGGGCAACGTCATCTTTGTGATGGGTCAACAAGGATCGATCGCTGATAGTCTGCAATTCGGTTACCTTTACAGAAAAATGCCGGATCATTACGTTGATGATGTTACCGTTCAGGAAGGTATTCCGATTTTTAAATCGCAGGATAGTCTTGTGCGCGCAGTGTCTTATTCTGGTCCGGCGAGTAACTACCGAGCGATCTATTCAGCTATCATTTTCGGCGCACTGCGCGAAAATTCTAACACGAAAAGTGCATTAATGACGCGATACATCAATTATTTATATACACGGTAAACCGGGAGGTATAATGCGGAAATCAACGATATCAATATCTACATTGATGATTTTTACAATCACAATTACATTTATTCTATCATGCGCAACCAGTAATAGCATTGGGGATCCATCCCCGACAAATCCGATAATCGCTGATACCGATAATCACGAAGTCAGGATCGCGGTACGGCTAAACCGTATCTGGTGTGACGATTCTTTATCGGTGCATAATTGCGTCGTATACGCTGGGGGAATAAAGTCACCCAAAGCACTATTTCAAGCTTATTGCCGACACGATGAATTCTACGACGCGTTGACCGATATCGGTGCCGACCCCGGCGCCGATATCGGAGATAATCCTGACAGCAACGCGGTCCCAACAGGGAGTATGCTTGAAGTCACCTTCCGTTGGAATGGATCTCCAAGAACATACAGCCTCGATGAGCTGGTCGAAGACAGTCTGGGCCGCGGCTTCAAGATCCGGATGCATAACGGGAAAGAACGAGCGATAAGCACGAATATGGGCTGCATAATGTGCTATACGGCTTGCAACATAAGCATTACCAGTAATACTACTTACGACTGGTCCGACAAAATGTTGATGGCCTATACGTTCAAGCCGGACGCCTTGTTACTGCCGTCCGACTCTGCGCTGATCATTATCGTCTTTCGGATATCTGATTGATCCCATGGTTTTACGAATAATGTTTATCATATCCATGATAGTCCTGATCTTCTCGGCTTGCGCGGGTGTCGCTAAAAAGAACTGCAGCCACGCAAAAGGTGAATTCATGATGATCGACGAAGATCGCGACCTTGACTTCATAAGGATCGAGGACTACATGGCAGGCGACCGGTCAAGCAGCGGCTGCCCGACTTGACAGTGATCAATCCAGCTCAGGTCTGAGCGAGGAGCACGCATGAAACAAGATTCAATTCTCCTATCTGTTCTGATAATTTGGTCGGTTCTTTCGCTTGGTGAAAACGCCAGGGCCGCCGGACCAATGCTCGAACCCGGACTCTCCTCCCGAATTGATTTATTGTACCAGTTCGCATCTTTCAACCGTCCACTACCGGACGATGATGAACCGGATACCACCGATCTCGCTTTCCCCAATAACCGGACAATGCTGCGCCTGCGTAAAAGATTTTCATCTAGGGACGTTATTGTACTCAAATACGATATGCGAGAATACACTCTTCGGGAGAACTCCTATAGACGTTATGTAGATCCAATTACCCATGAATTCGAACATCGTGTCAAAATCGGCGTTGGGTACAAACTCAACACAAGGTTCAATCCATTCGGCTATTATGAGTATTTCTCCCCGTTTAACGGCGATGCAGGTCACACTGTGATCGGAGGGACACGGATCTCTTTATCCAGCATCATGATGATCGAACCCACATATGCGTTAAGCATGTTCAATGGACAAATCAACCACTTTTTGTTGATACGCTGGCATCAAATAATTACTCCGACGCTCTTCATAATGGCAAAGAATTCCTATAGTTTCGCCGATTCAGATCCCAACGCATTGCGCAATAATGCATTCGAAACCTATATCGGATTGCGGGCTGCAAAATACACTGCAATACATATTGGATACAGGCATTACTATAATTTCGAAAAAATCAATTCGAACAGCATGTGGATACAGTACGGGCAACAGCTTTCGGATTATTTCACCCTGTGGAACCGGTTGCGAGGTTATTTAAGATCAGCAACAGCTCCCGATAGTTCGATGTACAGATCATACAGTATTGAGTTCCGATTAATGCGCAAACCATTGAGCATGTCCGGCATTGGGAAGAATCTGTCGGTCAGCGTATACAATATTTTTTTTCTGAACAATGATAAAACGAAAGCTGACGCGATCGGCTTAGAGATAAGCCATACCTTTCCACTGAGGATAAAAAAGGAGCCGTAATGATAAAGAATAAGATCTCATGGAATCCATTGCTAATAATCACTGGCGCGGTAATGGGTGTTTCTTTCTCATTGCTCGTGAAACTCGGCAATCCACCCAACATGGGTATTTGCGTTGTGTGTTTTATAAGGGATGTCGCTGGCGGTATCGCACTTCACTCATTGAAAAATCTAAGCTACATAAGACCGGAATTCGTGGGTTTTATCATCGGCGCAGCGACCTCTGCATTGTTTTTCCGGGAATTCAGGCCTCAGGGAGCTTCGCAGCCGGTGATCCGGTTCCTTATCGGGATAATCATCGGGTTCAATGCCTTGATCTTCCTCGGTTGTCCGATACGCATGTTCGGCCGCCTTGGCGGTGGTGATTGGACAGCTTTAGGCGGTCTTGCGGGCATTGCCGTATCGGTTATTATCTTCAATATTTTGGTAAATTCAGGATTTCGAATGGAAAAATCCAAAGAGATCAAGCCAGCGGCTGGATGGATCATGCCAGTGCTCGGAGCAATTCTGCTTGTGCTGTGTCTAGCAAATTTCAGGAATCTTGGCGCGGAACATAAAGGCCACGCTCCGCTATTAGCTTCGCTCCTATTCGGACTGATCCTGGGGATATTGGGTCAACGGTCGCGTTTCTGTTCTATCGGAGGCACAACGGACCTTATCGCAATAAGGAATTTCAACCAGGTTCAAGGCACCGCCGCTTTTCTCGTCTTTCTGATAATCATGAATCTTGTACTAAACCAATTCAATCCCGGCAAGCACCCCGTCGCGCACACTCTTCATCTATGGAATTTTCTTTCAATGCTGGTAGTGGGAATTGGCTCTTTGGTAATCGGCGGATGCCCTTTTAAACAGACCATCATGGCGAGCCAGGGTAATCTTGATGCATCTCTATCAGTTATCGGCATGTTCATTGGGGTGAGTTTCGGGCATGCACTTGGATTCCTTGCATCGCCGGCCGACGTACCATTCGGAGGTCGGATCACGGTATTAGCATCTATCTTGATACTTGCATTATTTACATTATCGAAGACTGTTAGCGGTAGATTAGCAAGCCGTTGACCGGGAGGGAAAATCCGGTTATATTTATTGGAAGATGGATCTAAGAAAATTGACGCAGGCCGTTGTCGCAATGAAAGATCAGGACGTCAAATCCCTGGTCGAGCAAGCCCTGTCTGAGCACGTCGATCCCGAAGCAATACTGAATGGATTGATAGCCGGCATGAAAGAAGTTGGATCTCTGTTCTCCCGCAAAGAATACTTTGTGCCGGAAGTGCTCCTGGCCGCCGAAGCGTTTTATGCGGGTTTCGACACAATCAAGCCGATGCTCGAAACAGCCGGGGTCAAGAAAAAAGGCAGGATTCTGATCGCGGTCGTCCAAGGCGATATTCATGACATCGGCAAGAATATCGTCAAAGTCATGCTCGAAGCGTCCGGCTATGAAGTAATGGATCTGGGAAAAGATGTGCCGACAGAGCGGATAATCAGTACGGTCAGGACCTACAGGCCTCAGATCCTGGCATTATCCAGTTTAATGACCACGACCATGAGTCAAATGGATGACGTGATCATGGCATTGAACAAGGAAGGAATGCGTTCGGCAGTCAAGGTTATTGTCGGCGGCGCACCGGTCAATCAGGAATTCGCTGACCGGATAAATGCCGACGGCTATGGCGGCGACGCGGCCGAGGCGGTCGAGATTGCCGGAAAGTTGATAAATGGATAGAATAAGGTCGGTGATTAACAAAGATCTCAAATACGGCGTCTTCCCCATGGTCTGCGCCGATCATTGCGCCTGGCTTTGCGGCGCTGACTTTGAATCGACGGCGACGGACCCGCATAAACTCGCCGAACTAACCGTGCGCGCGTATGAGCAATACGGTTATGACGGCGTCCTTCTTTTCACCGACCCGTACATTGAAGCCCAGGCAATGGGCTGTCCGGTAAGACTGACGCCGTTGCCGATAATCACCGGACCGATGGGCGGTGAAAAGATCGACCGAACCCCGGTCATCGTCGAAGCAGCGCAAAAAATAAGATCATCGGTTGATGTCCCCGTGTTTGTTTCGATCAAAGGACCTTTTTCCCTCGCCGCCTTTTTGTACGGTTTGAAGGAATTCATGATCGCGCTATTAAGGGACCCGGATAAGACCAAATCCTTCCTTAATCTTGCCCTGGAATTTCAGATGCGCTATCTGGACAGGCTGTCCGGTCTCGGCGTGGACATAATGATCGGCGATCCGGTGGCGTCGGCAAGCGTCGTCTCGCCTGATATCTTTGAAAAATATGCCTTGCCGGCGCTCAAAGAAATGATCGTCAGAATCAAGGCATTTAACGGTCTGACCGCGCTTCATATCTGCGGTGATACCCATCCGATCATCGAGCACCTGGACCAAAGCGGCGCTGATCTGTTGAGCATCGAAGACATCAGCGTAAAAACTAATACCACGAAGATGGGCGGTATCGCCACAAACACGATTCTCTACGGGTCGCCGAGAAATGTCGAAACCAAGGCCCGAACCGCATTGACCAATGACTTTTTGATCTTGTCCACGAGCTGCGACGTGCCGATACAAACGCCGCCGGAAAACATCGAAGCAATGACCGCCTTGATACGTGATAGAACTCCAGGTAAATAATCGCCGGCCGATAGCCGTTGAGCGCGGAGAAAAACTGCTTGATATTCTGACCCGGGCCGGCTATCCGGTCATTGCCGCTTGCGGCGGCAAAAGACAATGCGGTTTGTGCCGAATAAAGATCGATCATCCACGCGAGCCCAGCCGTACCGACAAAAAACTCATATCGCCGGATTTGATCAAACAAGGTTATCGCCTGGCCTGTCAATATCGCGTAAATAGACCAATCAGGATCTCGCTGCCGGACATGCGGTCTAAACGAAAAGAATCCTTACCGAATATCGGACTGGCGCTGGATCTGGGCACGACAATAGTCAAGGGTGCATCGGTCGACATGAACAGCGGCAGGACGATCAACCGGGCAAAAATATACAATCTCCAGAACAATTTCGGCGCCGATATTATCACGCGGATAAGCGCGGCGCTCGAAGGCCGATACGATCAACTCCGGATGTCGCTGCTGAAAAGCGTCGAACAATTGAAAGCGAGGCTGAATATCGCCAATGCGGCAAGCACGGTTGCGGTCGGCAACCCGGCGATGTCATCATTCTATCTTGGTAAGCGGCTGGACGGATTGGCGCGCCATCCGTTCAGGAGCGAAGTCGACGCCGGATTCAGACAACCCGAACCGCCGGTATTTGTCTTTCCCGCGATCGCCGGCTTTGTCGGCGGCGACACCCTTGCCGGAATACTGGCGGCCGGATTGCACCAGACAACCAAACCGACTCTTTATATCGATCTCGGGACGAACGGCGAAGTGGCACTCGCCTCGGGCAATAGAATATACGTCACTTCAACCGCCGCCGGTCCGGCCTTTGAAGGCGTCGGTATCAGCTGCGGCTGCATGGCGATACCGGGCGCGGTGAACCGTATCTTCGAAAGCCGCTTTTCAATAACTTTCCGCACGATCGGCAATAAACCGCCGATCGGGTATTGCGCTTCGGGCTTGATCGACCTGCTCGGCATTGCCCTGAAATGGACCTGGCTGTCGCCGGACGGGCGGGTCCGCGCGCCGATCGGCCGAGATGACCTGATCCTGACCCAGGAAGACGTGCGCAATCTTCAGCTGGCGATCGCCGCGATTCACGCCGGGATTGAGTTGTTACTCAAAAAATCCGGCATTAGATCCAAGAAGATAGAAAAAATAATCCTTTCCGGCGAATTCGGGGCAACGTTGAACCCCAGGGCATTAGTGAAGATCGGCCTCTTACCGGACACAAAGGCAAAAATACTTGGCACACCCGATACGGCATTGAAGGGCGCGCTCTTGGTATTGAAGAACGGCAGACAGGCGGCGCGCCTCACGGCGATAAAGGAAAAGTGCGTTCATGTCGATATTGCCCGCGAACCTTCTTTTGAAAGAACCTATATTAATTCCCTGACCCTTGCGCCGTGGAAATGATCCTGTGGCGGCCCAACTGATCGGTTATGCCTGCTCCTATGTTCCGGTCGAGCTTCTGGCGCTGACCGGAAAGAGACCGTATCGGCTTCTGCACGGAACCCAGGAACACATCATGGCCAGCGAAACTTACGTGAGGATCGACGCCTGTCCCTTAGTGAAATCGAACATAGGCTTCATCATGAGCAATCAGCAGGAGTTCGCGGCAATAGTCGGCTCAACCGGCTGCGACATGGCACGCCGCTTGTTTGATATTATCGGAGAATATTGCCAAATACCAACTTTTGTCTTTGATAATCCCCGCACCGATCGTTACCAGATCTACAGCGATGAGATAGACTGGCTGATCGATGAACTGTCAAAGAAATTCGATATTGATTTGAATTCTAAAAGGCTCGCTGAAACCATAGAAACCTGGCAGGGAAAGAGAAATCTGTACTCCAGGGTAACCGAGCAACAAAGAAATCATCCTTCACGGATAGCTTCATATGATATGTTCACTCTTGCCGGCAAATATCATCAGGGACTGATCAGTGATATGTCATCACCAGAAGAGAACATCTCTGACAAACCGCGCGTTTATCTGATCGGCAGCGCAATCAGCTATGAATCCATCTGGCTTCTGGAGCTTATCGAGAAATATCTTCGTATCGTGGGTGACTCGGTATGCGGATTTTCACGTTTTTCCGAGATCAACATTAACGGTACTGATATCGATGCTTTGAAACATGGTTATTATGATCAATACGGTTGTTTTAATAAAAGGCCAAATACAAAATTCTGTGAAGGACTCGGTGAACATCTCTGCGATTCAGACGCGCAAGGGATAATCACATTTACCCTGGACTATTGCGACGTATATGAGTTTGAACTTAACCGCATACAAAACAACTTTGATATGCCAATGCTAAGATTACGCAGCGACTTTTCCCGGCAGAATCTCAGCCAGTTGAAAGTCCGACTCGAAGCGTTTGCCGAACTTCTGAATGATCGGGGGCATTATGCGTATCGCGCAGAATAGCTGGAGCTACGAAGATCCCCGGCCGGATAAGATCGATGTCCGACAATGGAGCCGGCGGTTCCGCGGCTTTCCGGACGGGTTGATAAGCAATTACCAGTACTTTAACGATGCGACCTGGGGTATTTATCTTCAACCGCCGGCGACATTTATGGTCTATGGCAGCCGCGAACTAAAGAGACTAAAACTGGATAATTCACTCGCCGCCCTGCGTATGTGGGGGTTCTCCTTTAATGAGTCAGAACGTCTTTTCCGCGCCCGGCAGAGCGGCCGCCACGTAATCGCAACAATGGGCGATCTGGGCATTGTCCCGACGATTGTTTCGGCCTTCAAGGACTGCATACCTTTCTATCCTGACTGCACCTGGTGGACGCCTTTTTTCAATGAATCAACGGTCCTGCTCGATACGGCGAGCGAGCTCGGTGTACCCGAAGCAAGCTGCTTTGTCCGCGCCGCGCTTGCCGCCTTTCATAAAAAGGCGTATTTCCCCTTACCAGAAATGATCTTCGCCTCAACCGGGACCTCCTGTGATGACTATTCATCGATCATGCAACTGATCGAGAACCTTGGCCGCGAACTAACCTGGCTGGAGATACCTTTCCGCCGACTTGACAGGGAAAGATACGGGAACCCGGGCTATGAACCGCGCTTCGAGGAATATCTTGTCCATGAATACCGCATCGTCTGGGACAAAATGACTGCCAGATACGGCCCAACCGGGCTCAGGGAATTATCAAGAAGCATACGGCAGGCCAACCGCCTGCGGAAACTCGTCGCCGAAATAAAAAGCGACGTTTATCAGGCAGCGATCGCTCCACTGCCCGCACTTGAAATGATGGTGATCGAATTCGGCAACCTCTACGGTTACGGGGATATTGGCGAATGGACCAAGATCGTGGAAATGATACGCGATACAGTCAAAGAAAGGATCGGAAAGAACATCGGCGTGCTCGAACCGGATGCGATCCCCATCGCCTGGGTCACGCCTTCGGCCGATCCGTACTTGCTGAATCTGGTCGAAGACATGGGCATGCGCATCGCCGAAACCGAATATGTCATCAACCAGGCAATGGTTCTGATCGACGAAACGCTGAAAAACCCGTTCCACGCACTGGCGCGGGCATTTATGCAGGCTTCATTGATCGGATCGACCCGCTCGCGCGTCCAGCGCATTATCAGCGCCATTGAGCAGAAAAAAATCAGGGGCGTGCTGATCACCAACATGCTCGGCGGCTCGCACTGCGCCATGGAAACGCGATTGATCGAGAAACTGCTCGGCGGCGTTCCGGTGCTGTCGATCGACGTGCCGGCGCCGTTCGGCATCACCGAACAGATCCGCGCCCGGCTCGCCGCTTTTGTGGAGACAATAACGCCGTGAAAAATCGAATGCTCAATTCGCCAGATGGTTTAGAAATTCGGTCATTAAAATTTAAATATTGTTTGGTATTTTCCACCGTAGGCGGATCAGCCTGCGACTGTAGATATTCGAGTTTAGGATTTATCCAGTGAAGGATATCCTTACTCCCCGCGAGCGTTTCGGCATGCTGGTGATCGACGAAGTACCGGACCGTTGCATGGTCATGCCTTTGATCACATCGCATGCGGCATATGCTGCCGGCATCTCCCTGCGCGAATACTACACCGACGGGATAAAAATGGCGAAAGCACAGCTGACCGCGGTCCAGATCTACGAACACGACGCGGTTTCGATCTTTTCCGAGGTCGGCATCATCGCCGAAGCCATGGGTTCGGTTTTCGATTACCCGAAGGATGACCTGCCCATACTTCGTGAACCGATGCTAAGAGAAAAACCCGTCAGCGCGTTGGCCGTACCGGATCCGTCAAAACACGGACGTCTGCCCGTGTATCTTGAAGCGATAGATTACGCTTACCGGTCAGCCGGCGACAGGATACCGATACTCGCTTATGTGCCGGCACCGTTCACCACGAGCATGATGCTTTCTGATCCGGAAGAGTTTCTAAAACAAACCATCCGCCAGCCGGATGAAGTGAGCAAGATGATGCAGATCACTCTTGCCGCGGCGACCGAATTCTGCTGCTCGATAATCGATGCCGGCGGCCTGCCGATCATTGTCGACCCGCTGGCATCCTCGAGCGTGATCAGCCCCCGGATCTTCAAGCAATTCGCCCTGCCCTGCTTAAGGTCTTTGATCGACTTTCTGCACCGGTACGATCTGGACATAATCCTTCATATCTGCGGCGATACCGCTCCGATCCTTGACCTGCTCGGCGAGACAGCGGCGGATCTGTTGAGTATTGATCAGGTTAATATCGATGACTGCCTGATCGGTTTCGGCAAAAGGCAACGCTTGATCGGGAATCTTGACACTTCAAAACTTGCGTTCGCCTCACCCGCCGAAATAATAAATCAAACCGAGGAAATGGTGAAAAAAGCAAAGATCAATCCCAAAGGATATATTGCCGCGACCGGCTGCGAAGTTCCGATCAAAGCCGATCCGGAAAACGTTAAGGCGTTCATTCAAACTGCCCGGGAGGTTGGATGGTACTGGGAATAGACATCGGTTCATGCTACACCAAAGGTGTTTTGTATGACGGCACAGTGATTAAGACCGCGGTTATGAAGACGCTTTTCAAACCGCGTCAGGCGATCGAAAAGATCAAAGCCGATCTTACCGGCTATGAAAAGATATGCAGCACCGGCTATGGCCGCGAACTGGTCGACGACGCCGACAAAAGAATCACTGAAATAACCGCTTTTGCCCGCGGCGCATTGGGTTTCAGCGACAAGGTCCGAACAATTATCGACATCGGCGGTCAGGACAGTAAAATAATAAAGATCCGGAACGGCAGAGTTGATCGTTTTGTGATGAACGACCGCTGTGCGGCCGGGACCGGCAATTTTGTGGAAAAGATCGCCCAATCCCTGGGCCTGTCGCTTGAGGAATTCGCCGCTCACGCGATCAGGTCCCAGCGGCCCGAACCTATCGACTCATTATGCGTGGTCATGGCGGAAACCGAAATACTGAGTCTGGTCAGCGAAGGCAGGCCGATCGAAGACATTGTCGCCGGAGTCTGTGATTCTTTGTGCCGGCGCCTGATCAGCATCGGCAGTCAGATCGGAATCGAAGCGCCGGTACTGTTTTGCGGCGGCGGAGCACTGAACCCCGGTCTGATCAAGGCAATGCAGAAACTTGCCGGCGAGGTCATTGTGCCGGAAAATCCACAGTTTATCGGCGCTATCGGAGCGGCATCGGCAGCCGTAAATATTGACAAAAAATAGCATTTTATTATAATTCCAAGTGAAAGATAATGAATTTCAGGATATTTTACGCGGTATACCTTCGATCGACAAAATACTGCAATGGCCGGAAATGCAGCAGTATCAGGGCAGGCTTCAGCATGATTATCTTGTGAATGTGGTGCGCGGTTCGGTCGACGCGTTCCGCCGCAAAATAACAAAGGACCAGACATCAAAGATTGAAGACCTGA
>JBBIHN010000041.1:0-13229 GCA_037446995.1 Caldifarciminota bacterium | reverse complement strand
CATTGAATTTACAAAAGTCGTGTAAGAACTAGGAACCATTACTACGCTAATCGGCGAAAAGAACGCAGCGCGAATAAAAAAACCGTAAACGGTAATCGGTAATCCGCGAGCACAAAAACAGCAGGAACTAATACGCTGATCGCTAGACGCTATGCGCCTGGAATACCGTAATGCGTAACGAGTATCGCGAAGGATCCAGCTTCCCAACCCATCTTCTATTTTTTGTATTTAGGTATTTGTGTCTTTTAGGTTTTTGGGTATTTTGAACTTCGACTCAGTCGAAGTTCTTCACGAACATCATGCCGGGCAGCTGTTTGACCAGTCCTTTAATTTCCAATTCCAGCAGGACCTGAAGTATCAATGAAGTCGGACGCTCCAGCCGCTCGGCCAGGCAGTCAAGGTACAGGGGCTCAAGGGATAGTTCCTGCCATACCGGTTCATGATCTGGCTCGATCTCAATAGTTCTGGCGCGAGCCGGCTCCTTGTTTGTATCATGATCCACGCCAAGATATTCAAGCACTTCCTGGGATGATGTAACTGGAATAGCCCCGTCCTTGATCAAACGGTTGGTGCCGCTGGAGGTCTTGGCAAAAATGTTGCCGGGAATGGCAAAGACATGGCGGTTCTGATCCAAAGCCCATTGTACCGTGTTCATCACCCCGCTTTTTTCCTTGGCTTCGATCGCGACCACGGCACGGGCAAGTCCGGATACGATACGGTTGCGTTTCGGAAAATGCTGGGCGAGCGGCGGCGCGCCGATTCCGAATTCCGAGATAACCGCGCCATTATTTATTATCGCCTCCATTAATTTTCTGTTTTCCGGCGGATAACATATATCCACTCCGCAGCCGAGCACGGCGATCGTCCGGCCGTTATTGCGCAGAGCGCTGGCCTGGGCAGCCGTATCAATACCCCTTGCCATGCCGCTTACGATCGTCATGCCGGCTTTGACAAAGTCCGCCGTGAAATTATCCGCGATCTGCTTTCCGTATACGGTAGCGCCCCGGGTTCCGATGACCGCAATGCTGTTCTGGTCACGCTCAATGATCTCACCCCGGATAAAAAGCACCGGCGGGAAATGATCGATTGATTTAAGCCAGCCGGGATAGTCAGAAGAATAGTACGGTACGGCCTTGACGCCGAGTTTCTCCGCGATGCGATATTTTTCTCCGGCATGATCGTTCTGATCCAGCTGCTTTATGCAGTTCGCGATCGGCTGGCCGGTTATTTCGGCGATCGCCGTCTGATCAGCTTCTCTTATCTCCTCGGCTGAATGGAAGTGCTCCAACAGCGCATAAAGATTGACTCCGGTCAATTTATCGATCGACAACAGCTCAATAAAACATCTCAGTTCATTCATGATGCTGGAGTTCTTTGATCCTCAGGCAAAGTTCAGGGTCATTGGTTTCGATCGCGGCAAGAAGCCGCTCGATCTTGCTGGTGTCGGTTGCCAGTTCATGGATTCTGACCGCGCATTCGCTGGTTTCGTTTTGCATCAACTTGCTCAATGCACAGCAGGCTTCTTTGATCACGGTCGGGTTATCATCCCGCAGTAGCAGTTCGACGATCGCTTCAAATGAACTCGGGCTGGCAATATTGCCCAAGGCAAGGCAGGCAGCCGCCCGCGTGTACCAATACCCTTTTTGCAGCAATAATTCAAGCCGCGGGACTATTCCGGAACCATATTGAGTGAGTTTATTCGCGGCCCGTTCACGCATGATCCATGATTGATCCTCGAGCAATTTGATCAGAATTTTCAGTGTTTCCCGCTCATTGATGCCATTGAGTTTGTCGAGTACTTGAAGCCGCTTCTTGATATTCGGCGATTCAAGCAATTTAAGAAGATTGGCGCGATCCTGCTTAAATCTAATTTTCATTGCTCAGGTATGTGCTCAATTCAGGAATGCCTTCACCCTTGAGCGCGGATACGTAGAATGACTTTTCGCTGGTTTCGTGTTTCTTCAGTCGGCCGACCAAGGCGATCTTGTTGAAAACGATGATTCTGGATTTTTCTACCAATCCTTGACCGTACTGTTTGAATTCCTTCAGGATCCCGCGGTATTGTTTGAGCGGTTGGCTGGTGGATGAGTCGATCACGATGATCAGAAAACGGGTGCGTTCAATATGTCTCAGGAATTGAAAACCCAGACCCTTGCCTTTGTGGGCATTCTCGATTATGCCGGGCATATCAGCCAGGATGATATTCCTCTTATCGCTTTTGATCACGCCCAAATTGGGGGAAAGCGTGGTGAACGGATAATCGGCGGTTTTATAACGGGCATTGGTCAAGGCATTGATCAGGGTGGATTTTCCGGCATTGGGAAAACCGACAATGCCGATATCCGAGATGATCTTCAGCGTAAGCTGAACGGTTTTTTTTTCACCCGGAAATCCATCCTCGGCAATGCGCGGCGCCCGGCGTGAGGCCGTGGCAAAGTGCATGTTGCCCCGGCCGCCCCGGCCGCCCTGCGCGACCAGTAGTTTCTCTCCGTGCTCGGTCAATTCGCCGATCATACGTTCATTTTCATAGGTAACAATGCCCAGAGGCACGCGGATATTGACATCCGCGCCGCCGCGGCCTTGCATTTTCTTGCCCTTGCCATGAAGGCCGTGTCCGGCGCGAAAATGAGGTTTGATCTTTAGGTCGTACAGGGTGAGTAAGGATCGGTCACCGACCAGATAAACCGAACCGCCTCTGCCGCCGTCCCCGCCGTCGGGACCGCCTCTGGGCACGAACTTTTCGCGGCGGAAAGACATGCAGCCGTTGCCGCCGTGCCCGGCCTCGACATAGATCTTTGCCTCATCGACGAACTTCATTAACGTAATTATAGCGAATAATCATAGAGAATCAATAAGATGACATGAAACAAACTGGTGATAGTTTAGGATCGGGAAAGGATAGAAGACAGGCCAGGGGGATAGTTCTTAGTGTTTAGTTCTTATTTCCTTCTACGCTTAGCGCTTACGGCTCTTCCGGCCGGCGATCTTTTTAAACAACGCCTTGGCCACAAGTTCCGGGACCAGGGCCGATATGTCGCCGCCCAGCGACGCGATCTCTTTGACCAGGGAAGAACTGATGAATATGTACTTTTCGCAGGGCATGAGGAAAATGGTTTCAATGTCCGGAGCGAGCTTGCGGTTCATCAGGGTCATCTGCAGTTCATAATCAAAGTCTGATACCGCCCTTATGCCGCGTATCAGCGTGGTTGCCTTCGTTTTTTGCGCAAAATCAACTAATAGCGAGGAGAACCCCATAACCTCAATACCTTTTTGTCCTTTAACTGCCGATTTGACCAACATGATCCTTTCCTGCTGGCTGAACATGGTTATCTTGGGCCGGGCGCTGACTCCGATAATGATCCGGTCACAAATTGATCTTGCCCGGCTTAGCACATCCAAGTGCCCGTAAGTTATCGGGTCGAAAGTTCCCGCGTATATGGCTTTTGTCATGCAGCGGGCTCCGGTTTCGTGTCGATCACCGATATTGCGGTCTCGCCGTACGTTTTATGTTTTACTATTTTCCATTCACGGGGAATATTTACCGTTTCGCTGACATGGTGTTCGACTACAATGGTTCCATCGGCAAGATCATATTGATACAACAAAGCGAGAGTTTGATCGGCATAAGACCGGTGATAGGGCGGATCGAGAAATACAACATCGAATCTATTCCCTTTGAGTCTTTTAAGACTGCGTCGAAAATCATATTTCATGATTTCACATCTGTCCTTGATATTAAAACGTTCAATATTCAGCGTCAGACTTCGAGCATGCGTTTCGATGAAAACGCATCTGCCGGCTCCACGGCATATCGCTTCAATGCCAAGGGCACCACTGCCGGCAAATACGTCGAGGATGTTCGCGTTCATGACCTTTGCGCCGAGAATGTTGAATATTGACCCGCGGACAATCCCTTTTGTCGGTCGGGTGCCCTTTTTTGCTACTTTTAAAGCACGGCCTTTATTTTTACCTCCAACAATCCTCATTATCCTATTTCAAGACTGTCAGAGTGCTGTGAATCCGCTACAATTCCTCTTAATGATTTCTAATAATGGTCGGCGTTATGAAGATCAGCAGTTCACGATCTTCAAAAGTGGTCGTTGTTTCCCGGAACAGCGCACCGAGTATTGGGATCGATTTTAATATCGGTATGCCGCGTACGCTTTTGGTCTCCTTGCGACGGATAAAACCGCCGATCACAACCGTATTGCCGTCTTTAACCAGCACCTTGGAATTCGCTTCGGATGTGGTTATGATCGGCCGGCCGGCAAGTGCTGAAGCACGATCAAGTTCGCTGACCTCAGCGTGAATATCCATCGTGATTTCCTCCAGCGAATTGATATGAGGCGTAACCTCGAGTTTAGTGCCGACCGTATAGAACTGGATCACGGTATTGCCCGAAATATCCCGCGTTGGTATACCAAAACGTTGGCCGCCGAGTATGGATGCTTTCATATTGTCAACCGCGGTCACCCGGGGCGAGGAGACGGTCTGTGCTTTACCGTTCTCCTCGAGGACATTAATAAAAGCATTTACCTGAGCCAGCGACGGAACCGTACCAATATTGAAAATACTGTAACCGACGATCGAAGGGTTTTGATTGCTGGTTATTTCACCCCGGATGATCCGGCTTTCAAGTCCCTTCAATGTCCAATCAACTCCCAGTCCTCTCGATGTTGAGACATCGAGATCTACCACCTTGGCCATGATCTCAACCTGAGGGGTCGGGGTGTCGAGAAGCCTGACCAGCTGTTCGATCTTACCGTGTAGCGGTTCGACCTCGGTTACGACGACTGAATTGGTTCTTTCATCGACATTGGCTTTACCTTTAGGCGATAGCATCGCGGTGATCTTACTGAGCATTCTATCGGGATTGGCAAATTCAAGCTTATAGATCTTTGAAGAAGTCGGCAGGTCATAATCCTGTTTATCCAGATTGTCGGCCGTATCGACCCTTATTACTCCGGGATCTTCCCGGTAGGCATAACCAGAAGCTTTGAGAATGATATCCAATGCCTGACGCCAGGGCACATTATGTAATCTGACCGTAACCGTTCCTTTGACGTCTTTACCGGCAACGATATTTACGCCCGCATACTCAGACAGCGCGCGCAAAACGGTCAAGATGTCGGCATTTTCAAGGTCGATCGAGATCGGACGACCGGTGATTGTCGAGGTCGGCTTTGGCGTCGGCATCGGCGGAATACCGGTTTCCGGGGTCGGCGTGGCGACTACTTCAGAGCCGACCGCGCGCCACTCGGCAAAAGGCATCGCCTGACCGGTAAGAACGGTCAGGACAAAATTATTTTCCTCGGTAAGCGTCAGATAAGAATACTCGTTGTCAAGGGTGGCTACGACACGGACAAGATCACTTTGTTCGGTAAATCCAGTAACGGCGATCTCTTTCACGCCGCCTCGGTTGACGGCAAACTTCTTACCGGTCAATATGCTTGATACTCCCGAGCAGTCGATAACTACCCTTGCCGGATTCTTCAGGCTGAATGAATTGGCAATGAATGGTGCATCGGCAACGACTGAAAGTCTTGTATTGATTCCCTCAGAAGCGACCACGATATCTTTGATTACTGCACCACCTGCCAGGGAAATTACCAAGCTCAGAATCAAAATATTTTTCATACATTACCTCCTTTGTTTTTCATCTTGCTGAAGTCTGAGTTCGTACTTGGTAACAACACCAGCGTGCATAATTTCGAAAATAATCGCTTGACGATTTATTTCGTTCACTTTTCCGCCGGCAACCTTGTCACCTTTTTTAAGGATATAACCATTACCCACTCCATCTTTGACCAAGGCGTAATATCCCTTATCGCCCCATAGTATTCCAATCAACGATAGATTCTCGACGCTTAGGTGACCGGCCTTGCCACCTCCGGTTAGCGCCCATCCGAGCAACGGGATAAAGGGATCCCGGCGGCCCGATTCCTTGTATTCCCATTTTTCGACTGGGAACAAGGTATCGGTTGAGGTGGCAACAGTTTCTGGTGCCTGGTTTACCAGCAAAATTGCAAAAGTTATATTACTGACGAGGTGGCACAGCACGGGGTACCTCCTTTCCATGGGTAACCGTGTAGGTGGCAGCACTTAATGTTGCCTCGATGCTTCTTTCGTTACCGGCCTTTATCGTCACCGAAGGCACATTCACGATTCGAGCCAGGTTTCCGATATTCGACAGGAATCGGCCGAGTTGATGGTAGTTGCAGGCGATCTTTATCTGTACCGGTATCTCCGAGTAGTTCGTTTTCAGCTGAGGAGCGCCGGGTCTGAAAAGCAGGAAACTTACTCCGGCTTTGGTCCCGGAATTCGAGATTTGTTGAATGAGCGAAGGAATTTCCTTCTCTTTGGGCAGCATTTCTTTTGCTTTTTCCCATTCCAGTTCCAGGCGTGCGATCTTGGCTTGAAGTTCAGGCAGGCGCTCGCGAGCCGCTTCCGCCTTCTGCACTTCGGTTCGTAACGAATCACGCACCGCGACTAGTTGCTTGATTTTCTTCTGATTGGGTTGATAGAGCAGCTGGAAAAAAGCGATGAGAATGATGATCAGCAAAACGAAAAACAAAATCAATTTCTGGGTTTTCGGTTCACGTAGATTCATGATTACCTCGCAGTCGTCGGTTCAAGCCCTAAACTGGCAGTGAGAGTGAATTCCATCATTTCCTGTTTTTCAACCGCTTTCTTCTCGAGCACGGTAAGATCGACATTGCTGACATAAGAAGATTCTTCCAGGCGGTTCATGAATTCAGCGACCAGAAGGTTTGAAGCAGTATAGCCTTTCAGGGTTAACGACGATTGGGTCGCATCGAGCGTCGTCAACCAGGTGAATTCAGGCAACCGGTTGGAGATTTCATCAAGAACATGGGCAATGAAGAAACGGTTACGATTGAGTTCCTTTATCGGGGCGATCAGCGCGGCAAGTTCGCGTTCTCGACGCTCCAGGCTGTCGACGGTAGCCTTGTATACCTTGAGCTCTTCGAGCTTGGCATGCAGCTGAGATATATTGCTGTTAAGACCACCCATGCGGCTTGCCTGCAGCAGCAGCAGCACAACAATGATCAAGACAACAATTGCGCCGCCAGCTATGTAGGCAAAAGTTGCCTGGATCGAGGGCAGTTTTATTCCGGCACCCGGTGCTTTTGCTGCCTTACGCTTTGGCGCCCCTCCTTTCTTGGCAGATGGCGCTAAATTTATTTTTATCATTACTCCCCCCTTAAAGCCAAACCAGTGGCTTGGGTTAGGATTGGTCCAAGGACATCAGCTCCTTCGGGACCGAACATGGTCGGATCATATATGATGTTCTTGAAGGGATTCAATAATTCAATCTGCAGACCCAGTCTGCGTTTCAAATACTCGGTCAGATTCGGGATCAGAGCGCCACCACCTGAGAAGTACATCCGGGATACTTTTTCTTCACCGGTAACACTACTCAAGAATTGCAGGCTGCGCTCGATCTGGGTGCCGAGATCGCCAACAAAAGATTCAAATACGCCCTGAACCGAATCCTGGGATGCTCCAACCGGTATCGTACCCTTCACGGCATTCGCCGCATCTTCGTAATTAAAACCAACTTCTTTCTGGAGTTTGCTGATAAAAGCATTTACTCCATAGTAAACATCTCGGGCCGACAGAGACGATCCGCCTTTCATCACGTTGATGACGGTCATGCCTGCGCCAATATGGATTAGTCCGATGATCTCATCGGAAGTCGGTGAATAGTTGAACTCGTAGACATTCTGGATTGCGAACGCGGTCGCGTCGACAATAACCGGGGTCAGGTTAAGCTCCTTTAACAACGAACCCAGGTTGTTGACAAGCTCGTTTTTGGCGGCGACCAAAATGACTTCCTGCTGGTTTTCGCCGAAATTCGGATTCACGATATCAAAGTCCAGAGTAACCTCGTTGATATCGAAAGGAACATATTGCTCCGCCTCCCATTTGATCTGCTCGCGGGTGTCAGTTTCGCTCATCCGGTCCATGGTGATCCGCTTGATGATCACATCTCGACCGGCAAGTCCGATCACAACATCTTTGGTCGTGAAATTGCGGCTCTCAAGTATCGTTCGGATCGAATCCAAGACCGCTTCCCGGTCAATAATCTCTCCCTCAACGATCGCATCAGGTAAGACTTTTGAAATTCCGTAATTGATCAGTTTCTTGTTCTTACCTGCACTAAGTTCCACCATTTTGGTTTGACTGGAGCCAATATCAAGACCAATAACCTTTTTTTTCTTTCCGAACATAATCACTCCTTGTTTTTGTATGTTTGTACATTTCGTTCAATTATATATATATTAAATAATCTGTCAAGAGGCAATCATAAAGGAAACCATTGATCGCTTAAGATATCGGTTTAGCGTGACTGCCGCAAAAATACCTTCAGGTTTTCTCGATAGAAACATCCAGCTGATCATTCCCGGAAATTAAAATAAGAGCGGCAGTTTTTCATGAAGGCGGCGAACCTTCCTGACTTAACCGAGTTTCTTACCTTGCGCATCAACTTCATATAGAAATGAAGATTATGGTAGCTAACCAGCTGGCCGGCCAGCGCTTCGCCGGCATTGAAAAGGTGCCGTATATAGGCGCGCGAGAAGTTCTTGCAGGTGAAACAGTTGCATTCAGGATCAACCGGGCCGCTATCCTGAGCATACCGGCCGGCTTTGACTATGACCTTGCCTTCACTTGTAAAAGCCATGCCGGTTCTTCCGTTCCGGGTCGGGAGTACACAATCGAACAGATCAACGCCTTGACTCACGGCCTCGATAATATCTTCAGGATATCCAGCGCCCATCAGATAACGTATTTTCCTGACCGGTATTTCCTGGGTAACAGCATGCACCATTTCCTGCCTGATGCCGGCCGGCTCACCGATCATCAACCCGCCGATTCCATAGCCGGAGAATTCCAGTTCAACAAGACGCCGGGCGCATTCGCATCTGAGTTCTTGATAAGTGGCGCCCTGGATAATCCCGAAGAGATTGTTGACCGGCATTTTCCGGCTGCGTTTTGCCCATTGCAGCGTGCGCTCAACTGCCAACCGGGCATCCAGAACCGAAGATGGATAACCGGTGAAAAAATCAAGGCACATGGCGATGTCCGAGCCCAGCTCTTTTTGAATACTGATCGCGATCTCCGGGCTCAGAAAATGCCGGGAGCCGTCAAGATACGACGAGAATTCAATGCCATCGTCGTTGATCTTGCTCAAGGTACTCAGTGAGTAAGCCTGAAATCCTCCCGAATCAGTCAGGATCGCCCGCTCCCAGGACATGAAACGATGCAGTCCGCCCATCTGTCTGATCAGATCAGAACCGGGCCGCAGCATTAGATGATAGGTATTGCAGACGATTATCTGGGCGCCGATTTTCTTCAAAGCGGCTGGATCGATCATCTTGACGGTTGCCTGGGTAGCGACCGGCATGAAATTCGGAGTGTCAACCGAAAAATTTTTCAGTCTGATAGAACCAACCCGCGCGGAACTGGCTGGATCCTGATGGATAATCTTGAAGCCGATCACTTCATTACTTCTTTGCCGGAAAAACTGCGATCAATGGCAAATTCGCCAATATCGTAGGGGGCGGTGCCATTTACGATATATTCGGCGGCCAGCCATCCGATTTCCGGTCCGAGCATGAAACCATGGCCGCACATACCGCCGATAATCCAGAATCCTTTAACCGGCGTGTGATCCAGTATCGGATTACCGTCCGGGGTCATCTCGTATGAACCAGACCACTGACGCATGATCTTGACGGTTTCGAGCTTGGGGATCAGCCGGGCCATGCGCCGGCCCATTTCTTTCGCGAATTCAAAAGATGTTCCAAGATCGAGACCCGGGACATTCGGCTTTGGAGTGTAACATCCGATAACACTGCCCTTGTGAATTTTCTGGTTGAAATAGCAGCCATCATCCCGATAGTCGACGATCATCATGTCGAAGAACCTCTCGATCGGTTCGGTGATTATTGCTTCGTGGCGTTCCGGGTATACCGGGATATCGATGTTCATCAAGCTGGCGACATCCCGGCAGAAGGGGCCGGCCGCGTTGATCACGACCGGAGCGTAAAATTTTTCGCCGTCCCGGGTTTCAACCGCTTCGATACGCCCGCCTTTTGCCAACAAATTCCGAACTTCGGTTCGGCTAAAGATCCTGCCCGAACCAGCAATATGGCGCGCATATGCGTCAACGATCAGAAACGGATTTGCCTGACCGTCGGTAGGACAATACGCACCGCCCAGTAAGCCGTGAGTGTTTATCCCGGGCACGAGTTTCTCGATGTCTTTGACATCGACATAGCGAACATCAAGTCCCATTTTGCGCTGCAACGCGATCAGATCAAGGTATGTTTCTTTCTTATTCTCGTCGTGAGCGAGGAATAGATAACCGCCTTGATGGAATTCGACATCGGTATCGAGTTCATCGGCCATTGCCTTGAATTTTTTCACCGATTCCATCGCGACCTTGATGCTGAGTTCGGTCGAGAACTGCTGGCGTATTCCGCCGATGCAACGGCCGGTAGAACCGGCGGTGAGATAGTCCTTCTCAAAGAGAAAAACCTTCAGCCCTCTTTTTGTCAAATAATAACCCGTTGCCGATCCGATGATCCCGCCACCGATGATTATCGCGTCCGCAGTTTTATTCATAAATCCAAAATCCCTAAACCTAATTCAGGATTCATGATACAAGATACCGGATGAGACAATTTCGAATTTCGATATGCAGATTTTGGAAAACCGGTTCCCACTAATCAGTATCCGTACTGAGCGATGATATCATCCTTCTTTTTGCCCAGAACCTGATACTTGGCGCCGATCTTTGTAAAGGCGGCGACCGCCTTGTCAAGGTGTTCTCGCGCATGAGCAGCTGAGATCTGCACGCGGATGCGCGCCTGTCCTTTTGGGACGACCGGAAATGAGAATCCGATCACGTAAATTCCTTCTTCGTAGAGGTCACGGGCCATGTCCTGGGCAAGCTTCGCGTTGTAGAGCATTATCGGCACGATCGGGTGAACGCCTTCACGGATATCAAACCCCGCGGCGGCCATTTTTTCCCGGAAATACTTCGTACTCTCTTCGAGTTTGTCCCGGCGATCAGTAGTCTTAGAGATGAGATCGATTACCTTGTTCGCGGCCGCGACGATGACCGGCGGCATGGTATTGGAGAACAGATACGGACGAGCGCGCTGGCGGCAGAGGTCGACGATTTCTTTCCGGCCGCTCACGCATCCGCCGGACGCGCCGCCTAAAGCTTTTCCCAGAGTGGTCGTGATCACATCGATGCGTCCGACAACACCGCAGTGCTCATGAGTACCGCGGCCGTTTTTGCCCATGAAACCGGTCGCGTGCGAATCATCGACCATGACCATGGCGTCGTACTTCTCAGCCAGATCGCAGATCTGGTCGAGCTTGGCGATGTCGCCGTCCATTGAGAAGACTCCGTCGGTTATGATCATGCGAAAACGCAGATCCTGGGTCTCCTTAAGTTTTTCCTCCAGATGCTCCATGTTCGAGTGCTTGTAATTATAAAGCTGCGCCTTGCAGAGTTTCATGCCGTCGACGATCGACGCGTGCACCAACCGGTCGGAGATCATGGCGTCTTCTTTGTCAAGAACGACGTCAAAAACACCGGCATTGGCGTCCATGCATGACGGGAAAAGTATCGTATCTTCGGTCCCGAGGAATTTTGTCAGTTTCTCCTCGAGTTCTTTGTGAATATCCTGAGTGCCGCAGATAAAACGCACTGACGACATGCCGTAACCCCGGTCTTTAAGTCCCTGGTGTGCCGCCTCGACAACTTCGGGATGGCTTGATAATCCAAGATAGTTATTGGCACAGAAATTAAGCACTTCCTTTGGTCTTGATCCAGGCGGGAATTCGACATTGATGTTGGCGCCCTGGGGCGATTCGATGTATCGTTCTTGTTTGTGGGTTCCGGCGGCTTCAATGCCCTTTAGTTCGGTCGAAAAGAAATCCCGGGCCTTGCTGCTGTATGCCATTACATCCTCCTAAACCACTTTGAATTCTTTAAGCAGAACGATGATATTATTTACTGAGTCGAACGCGTCGGTTGTCGCTTTATCGTCCGGGATCGATATCTGGAATTTTTTTTCGAGAAACGTCTTGAGCGAAACCATCGAGAACGAATCAACGATCCCGCTTGATATCAACGGTGTGTTTTCGTCGATATCCTCGGCGTCGTCATCCAGATATTCCTTCTTGACATAGTCGATGATCAACTTCTTTATATCGTCACTCATAATTCCTCCTGCCTGTTAGATTCTAAATCCGCATTTCTTCAGCCTCTTCAAGCAAATATTGATGAAACTGATCCGCCAAGACGGAAAATCTTAAACAATAGCAAATTTCTCATTTTTCAAATTCCAAACAAAGACTGAATCCCCCGCTACCTCCCTATTATAAACACAATAGAGACACTGTCAACGTGTGAATCAATAAAATACTCTTCGAGCGTAGTCGAGAAATTCCTTTACTTTCAAAAAACAGAGTTCTCAGGCACTCTGCAAGCCTTTGCAGATAAGCTATAAAATCAACACCGTGGTAAACCGAATGCTTGACTTTCAATGTAAATTAAGTAGAATTATCTGTTCTTAAAAGGAGCACAAAAAAATGGATAATTTTCTAAAAAAAAATAAGTAGCGACCCAATGATTTGTAGTGGTAAGCCGTGTATTAAGGGAACCCGAATTCCTGTTCATATTATTCTTGAGTTATTAGCTGCCGGCGAAAGTTACGAAGGAATAAAGAAGGCATATCCAAATCTACAAGATGAGGATATTGAAGCCTGTATAAGTTATGCCGCCTTTCTTGCTGAAGAAGAAGCTGGGATTATTTCATGAATATTATTGCCAATGAAAATGTTTATGAACCAATTATTGAATTTTTACGGTCAGACGGATATAATGTTTTTAGTATCAGAGATTCATCCCTTTCAGGCGCTTCTGATGATGTGATATATGAAAAGGCGGTCAAAGAACATCTTGTAATTCTAACTATGGACAAAGATTTTTCACGCATCACAAGATTTCCACCCAAACGATGTGGCGGTATAATCGTGGTCAAAATATACAAGATGACAGTAGATAAGACAACCGAACTTTTTAAGAATTTCTTTAATGCCATGGACAAAGAAAAAATGGTCTTCTCCAAACTGAGTGGGTGAATTTGAGCCATTTTAGATCTCTGGAACCATACAGGTGAGGATTT
>JBBIHN010000040.1:0-13347 GCA_037446995.1 Caldifarciminota bacterium | reverse complement strand
CGGAAAACAAATATTTCGAGCTCGGGGCAAGCTGAACGGCGAAACCATGACCGGCGACCCGGTCGAACTACACATTGTCGCGAACGCCGGCGAATCGATCGAGCCGATAAATCATCTATTGCTCGAGACGCTGGCCGGACAAACCGGCGGCGAGTGCCACCCGATCGAAAGCCTGCCGTTTTTTTCTCCGCGGACGATCGCCGGGCGGCGCGTGCACAAGCTCGGACTGAACCATCCGCCGTTTTATTTTCTGATCTTCCTGTTTCTGGCGATCGAATGGTTTTTGCGCCGGCGTCGAGGCCGGGTATGAACCCGCAGGACCTGGTCATGCGCGGAATGAGCGCCGAAATCGCCGTTTTTATCACGTCGATGGTGCCGGTAATCGAGTTGCGCGGTTCATTGCCTCTGGCAATAAACGTATTCGACATTTCCTGGCCCAAAGCCTTGGCTCTTTCCCTGATCGGCAACATGGTCCCGGTGCCCTTGATACTATGGTTGATGAAACCGGCAGTGGCTCTATTATCAAGGATTAAACCGTTAGGCAGATTTTTCGACTGGCTGTTCGAACGTACCCGGAAAAAAGGGAATCGGTTGATCGAAAAATACGAGGAGATCGGTTTAATCGCCTTTGTGGCAATACCATTACCCGGAACCGGCGCCTGGACCGGCGCTCTGATCGCGTTTCTTTTTGGTCTGGACTTCAAAAAATCCCTGCTGGTGATCGGCATCGGTGTTTTCATTGCCGGTATCATCGTAACCTGTTTGTGTTTGCTGGGCTGGCTCGGCGCCCTGATCGCCGGGATCTGTTTTATCCTGCTGGCGGCATTCGGCTTCTGGCGGCTGTGACCGTCAGGCATTTCCGGCAGACAAAAAGGGTGCTCAATGCCAACAATGTGGAAAAGATAAAGAGGATCCGGGTCCCCAATAATACCACCACTCCGCCGACCAGCGGTCCAACAAGACCCGACAAACCAAGTACTGAACTAAGCAGACCGGTAGCGGTGGCTTGTTCCTCATTGTTTTCCAGTAAATATTTCAACGATCCCAGGTAGAGGTTTGCCCAGGAAAACCCCAGCACGACCTGGAAGATCAGTATCGTCGGCCAGTTAGGCGACAGTAAATAACCAAAAAAGGTCAGCGAGGTGGCGATCAAACCTATGTTGATCAGGCGTTCACTTTTGTACCGGTCAAGCAGCAACATGAAAACGAACTGCATCACGGGATTAAGACCGTATATGATACCGATCGCCAGACGGTTCGCGCCCAGTCCGGCCAAATAGATGGGAAATATCGCCCAGATCGCGGTCGCCGCGCTGTGACGGATCAAATAAGGAAGATAGATGCCGATGTTTTTCCGGATGATCAAATAGGGAAAGAGCGGCACTTTCAGTTTAACCGGCGTTTCCTTTATCCTTGCGGCAAGCGCAAAGCCGGCAGCACAGAATAGAGCGGCGCAAGCGAATATCAAGGTATGATGCCTAAGAAAACCGGCGATAATGCTGGCCAGGGCAAATCCCAGTGAGCCGAAGGCGGTGAACAGGGCGACCGAACCGCTCCAGACAAGGGCGGCGAGCGACCCGGGTATCATGCCGACACCGATACCGGCCATGCCCCGGACAATAAACAGGGTCTTTAGATCGGGAACAAAAATATGCAGGAAAAAAACGATGCCGGATATCAGAAACCCGGCCATCACCACTTTTCGGCGGCTTAAGGTATCGCCCAGGCGGCCAAAAATGGTCGCCGAGAAAAAAACCATGCCGTTGTAAAGCGCCGCGATCATGGAAATTACAAACAGATTATCAGTATACTGACTGGCGATCAGCGGGACAAAGATGCTTGCCAGTATCCAGGAGGCGGAGTGCAGAAAATTCAAGAAAACCGGTATCTACGCGCCTCCGAGTTTATCAAGCGGCACGTTTTTCCGGCACAGCGGGCAGTCGTCCGCCGGATAGTTCTCAACTTCTTTGCGGTAACAGGCGTAATATTCGAACGGCAGTTTGTGTCCGCTTCGGTCAATGAGAACCGCAACCCCGATCAGCTCACCGCCTTTTTCCTTGATCGCATCGATCGTCTCGACCAGGGACTTACCCGTGGTCATGACGTCGTCGACCAGCAGAATCCTTTTGCCCTTAATGTCGAATCCCCGGCCGATGATCCGTTTGCCGTTCGTTTCTTCGGCAAATCCGGCAAGAACCTTAAGCTGGCGCGCCACTTCAAAGGCGATTATAACGCCGCCGGTGGTCGGACCGATCACCCAGTCAACCGGTTCTTTCGCGAAATTTTCGGCAATCACGCTGCATAACCTGGTGGTCGCGTCCGGATACTCCAGGATGCGAAATTTTTGGAAATAAAACCGGCTGTGCAATCCGGAATTCAACAGAAAATGACCTTCCCGCAATACTTTCAGGTCCTTCAACAGCTTCTCAATTTCCACCGGCAATCTCCTTCATAATTTTCCGGGTCGCCGACGCCGGGTCTTCCGCCTTGACGATCGGGCGGCCGATCACTATATAGTTCGCGCCGGCTTCAATGGCTGCCCGCGGGGTCATAACCCTTGCCTGGTCATCCGCGTCGACCGGCTCATCCTGGATCCGGATCCCGGGCGTCACGATGATCAATTCAGCGCCGCAGGACCGCCGGATCGCCTTGATCTCATCAGGCGAAGCGACCACGCCATCCAGACCGGCGCTGCGCGCCAGCTGGGCGAGAAAAACGACTTGCTCTTCCAAACTACGACTGATATCGCCGAATAGATCCTTGAAATAAGCCTCATCAATGCTGGTCAGAATCGTCACCCCGAGCAATCTTGGACGCTCGATCTTCTTGACATCGGCAACCAGCAAAGTCGCCTTGACCGCTTCCTCAAGCATCGGAAAGCCGCCGCTGGCGTGGATCGTGATCATATCAACGCCGAGTTCCATTGCGCCCTCGCAAGCCCGCGCCACGGTGTTGGGAATATCGTGGTATTTGAGGTCGAGCATTACCCGGCAGTCGTTCTCTTTGAGCCAGCGTATCAACTCAGGGCCAAAATAGGTAAAAGGTATTGCCCCTATTTTGAAGATCTCAATCACACCCTTTAACCGGGTAACCAATTTCTTTATTCTATCAAGATCAGTAAGATCCAGCGAAACAATCACCTTGCTTTCACTCATTTATCAACTCCTTGCCGTTACAAATCCTAAATTCTATTATCTTCAGCCTTTTTATAAAATAATTTATGAAGCTGATCCGCCTTTCTTGTCTGCCTCTGGCAGAGGCGGAAAATCCTAAACAAATTCCAAGCACAAAATACCGACATTTAAATTCATATACACCCCCTCCCTATCTTTCCCCCTCGAGGGGGAGGATTGAGGTTTTTTCAAACTCCTTTACTATTTCTAATGGCAGATAGGGATCGCGCAATAATGCACTGCCGATCGCCACGGCGCTCGCGCCGGCCGCGAAGAATTCGCGGACATCAGCGATCGTTTCAATGCCGCCGATACCGATCACCGGCGCGCCCAATACCGCGACCCGGTTTACGCAGTGAAGCGCAAAGGGTTTTATCGCCGGTCCGGACAGGCCGCCGGAGATAATCCGTTTACTGGTGCACGCATCATAAGCCTGACCGAAAACCGTGTTGATCAAGGATAGACCATCGGCGCCGGCATCGATGCACGCCTTGCCGATAACCAACGGATCGCAGAAATTCGGCGTCAACTTCACGATCACCGGCCGCCGCGTGCGCCGGCGAACCGCGGTCGTCACCTGCGCCGCGATTCTTGGATTCTGGCCAAAAAGGACCCCGCCTTCCTTCACGTTCGGGCACGAAACGTTGATCTCCAGCCCGTCCGCCCGGTCGGCAAGCTTCTCGGTTATCATTTCATAATCACTGACCGAGAAACCGGCGACATTGACAAAAACCCGGCACTTCAGTTCTTTCACTGCCGGCAATATCTCGCGGCAGAAATAATCGATGCCCGGATTCTCCAAACCCACCCAGTTGATCAACCCGGCCGCGGTTTCAACGATACGGGGCGGGGGATTGCCGGCGCGCGGCTTCATGGTAATACCCTTGGTGAAGATCGCGCCGACCCTGTTGCTGACATCCTTGAAATCCAAACCGAATCCAAACGTCCCGGAAGCGATGAATATCGGATTCTTAAAAGTGATGCCGTAGAGCTTAACCATCAGATCTAACATTGAAATCTATTTCCCGGAGATTGAACACTGGTCCGTCCGTGCAGATGCGTTTATATATCCCGTTGATCTTGATCGCGCAACCAAGACATATGCCGCAGCCGCAGCCGAGAAAACCTTCGCAGAAAACATATGTCGGCAGGTTGATTTTCATCTTCTGCAAACCCGACAACATCGCTTCTGGTCCGCAGGCATAAACAACATCGTATTGACGAAGTTCGATGTCTTTAAGCGCATCCAAGGCCGTCATTTTCCTGCCCCGGCCATATTCATACGCCAGAACCAGATCCGAAGAGATTCTTTTCAACTTCGTCTTCAGAATATGATCGCCATTGTTTTTCACGCCGTAGATCATTGAAAAAGGTATTTGCCGGGCGTACAGGTTCTGGGCAAGGAAATACAACGGGGCTACGCCGATGCCGCCGGCGATCAGCAAAGTCCTTTTCTTTGCCGGGGAAATGCCCCGGCCCATGGGACCAAGCATCAATAACCGGTCGCCGGCATTCTTTTTCAGGATGAGACTTGTCCCCTTACCGACTTTCCGGATGATCAATAACAGACGGGATCTTTGGTAGCCGGCAGCGCTGACCGGCCGGTTCAAATACGGATCATAGGTGTCGCCGGAGCGGATCTGAAAAAACTGACCGGGCCGAAGATTCAGGCCCGGCGCTTTCAACTCAAGAGAAAATGTATCCGAGTTCAACCGATTCTTGGCAATAATCAGAGCTTCAAATTGCCCGGGCTTCATGGTTCCGGACCGTTCTCATCGCGGTCATTGCCTGATCCGGCAATGATCCTTGCCGCCGCGGCCGAGTATTCAGTTGCCGGGTATTGACCGATCAACCGGTCGGCAAGTCCAAGCGCCAAGGAATCATCGCCAAATTCATTCACCGCGATCCAGAGATGGGCGTACAGCGCCTTGGGCGCCCAGATGCTCGCCGGATATTCATCATAGACTTTGCCGTATTCAACCGCCGCCCGGCGCGGATCATTGAAATCCACATAGTATATTTCGGCCCGCAAAAACTGAGCCCGGTCCAGATCCTCGGTCTCCTGGCTGAGCGACTGCATGCGGCGCAGCATGTCACTCATGTTTTTAGCTTTTAATCCGTATTCGCTGGTTGATCCGCGGGCAAACGACGAATCGTAATACGCGATCGCCGTTTCAATGCTGTCTTCTGCGCGGTATATTTCGCTGAGCTTAAAAAAAATCCCGGCCGCCGCGGTTCCATATTTGGACGAGGCCAAAGGCCGGTATATTTCTTTTGCCTCCTCGTAGTCCCCCAGCCGGACATGGAGATCGCCGAGAATTTCCTGAAATTCCTCGTCGCCTTCGCCTTCAAGAAAATTGCGGCAGGTTTCGTATTCGCCTGTTTCAAGATATATCTTCGCGATTTCGGACTTGTAGATCTTCCTCTCCTCACGGGTCAGAGCCTTGGCCAGCAGATCATTGTAATAAGAAAGCGCATCCTGGTATTTCTTCTGTTTATGGCTGGCATCGGCGACCAGCTTGAGCAGCGCCCGGCGTTCTCTTTTGTCGAGATTCGATGAGAACAATTCCTCGACGCATTTGTTCAAAGCAGGGTAATTGTTGTCTTGATAATAAACATAACACAATGCAAAACGCGCTCTTTCACGGTATTTTCTGGACTGCACCGCCTGGTTCAGGGCGATCACCGCCGGACTGTATTTACGGGTCTTGAGATAAGCCAGCGCCTTGTAATAATACGCCCCATGCGTGAAATCGGACTGCGGATAGTTGGCAACGAGAAAATCGAGCTTCTCGGCGGCCCGGGCATAATCGCCCTTGTAATAATAAGAAACCCCCATCATGAAAAGCGAATTATCAACGTATCGCGACCGCGGGTATTTGACGATAACCGCCGTGGTCTTCTCGATCGTCTTGTTGAAATTTTCATTGTCATACTGAAGGGTGTCATGCCGCACGCCTTTGAGCCCCTGGCGGAAATAGTGGCTCGCGTTGTAATAGGTATTGAAATAGGCACAGTTTGCAAGTAACAGGATTAAAGTTATTAGGTTGAGGTTAAGATGCTGGATTTTCTCGGTTAAGTGGCAATTGGTTAAATTCTTACATAATTCAAGCATCCCAACCCCAGCCCTTTTTTACTATCATTTAGCTATCCCGATCTGGACATTGCGGAATCGCGCCGGCACCGTGCTGTGCCCGACAAACGCCGTTTGACCGGGTTCGCCCTTGCCGCAATTAGGTACGCCGAAAAGCTCGCGGGTTGATTCGTTGCCCAGGCCGTCGCAGCTGTTCCAGAATTTCGGCGTGGTACTGCTATAAGTCGGATTCTTGTATAATCTGGTCAGTTTTCCCTTCTCAATACGCCGGGCAAGCTCGCAGCCAAACTGGAAATTGAGCCGCTTATCGTCGATCGACCAGGATTTATTGGTCGTCATGAACACGCCGTCATCGGTTCCGGAGATCAACTCCTCGAGGCTGTTCGTGCCGGACAGAAGATTGATATTGGTCATGCGGATCAAGGGAATGCGATTCCAGCCGTCGGCGCGCATCGCGCCGCTCGATCGGCCGTCGACGATCGGCGCTGTTTCGCGGGAACTCTGATAGCCGACAAACAATCCGTCCCTGATCAGGTAAACGCGCTGCGCCGGAACGCCCTCATCATCCCAGCTAGAACTGCCCAGTCCGCCGGGCGTGCCGGCATCGGCAACGATGCTGATCAACGGCGAACCGTATCGCAGTTTGTTCAGTTTATCGACGGTCATGAAACTGGTTCCGGCATATGACGCTTCGGTCCCCATGACCCGGTCGAGTTCGGTCGGATGCCCGCAAGACTCATGCACCTGCAAAACCATTTGCTCGGCGTCAAGCACGATCGTCGTGATCTTTTCCGGACATTGTTCGGCGTCGAGTAACTGCCGCGCCTCTTCGCCGATGCGCGCCGAGTTCGCCGTCAAATCGAGCGTGTCGATGAACTCGTAACCGGCCTGGCGGAAATTGCCGTAGGAACGCGACTGCACCTCGCCGTCACTCATCGCATAGGCGCGAACCGTGCCGCCTGAGTAGAAAAACTCCTGGCTGATCGCCGAACCCTCGGTCGAACCAAAATGCACGTGACGGCGGTTGAACCGGACAAAACCGGTTCTGACTTTTATCTTCGCGTCCCGGGCTAATACGCGCTCGCAATTCATCAGTAAATCGATTTTCTTCCCGATCGGCACTTTGAAAGGATCGATCTCGATCCTGGTCCGGTATTTGCCTCTTGCCGGTTCGACCGACGCCAGTTTGACCTCCGGCCCCGGTATCGCCGCCGACGCCCGGGCAATTTTCAGCGCGTCGCGCGCGACCAAGTCGGCGGTTTTCCTATTGATCACGTTTGAAGAGGCAAACCCCCAGGCCGAATTCTTTAACACGCGGACGCCAAAACCGGCGTCATGAGTGCGGGTGATCGCCTCGATAATGCCGTTCTTGAAAACGATCAATTCCATCTCTTCTTCGACGATTCGCACATCGCCGTAGGTGACTTTTTTGACTTCCAGAAAATCGCATATTCTGCGGATAAATTCGCGCATGATAACTCCTCGATAAATACTATAATCAAATTCATCAAAAAAGCAAGATTTTGATTGGACTGATGCCGGATTCACGATATAAGATACATGATGCAGGATATAGTGCTGCGCACTGGAATAAAGCCGCTTTGCGGCTGGAAGCAACGCCTTCGGCATGGAATCAAGCTTCGCTGGAATTTTTTGCAGATTACAGTTTACTGTATACTGATTACGGTTTTTCTTCGCGCTACGCCCTTACTTCCCACTTCCTGCGTTTTTCGGCAGCCACAGCGTGAACTCGGTTCCCTGGCCCGGTTCGCTCTGCACTTCGATTTTGCCGCCGTGCATTTCCACGATCTTTTTTACGTAAGCGAGCCCCAGTCCCATGCCCTGGTCTTTCTTTGAGTAGAACGGGTTGAATATCGTCTCCAGATCGAGCGTTTCGATCCCGATCCCGCTGTCTCGGATTGCGACATAGACATTGCCGTTATCTTCGCCGGCTTGGATACTTATCGTGCCCTTGTTCTCTATCGACTCCACCGCGTTCCGCAGGAGATTGGCTACCGCCGCGAATAACAGCTCATAGTCGGCGTGCACGCAAAGGTCCCTGGGCACGTCAACATCGATCTTGATCTTTTCCGGTACCGTTATCCTGGCAAGGACATCGCCGATCAGATTGGAAACCTGCAGGTTGGCGGCTACAAGTTTCAACGGCCGGGCATACTCAACAAACCTCTGGATCAGGTCTTCCATGACCCGGCATTCGTCGGTAATCGCACTCGCCGATTTTTTTCCTTTTTCGACCAAACGGGCAAACCCGGCGATCGTGCCGATCGAATTGCGGAATTCATGGGCAATATAGGCGGAGAATTCGACCAGCATTTTTTCGCGGTGCTGCAATTTCTTGAATATTTGATTGAAGGTTTCGGCGACAAATCCTTCTTTTTCCATGTCGATGCCGAAATCCTCTGCCGCCTTTGACACATAGCGCATCGGCGTCAGGAGATTACGGATCACAATGATCCCCAGGACCCCCGCGACAAACAGCGACAGGGTGATGAAAACCACATGCCAGATAAATACCCGGTCGAAATCCGTGCTGTAAGACCTTGATAATACCATGAAGTAGTACATTGGCGGCTCGCTCCCCAGATAGAGAAAGCGATTGCGCTCCTGCACGAAATGCTTGCCGGCAAGGCTTTTCCTGAAACTCTCCTGCCAGTTTATCCGGACCGCCGGGGTATTCGGGTGTCTCTGACGCCGTGAATCAAATATCACATTCCCAAGGGTATCGGTTAAAACGAAATACTCGAGCTCAAATGCATTGGCGAGCGAATGAAGAAAACGCGTCTGGTCCGGCGTTGAATAGGTGCCGGTAAAATACGAACCGCTGATATCGGCAATGGTCATTACGCGGTTCCGGTCAAGTTCGATGAAACGGCTGCGGAACTCGATATTGATCAGAAAATTCATCGTTGCCAGAAAAAGAATCAGAAAGATAAAGGCGATCGCAATCGCGGCGAGGTTTCTCGGGTACGCGCCTTTCACCGGATTATCGTCAAACGTCCCTTGTTCCGTTCAATTTTCGCGCCCTGGGTTTCGATAACGAACAAATACATGCCGCTGACCGTTTCCTGTCCTTTTTCGGTTTTCAAATCCCAGAACGCCTGGCGCCGCGTGCGATCAATCTCATCCGGCTCGGTGTTCAATACCCGGACCCGGTCGCCGGCAATATTGTAAATCGTGACCGTGAACATCGGATTAGGATCGATCAGCCCGACCGTGTCGGTGGGTATGTAGGTGATAATTATTTTTCTGCCCCAGCTCGGCTCTTGATTGATAATGAACGGGTTCGGCATTGAATACACCGTGCCCAGCAGAACCGGTGTTACCCAGAAAGAAGCCTGCATAAACGAATCGGCCGGACCGATATCATAAACCCAAACGCCGGTCGGATTGCCCTTATAATCGAAACTTGCCGGCTTTGATGTATCGCCAAACCCGTATGCTCTATTCTTCCAGAGATCGTCGGCACTACCCGGATCGCTTCGCGGCAGTAAGAATGATTCATCGCCATCGGCCTGCATAATACCGACCAGAGGGTATCTTTCATCGTCATTATGCCGGCGTGTGTCGTCACAGTGCAGAATCAGCAGACCGTCGCCGGGCAGACTGCGGTCAAAACCCGCGCGGAAACGATTTTCGACGAGAAAATATTCTCCGGTACCGCCCGAGCGATTCCAGTTCGGACCTCCTTCGTCATTGAGCAGGCGATACGCGGTTGGCCGGCGTGCGGCACAGGGTATTGACTGGTTTTCCAGTTTGGATACACCGACGCGGTCGACCGCGACCGGCATCACCCAGCCCAGCTGATATTTTGCCCAGGCGCAAAAATGCGTGGGCGATGATCCGGGCAGATCCTGGCTGCTTACCCGGCCCCAGGAACCGGCCGCCATTATACAGAATCGGCCGATGCCCGCGGTTGAGTAATCTCGATCATACAGGTCAGGCAGGCCCAGCACGTGGCCGAACTCATGGGCAAACACTCCAACCGTGATCCGGCTGGTATAGGTTTCAAAACGCTCCGGCTCCATTGAATAATGATCGACAACCACTCCGTCATTAGTCTGGTATGGTCCCGGACAGCCCGAGCCGGTATTTGACAGCTGCCATTGATGGGACCAGACATAATTTATATTGCCGGTTTCTTCGGCGCCCGGACCGGCGTGAACGATGAATATCGCGTCGACAATACCATCGCCGTCAGTGTCAAACTCGCTGAAATTCACGAACGGATCGGCCAGACTGCAGGCCGCGACGACAATGCCCTGAACATTATTCGGATAAGTTCCCGGATAAATGCCAAAACTGTCGCCGATGTAATAGGAATAATTGTTCGGCGCGCGTACCCAGTCGGTGATCATGCTCGCCGTGTCGATCGTGAACTTGCCAAACGAAACTTCCGTGTAATAATCGCGCAGCGAATTCTGGTTTGTCCCGTAAATCAACGAATCGAAATCGCTTGAAGAATAGAATCTCTGATTATCGGCAAAATCGATCAATATCACCAATGCCTTGCGCTCGCCAAACGCCGGGTCCACGCGTTTGACGCCGGCATTCATCAATGCCGGCCATTTCGGCTCGATAATCGGTTTTCGGACATCGGCATAGGGGTTGGGCGGCATCATCAGCAGAAACAGGATTAAATGCATGCTCAATTATAATAAGCGATATCTGAAAGTCAATATAACCAGACACTATGAACTAAGAACACAACTTTTGCGTTTTTTAAAGAAGATAAGATTTGGGCTCATTGGCTCAGATGAGCCTTGCTTCGCCCAAAATTTATCTTTTCATTGAATTTACAAAAGTCGTGTATTTAGTCGTTTAGATATTTAGGTATTTTGGACTTTTAATATTCACTGTGTAAAAAATTACCCAATTCGGTGCCCCCCTGCCCATTTTTGTCCCAGGCACTGAATTATATCTCGATATTTCGAGCAGTAAAAGTACGAAACTGGCACAAGTATTGCTTCATTGATAGTTGAAAGACAGAGAAAAACGGAGGTGAATATGACATGTTTGTTCAAGGCTGGAACCTCTCGGCAATTTAGACACCGAAATGGTTTTAGCATGATCGAATTAATGGTGGTGATCGCGATAATCGGCATCGTGATGGTCATGGTTTTGCCGCAATTCGCGGCAAGGCAAACCCAGCAACGAATTCGCGCCGGTGCCATGGCAATCGGTCAGGACTTCCGGCAGATTCGGGAGCGCGCCCTGGCGCTCGGTCAAGGTTATCAAGTTGTCACTACCGACAATTATCATTATCGGGTGGTCAATCCAAATGGCGATACTACCGTTTACCGGCTTGGTCAAACCACGGGCGGCAATCTCTATTTCGGCGCTTCGTTCGCGGTGACGACGCCTCCTGAAGATCCGGACGGCGCGGTCGGAACTTTCGATTTTCCCGGATCAGTGCTTAATTTCTTCCCGAGAGGAGCAGCGACCAGCGGCGTGGCCTACATAACCAATGGCCGGGAAGATTATGCCGTGGGCGTTAATGCGCTGGGTAAAATCTCGGTGTATTTCCACAGGAACGGCAATTGGAATCGGCAATGATGCCGAGAGGAGCTAAAATGAGAAAGGGATTTACTTTACTGGAGATAATCATCGCGATCATAATCCTGTCAATCGGCATACTGGCGGCAAGCCAGATGACGGTTATGGGCATGAGAGTCAATACGGTCGTGAATAACCGGATGTATGCCCGGGTCGCCATGGCTCGATTATTCGACTCATTGACCGCCCTGCCGGTGACCGCCAATGCCTTTATCGACGACGGCGATACCAACGATCTCAACGACTATGACACCACGGCCGACCACTCCATGATAATCTCCAATCCGGTTGCTCATTATCGTTATATTGCCCGATGGAACATTGCCGACCATGTGCTCGAACCCGATATCAAGACGATTCGCATTCACATTCTATGGGGCACCAATAATCAGCATCGCATTACCACTGATCTACTGAAACGAATATAGGCACGGGAGGACATATGATAGTTAATTCTATGCACACACTTAGCCGACCGCGGCGCGGCATGACCATGGTCGAAATATTGGTCAGTTTAGTAATGCTTTCGATCGTTTTGCTGGCGGTTTATTCGATTCTGAATTTGCAGGTTATCCGGTCAATCCAGGTACAAAGAACATCGGTAATGCAAACCGATGCCCAGGTGGCGCTCAGTCTTTTCAAGTGGGATCTTGCCGTGATCGGACTGGGACATCCCAGAAATGACAATGCGATTACCGTGTATAACGGCAATCCGGATTCTTTGACCTTGCGCGCGACCGGGCTTGGTTTTGAATCTCATCAAACCAAGTGGACCTGGTTGCTCGATAAAGCCAGTACCGCAACGATTCTGGTTTACCGTCACAGCGATCCCAATTTCAATTTCAAGCCCGGCGATCGTCTGGTCATACTTGACGCCGACCGTAAAATACTCAATCCGCCTGGCCCGATTAATGTTATCAGCACTGGCAATTTTACCTATCACGATATGTGGGGCAATGCAATACCGGCATGCAGTGTCACGGTTGACAATCCAGTGGGCGCGATCTCCGGCTTGCCGGCAATGGGTTTTGTTGACGCCGTTTACAACCAGGGTCTTACGCTTAAATTGGTTGGCGATAGACTGGTACGCGGCCAGGATACCCTGCTCGACAACGTCGAAAATATGCAATTCGCCTATGGAATGGATATGGACGGCGACGGCATAATCGAAACCTGGCGCAATACTATGCCCGGCTCTTTCTCGAACCCGGCCCGAAAATGGGCAATACGATATACGATTGTGGTTACCTCCCGGCCCATGGGCGGTTATCAGTATCCAAGCAATTCATACACGATTGAAGATCAGAATATTGTGTTGACCAATGCTCAGCGTATGCGTAAGCGAACTTTTCTGAACGGCGTGATTTCGCCGATGAATCTTCAGCCATAGGAGGCAACAGTGAAAAACCATCGAAAACCGGAAGTTGAGAAGTTGAGAAGCTGTGGGAAGAAATCATCGCGCAACTTCTTAGCCTCAATACTTCCCAACTTCAGTTCCTCCCGACC
>JBBIHN010000039.1:0-13852 GCA_037446995.1 Caldifarciminota bacterium | reverse complement strand
ACACAAAAGTCGTGTAATTAGATGTCAAGTTATTTATGCGACAGTAAACTAGAATTTACCGAAGAAATCAGGAGGCGTGTCGCGGCCGCTGCCGGTCATGTCTAGACCGGACAGCGTCGAAAATCCTGCAACAAAATCAGCGTCCGGCGATCGATCAAATGACGATCGCCGGCCGAGCGGTCGGCATAACCGCAAAGATGCAGCAAGCCGTGGATAACAAAATAACACAGGTCAAAAGAATCTCTTGCCCGCTCCGCCGAAACGTAGATCTCGCCGGTATTACCGAGGTCAAAGGCGATCACGTTGGTCGGGCGATTCTTCTTTAAGTATCGCCGGTTTAAATTCTTAAGATAATGATCAGTGGTGATTATGATGTTGATCCGTTCAAAGACTTTCTTTTCGCTTCTTGCCGCGCGTTCGACGATTTGAGAGAGAAGTTTTTGATCCAACTTGACGCGCTTTGATTCTCTGAATATGCTCACCTTCATTTCAAACCCGCTCGTGTTTCTGTTCATTGCGGTAATCGACGCGGGGATGGAAAACGCCGGTAAGGATCGAGAGAAACGCGGTTTTGACCGCCTCAAGATCCTGCCGATGAATCGGACACTCGTCGAGCTGGCCGTCGTTGAATTTCTTCTCAATACTGTCTTTCACGATACGCTGTAGTTTGTTGACCGTAATATTCTTGTCGCTGCGGGCGGTCGCCTCAACGGTATCGGCAAGCATGACCAGGGCTGCTTCCTTGCTCTTTGGTTTCGGACCCGGGTAACGGTATATATCTTCGTTTGTATCTTCCGATAGATTGATCGCTTTCTTGTAGAACAGCTCGATCGCGGTCGTACCGTGGTGCTGTTCGATTATTACTCTTAGTTTGCGCGGCAGTTTCAGGCGTTTGGCTAGTTCAAGCCCATCCTTGACGTGGGAGATGATCACCAGCGCGCTCATCTGCGGCTTCAGGCTGTCATGGGGGTTTTTGACGCCCCCAATCTGATTTTCGATGAAATATTCGGGTTTTCTCAGCTTGCCGATGTCATGATAATACGCCCCGACCCGCGTCAGTATCGGATCGGCGCCGATCGCGCGAGCCGCCGACTCGGCAAGGCTGCCGGTGACGAGCGAATGATGATAGGTGCCGGGAGCTTCGATCGCCATTTCCTTGAACAACGGCAGGTTCAAATTACCCAGCTCGAGCAGGGTCAGGTCAGTGGTAAAATCGAAAATGCGCTCCAATAACGGCAATAACAGGACGAAGCTGAAACTGCCTATAATGCTGTTCAGGATGCCGGTGCCGATATTACCGAGGACGAAAGGCCCTCTGATGAGATAAAGATCGGCGAACAGTATCGCCACGACATTGGCGATGCCGATGTAAATCATCGGACGGTAGAATGCAAGCCGCGAATTTATCGACTGCGTGGAGAATGCTGCGACTGAACCACTGACGAACAAATACACGAATATCGGCAGTGATTTGAGCGTGACGCCGATCAGGGCGGCACCGACGATCGTAAAGATCATCGCGGCGAAAAGATCGAAATACAAAGTCAGAAGAAACACAAAGAAGGAAATCGGCAGTAAATAGATAAGATCGGCGATCTCCATAATCTTGCCGACGCTAAGATAACCGGCGAAGATCATCGCGATGAAATACAGATTCTTGCCGGTGATAAACTGATAATTCCACACTGCCGCGGTCTTGTAGAGCAAGAAGATCGATGCCAGCAACAGGAGATTGCGGAAGAGCATAACCTTTATCGCCTCCCAGATACCGCTTGTCGTATACGTTTGCTCCAGGGCGCGGACGCGTTCGAGAACCGCGCCGGTCACTCTCTTGTGTTTCTCGGCAATGATCTCGCCCTTGAGTATCGTTTCTTTGATCTTCTTGACGTTCGAATACACCTCGTCGATTCGGTTCCGGGTTTTGGTATCGTTGTAGATCAGATTCGGAACCAGCAGATAGCCGACGACCTCGCCGTACTCGTCCGGATGTCCAGAACTCAGTAATTTCTTTGCCTCGTCGATCGAATAGACCTGGTCCGCGGCGATCGGCGTTTCTTCGCTGCCGGCGGCGATGGTTATGACGCGCTTATTCGGCATCTTCTGATCGATCACGCCGGTCGAGTATAACGCTATTATGTCCTTGGTTATTTTTTCGATGGTCTGTTTGTTCCGGGGTCCGATCAGATAACTGATCGTTCTTTCCGAAAGCTCGTGGTGGCGGCGAAATTGGTTTATCACCGTATCAGTCCCAAGATCGTCTTGCGCCGCGAGATCGGCAAGCATATCCTGCATCGCCCTGGATTTTCTTTCGATGTTTCTGGTTACGTCCGGATCATGATCATAGACCGGCGGAATCCGATCAATGATTTTGCTCAGCTCGGCATTGAGTTCCTGCTCGCTTCGCGGCACATCGAAATCATAGGGAGCGATCAGCTGAAAAGTAGCCACCTCTCCCTCATTGATCTGATAACGAGGATTAAACAAAGGCGGCAAAAAAAGCAGGTTGTAGAGAAGAATCAAGCCGCCCAGGACCAGGTATTTAGCTTCGATCTTTGTCTTCATAGGCCTTGATGATTCGCTGTACGAGATGATGTCGAACCACATCCTTCTCGTTCAGATATACGAACTCAATGCCGCCGACTGCTTTCAGCAAATGCTGGACCTCGATCAAGCCGGAAAAGACATTGGCCGGAAGATCGACCTGGGTAATATCGCCGGTTACCACGACCTTTGAGCGCCAGCCCATACGAGTAAGGAACATCTTCATCTGCATACTGGTCGAGTTCTGAGCTTCATCCAGTATTATGAAGGAATCATTGAGCGTGCGGCCGCGCATGTAGGCCAGCGGCGCGACTTCTATCGTCTTCATCGCCAGGTACTTTTTGATCCGGTCAAAGGGCAGAAAATCGCTGAGCGCGTCATATAACGGACGCAGATAGGGGTCGACCTTCTCTTCAATCGCTCCGGGCAGGAAACCGAGCGACTCACCGGCCTCGACCGCCGGCCTGGTGAGGACAATCCTGTCCACTTTGTGGGCCATCAGGTGCGAGACCGCTTTGGCAACGCCCAGATAAGTCTTGCCGGTCCCGGCCGGGCCGATGCTGATAACTATATCGCAGTTGTCGATCGCGCTCAGGTACCGGGTCTGACCCTCGGTTTTCGCCTTGACCAGCTTCTTGGGCGTTGTCACCTGGGAAGGATCATGCTCTTCATGTTCGCTGACTCTTCGGTAGACATCTGCGTCGACGCTGGTTTCACCGGCGTTTACCATGTTCCTGATCATCCGGGCAGCGTCCCGGACATTCTTTTCATCGCCTCTTACCTGCAAGGCGTTACTGCGCAGGGTAATTGAAACGTTGAATCGGCTTTGTATTTTCTTCAGGAATTCATCGTTACAGCCAAACAAAATCGTCGGATCAACATCATTTATCGGGATTGTCGTTTTCACGATAATCGGGAGGGGATGATAATCACCCTCTCCCATCCGAACTATTCACGCGGTATAACGAGTTCCTGCCGGGGACTGATCATATCCGGATCTTTGATCTTGTCTTTGTTCGCTTCGTATATCAACGGCCATTTGGCGCCATTGTTATACACGTTGCGCAGGCTCGAGATCTTTGAAAGCCAGTCGCCGTCCAGTACCTTATAACGTCCATACTGACATGTTTTCCATTCTTCCTTCAGTTTTGCCAGCTGTTCGGTCATCTGATCATAACGCGCCTGGAGCGTACCGACCTCGGCTTCGAGTTCTTTCGCCGTAAGTTCAAGATCCTTGAGACGCGACTCGGCGTCCGCGACCTCGGCCTTGATCCTGGCCAATTCTGCCTGCGCCTCTTTTTCCGTCATCTTATCCTGGGCAAAAGCGAGCATCGGCAGGGCGATTAGCAAAGCAAGGAATAATAGGTAAATCTTTTTCATTTCTTGCCTCCCGATTTCTTGCAATGCCGGTTGATTTTGTCCTGCAGTTCATTGATCTGCGCTTCCATCGCGCTTATCCCCTGCTCGAGTTCGGCTTTTGTTGCCCGTAGTTCGGCAATTTGTCCCTCAAGCTCGGTGATCCGCGCCTGGGCCGCGTCCAATGCCGCGCGTGCCTCGTTGAGCGCATCAAGGGTCTCCTTCTTAGCCATCTTCGGTCCGCAGCCGATCAGTATGATGGTAAGAAGCACAATTCCTACCAGCCTTTTCATAGTATCTCCTCCTTCATGTGTTGAGAAACCATTATCATACTATATACAAGATAGTATAGAAGTCAAGAATCAAAACAAAGATTGCCGTGATGAAACTGAAAGATATCAGACAGCTATTCATTGACTTTTTGCGTTTTGTCGCTATTATTGAACATGCCAGTCTACGCGCTGATAATGGCCGGCGGAAAAGGCCGGCGTTTTGGTGCTTACAAGCAATTCATTGTCCTCAAAGATCGAGTGCTGCTCAGTCATGTGGTGAGCGTCTTTGAGAAATGCCGGGAGATTGATCAGACGATTCTGGTAGTTCCGCCGGACAAGATAGTCTTTTAGAAGAAACTCATGAAAAACAATGGGCTATCATCAGTTAGAATAGTCGCCGGCGGAGCGCGGCGCCAGGATTCGGTTCTCAATGCGATAAAGACTATGGGCCGGCGCCGCGGCATCGCGGTAATCCATGATGGCGTAAGACCGGTTGTCAGCCCGCGCCTGATCAAGCGCGGGATCAACCTCTGTAAGAAGCACGGCGCGGTCATACCCGGAATGCCGGTCAATGATACGGTTAAGTTGGTCAGAAGCAATCGCGTAATACGAACTCTGGATCGCCGGCATTTGTTTCTCATCCAAACCCCGCAGTTTTTTGATCTGGACTTGCTGAGAAAGGCTTACCAAACGGTTTGTCTTCATCACGAATACACGGATGAAGCGGCGATGCTGGAATCAATCGGCCAGCCGGTTCACGTATTCAGAGGCGATTGCCGGAATATCAAGATCACTTTCAAGAAAGATATTCAACTAATCGGCTGTTTATTATGAAGAAAGTGGTGATTTTCGGATCTACCGGCTCTATCGGAAAGAACGCGCTGAGAGTCATTGAAGGATTGCCCGGTTTCAAGATCATCGGGCTGGCCGCATACTCGAATATGAAGATCTTGCATCAGCAATGCGAGGCGATACGACCCAAGTCCGCAGCAATTGTGCACGAACAAACCAGCCGCAGGTTTTCGGGCGAGTTTGGAGCCGTAAAGCTCCTTACCGGCGAGAACGGACTGAACGAGATGATCGATTCTCTTGCTCCGGATATTCTAATTTTTGCATTTGCGTCGGCGATCGGCATCAATGCCTTGTTGACCGCGATAAGCAATAGAACAAGGATATGTCTTGCGACCAAAGAAGTTCTGGTCAGCTATGGTGGCATCGTCATGCCGGCAGTCAAAAAGGCCGGCGCCGAACTGCTGCCGATTGACAGCGAACACTCGGCGCTGTATCAATGCCTTGAAGGCAGAAAGAGATCTGATGTCAGAAACCTGATCCTGACCGCGTCGGGCGGGCCTTTTCTGAGAAAATCTCCGAGGAATATCACCAAAAGGAAAGTTTTAAAGCATCCGGTATGGCGCATGGGGGCAAAAATAACGGTTGATTCGGCAACCATGATGAACAAAGGACTGGAAATCATCGAAGCGCATCATCTTTTTGGGTTTCCCGGCAATCGGATAAAAGTGGTCGTGCATCCCGAGGCAGTAGTCCACTCGATGATCGAATTCAGTGACGGTTCGGTTCTTGCCCAGCTATCACCGCCTGACATGCGGCTGCCGATTCAATACGCGATAACATCCCCCCAAAGGCGCGCGTCGAATTTCCCCGGTATCCGACTCGAAATACCCATGTCTCTGCATTTTCTCCCTCCAGACAAAGACCGCTTTCCCTGTCTGGAACTCGCCTATCATGCTCTGAATATCGGCCGGACAATGCCCGCGGTCATGAATGCCGCCAATGAAGAAGTCGTTAAACTTTTCCTTGAGGATAAGATTAAATTCACTGATATACCTGGGCTGATTAGCAATGTAATGCAAAAGCACAAAGCGCGGGACGGCAATATTGAAGTATACCGGCAAGCAGAAGATTGGGCGAGACAAATGGTCAGGAGGTTTTAATGTTGATTACAGTTCTGGCGTTTATATTCATTCTGGGTTTTTCGGTCACGATTCATGAAATCGGCCATTTCATTGCCGCCAAACTCGCCAAGATCCCGGTTGAAAAATTCTCGATCGGTTACGGACCTCCGCTGATCAGGATAAAAATCGGAGAAACCGATTTTCGTATCGCTGTCTTTCCGTTAGGCGGGTACGTGAAAATGATGGGCGATTTTGAGGGCGAGGTACTCAAACCCAGGAAGGCCGAAATCCCGGCGCCTGATGTTCACGAACAGCCGGCTCTGGTCAATGAAAGAACCGGCAAGAGCGGTTTTTACGAGGCGAGTACTTCACGTAAGGTGCTGGTCGTGATCTGCGGGCCCCTGGCAAATATCGGCTCGGCATTTCTCGTGCTGGCAGTCATTTTTTCCTTTTTCGGTGCTTTTGTAACTCCTTTTCTAAAGATCAAGGTGGCCGGCGGTTCATGGGCGGCTGAGCACGGCTTGGTAAAAGGAGATTCCCTTGTTGCCTTGAACAACCAACCGCTCAAGGTCTGGGAGGATGTTCTGGTCTCGCTCTCGACGCGCGATTCCAATACCTTGGTGATTGTCCGCGATCAAGAGCAACTGTCTCTGAGTTTGCCGCCGGCAACCGATAATCCGGGCATTTCGCCCCTGATCCCGGCCGTGATCGGCACGGTAAGACGTAATGGACCAGCCGGCAAAGCCGGCATGAAACAGGGTGATATGATATCGAGCATCAATGACATAGGCATCGAGGATTGGGAGCAATTGGTCGATATGGTCCGCGCCAACCGCGGAAATGCTTTGAATATCGTGTGGCTGAGTAACGGCGATGAATTTCAGGCAAATGTCAAGCCGCGAGAGCATTACGATCCGGTCTCCAAAGACACGGTGGGAGAAATCGGCGTGATGATGGCTTTAGCCCGACAGAAATTAGCCCTGCCCCGGGCAGTACTGAACGCCGGACAGCGGACAGTTGAATATCTATTGGTTATCAGCCGAACGCTCGTTCAGTTGATAACCGGAAAGATATCGCGGCGCAACCTGGGCGGACCGATCGCGATATTCCGGCTGAGCGGCGAATCGGCAAGCTGGGGATTTGAATACCTGCTTAGCCTGCTGGCTTTGATATCGGTGAATCTCGGTCTTATCAACCTGTTTCCATTGCCGGCATTCGACGGCGGGCACGCCTTGCTCGCGATTATCGAAAGCGTGCGAAAACGCAAATTCTCGCGTAAAACCCATCTGGTCATTCAGCAAATCGGCTATGCATTGATCTTGATCCTGATCATTCTCGTGTTCTATAATGACCTGACAAGATAATTCGCGCCGGGATGAAAATTCTTTTTTTCAATCCGACCACGACCGGCAAGAAATACGTTCCGTACGAAGCGATAAGAGGCAGCGCTTTTTTCCGGCGGCCCAATTACGACGCGATGAGACTCGGCCATCTTGCCCGCGCGCATGATTTTTACTACTTCGACGAGAGAATCGAGGAAGCTCCCAAAATGACACCTGATCTGATAATCGCCAATGTTCCCTTGAACCTGTCCGAATTCACGGCAAAGGCGATTCGGCAGTACTGGAACAACGGCAAAGTGATTGCCTTTGGATTCTATCCCTCGATCTATCCGGCGCGCTGCCGCAGGAAATACGACTCAGTGGTTATCGGCGATATCGCTTCGGTCTGGGACCGGATCATGGGCGATCTGCAGCAAGGCGATCTGGCCCCCCGATATGAAGCGCCGGGCAGCGCTCATTTCCGCGTCGATCGCCGAATTGAATCGCGCCATGGATTCACTCCGATACTATCGCAGATGAAAACGACTATGGGCTGCACCTGCGCGCCGGCGGACCGTGACTATTGTTTCGAAAGCATCATGCACCGCGATATCGTTCAATGGGATATCAACGACGCGGTTAAGGAAGTCGGCCGGATAAGGCGTAAAATCATCTATCTACGCGATGATGATTTTCTGCACGACCCGGACTACGCGGTTAACCTTCTCGAGCAAACCTGGAGACACAAGAAACGATGGATAGTGCAAACCGGCACGCTCTTCGATAATCGCTGGCTGCTTCGCGTGATGCAGGAAGCCGGAGTTCGGGTTATTTATCTCAAAGAGAATTGGCTGGGCAACAACCTTACCAAAGACATCGAGGACCGCGAATACCTGAAAGAAAAAGAACGGCAAATACGGATGATCCACAAACGCCGAATGCTTGCCGGCATCAAGATCCGGCTGGGTTTTGAAGATGAAACCGAAGGTTTTTACTGGCGGCTATACAAATTCTTAGTCAAAGTGAAGGCCGATTTCATCCAGGTCGCGGCCCGCACCCCGATCCCCGGCACCGCCACCTACAAAGATTTAGAAAGAAAAGGAATGATCCACGACGCTCTTAATGCTTTTGATCAATGGATGCCCGTGGTTCGCCTTGATTGCGTGAATCCGCATGCCCTGTATACGTGGATGGAAGCGCTGCGAGACCGTTTCTACTCATGGGATTCGATCATTATTAGAAACCTGGCAGTAGCGCGTAACATCGGTTTCTACAACTCGTTGTTCTTTCATCTGATTCCAAACCTTTCCTACCGGACGAACTTTCTGGAAAAAGTCGGGTACCCGCCGTAGGCGGGAAATGCCTAAATGGACTGATGCCGGATAACATAAAAGATTGATACACGATTCCTGATACATGATACCAAATAAGCAGATCAGAATACCAGAAGGTCAGTGGGCCAGATACCAGCAAACCAGAATATCAGGTTCAATACCTGATCGGCTGATATTCTGATAATCTGCCTACTGATAGCCTGATACTCTGATATGCTTTCTTTCCGATTAGCGATTGACGTCTAGCGTCTTCGTTCCTAGTTCTTAGTGTTTAGTTCCTACTGACGCTAAGCGCCTAGCGTTTAGCGTCTATCGTATGTTCAGATACCGGTGCACCTGCGGTATTATCCGGACATCGATCAGCCGCTGCCGGGCGTATTTCTGCATTTGCAGAATTCTGTCAAGCGCCGCGCCGAAAACCGGCTGAATGACCAGGGGAATCTCGGCATTCACGCGGCGAATAATCGAACAGGCTTCTTCGACTTCATCCGTCAACACGTCTTCGTTGACAACGATCTTTGCGAAAACATCCCGGTCCTTGGCGATCCTCAAACATTCTTCGTGTTCGGTCCAACGCGCTTCCTGTCCGGTCGCGGTCGGAATTTTAAAATCGAGCGCCAGATAATCGATCCGGTCGATGACTCGCGCCAGGGACCCGGGTAAAGTCGCATTAGTATCCAGATAGACCCGCGTTCCGCTTTTTTTCAAAACATCAACCAGCGCGTCCAGAAAGTCGATTTGCATAAGGGGCTCGCCCCCGGTAATCGAGACCTCCGCTTCGTCGATCATCGTCATGGTTTGTTCCACCGTAACCGGATTCGAACAACCGTGGTGAAAGTGCCCGTCCTTGCCGCGCGTTTCCGGCGTGTCGCAGTAACGGCATGCAAGATTACAGCCGAGAAAGCGAACAAATGTCTGCCGTCGTCCCAGATATATACCCTCTCCCTGCACCGACGTGAATACTTCGCGCAGGAAACCATCCATAACCACTACCCTAATGGGTCCATCTCACTTTGCAGCGGGCGTTGTAGATCTTATCATGTTCCTTGGCAAACCGATCAAGGATGAAATTTGCGAACTCAAAGGTGTCGATGCCGTAGTCCTTCAAACCGCGGCTCTTGACCGGCGTGTTCTGAGAACTGATGTTAATCCCGAAGTGCAAGAGCGACGATATCGGCGTGACCGTGGCAACCGATATCGAAAGCTTGGCATCTTCATCGAATAGATCGGTGCCGTGCCGGCGAACGATGATCTTACCCTTGAGATCGTTGATCTGATCCTTGACGATATCGGTCAATAGAATCTGCCTGAAGACCATTTTCTCCAGGTCGGTATCATAACATTCAACGATAAAATGCAGCATCGACTCCGAATAAATCATCTTCCCGGCCTTAAGATCTTCGATGTCGATCATCTCTTTGAGCTTGACATCGCAGGCGCCGGCAAAAGCGATTATCGAATCGCCGACCAAACCGAATCGCGTATAGGCGAAATTACCGCGCAGCTGTTCGCCGGTATAGTTCATCTCTTCCTTTATCAATCGGTATCTCATTGTTCTATCAACCGGTCCAGATGTTCCCGGGCCTCCTTGTGTTCATCATCGATCGTCAACGCGGCGCGGTAAGCTTCCCGCGCCTGTTCATAATCGTTTAACCCTTCATACGCCATGCCCATGTCAAAATACAAACGGGCTTCGTTTTTTTTCATCCGCTCGGCTTTTTTCAGGGCCTTCAGAGCTTCGTCGAATTTCTGGCTGAGGATGTAGAATTCACCGATCTCGATCAAATCTTTGAAATCGCTCATATCTTCTGGACCTTTGCCAGGTCCTCGTTCTTGCCCATGATAATCAGGACATCGCCGGCGATGATCTCGTCGTTGCCGCCGGGACCGATTCTGATCTCGTCCCGGAAATCGGTCGCCCCGTCCGCTTTCGCGTAGGGAACCTTGCGTTTAATCGCGATGACGCTCACCGCGTATTTCTCTCTCAGTTTAGCCTGGCCCAGGGTTCGATCGGTCAGCTTCTTGGGAACGACCATCTCGACAATGCTGTGCGCGTCCGATAATTCGATAAAATCGAAGATCTTTGTACTGGCCAGGCTTTCGGCAAGCCTTTCGGCAATATCTCTTTCCGGAAAAACGATGCGGTCAGCGCCCACTTTCTTCAGTATTTTCGCATGGATTTCGTTCTGGGCCTTGACGATCACCTCGCGCACGCCCAGCTCCTTGAGACTGAGCGTGATCATGATGCTGTCTTCGATCGTCTCTCCCATACTGATGATCGCGGTATCAAAGTCAGCCACGCCGAGCTCCCTTAACGCCTTTTCATCGGTCGCGTCAAGCACCACGGTTTGGCCAACCACGCCTTCCATCTCCCGCACCCTGGTTTCGTCACGGTCGATCGCCAGTACGTCGATCTTTTTGCTGCTCAACGCCTTGGCAATACTGGCGCCGAAACGTCCTAGGCCGATCACGACAAATTGTTTCATTATTCAACTCCTAATTTCTTCCGTAAACATGATAGAATAGATCATCTATTAACCGACCCCTTGAACATCCGGTGTATTTTGCAAACCTTGCCACCGATCTTCTTGATCGTGTTGTTGATCAGATGATTGTCTTCAAGCGTCCACGAAAGCTCACCGCCGACATAGCCGATTTGCTGTCCGATCCTGACTGATTCGGCCAGCAGCAGCGCCTCCAACCCCATTTTCTGGCATTGCTGCCTCACACCCATGATCATGAATCTTACTTCCTTGATCTTGTTTCGAAAATACAGGAATTTCAACATGCCCGCAGGCCCGAGCCGGCCGTTCAATTTATTCAGTATATAGTTATAGTTTGGAACGGCCAGGGACAGAGCGCTCGGCACCCCGTCGACGTCGATCAAGGTTACCAATTCAGGCACCAACAGGGGCTTCAATTTTTTTGCCAGCTCGTTGATCTCGTCATCGGTCATCGGAACAAAACCCCAGTTTCGGCTCCAGGCGTCATTGTATATCTCTTTGATCTTCTTCACCTCATTGAAATAATCGTCCATGTCTATCGATCTGACTTTCAGATCCGGAACCCGGCGCCTGACTATCGAACTCAATCGTTGGATATAATCGAAAGGTATGTCCTTCATGTCGACGTAGAAAGAATACAGATCTTTCGCCTTCTGCAAGCCGGATTTTTCGCAGAGCTCACGATAGTACTCGGGGTTGTAGGTCATCATGATGAAAGGCGGGGTGAAAAAACCCTCGATCAAAATGCCGACTTCGTCGTTGCTCGATGGGTTCATCGGCCCGATATAGTTCTCCATGCCTTTATCGCCGATATATTCGCCGACCCGTTGGAAAAGGGCGCGGGCCGCATCCTCGTCATGATCGCATTCAAAATAGCCGAAATAGCCGGTTTTTTCATTCCAGAAATCAACGTAATTGTAATCGACGATAGCCGCAATGCGCCCGGCAAGCTGCCGGTCGCGATAAACAAGGAACAATTCCCGTTCCGAATGACGCCAGAACGGATTCTTCTTGATATCGAGGATCTTGTAGACGTCTTTCTTTATCGGCGGAACCCAGTACCGGTTGTTCTTGAACAAACGGTACGGCAGATCAATGAACGATTCCAGCTGCTTTTCGGTTTTGACCGGAACAACATCGATCATGTCGCGACCAGACCGAATGCCTGCCCGCATTCCCGGAAGACCTCTAAGATGGTTCTTATGTCTTCTTCGGTATGGGTTGCCATATAACTGGTCCGGATCAGCGCCCGGCCCGGCGGCGTGGCTGGCGAAATCACCGGATTGGTAAAAATACCCCTGGCAAACAGCATTTTCCAGAACCCAAAACACGTTTCATCGGCGCCGATAATTACCGGTATTACCGGTGTCTGGCTCTCGCCGACATCCAATCCCATATCCTTGAATCCCTTCAAAACGCGAGCCGCGGTCGCCCAGAGCCTGCGCCGTCTTTCCGGCTCGGCCTTGATGATGTCAAGCGCCTGCTGAGCGCTGGCGACCGAAGCCGGCGTCATGCTGGCGGAGAATATCAGGGACCGCGCGCTGTGCTTGATATGGGTGATAACGTCATCGGCGGCGACGACAAAACCGCCCAACGAAGCGAACGCCTTGCTGAACGTCCCCATGACAATATCAACATCGCCGAGCACACCAAAGTACTCGCATGTGCCCCGGCCGTGCTCGCCGAGAACGCCGACGCCGTGAGCGTCATCAACCAGCAGTCTCGTTCGGTACTTTTTCTTGAGTTCGACGATTTTGTCCAGCGGCGGCATGTCGCCTTCCATGCTGAAAACACCATCGACGATTATCATCTTGCCGCGGTCTTCAGGAAGGCCGGCCAGCAGACGTTCAAGATCCTCCATGTCATTATGCCGGTATTTTTTGACATCGGCGAAAGAGAGCCGGCAGCCGTCGATTATCGACGCGTGATCCTGACGGTCAATTACTATGATATCGTCTTTGCCGGCGATAGATGAAATTATGCCCAGATTCGTCTGAAACCCGGTTGAAAAGATAATCGCTTTTTGCTTCTCGTAGAATGCCGCAAGGTCGTTTTCAAGTTTGACGTGGATATCGAGCGTGCCGTTGAGAAAACGCGATCCAGAACAGGTCGAACCGTATTTTTCAACCGCCTTGATCGCCGCCTCCTTCACTCTCGGATCAGCCGATAATCCCAAATAGCCGTTCGAGCCGAGCATGATGAACTCGCGTCCGTCAATGATGACACGATGATCCTGCGCCGATGAAATCGGCGTGAAATATGAATATATGCCCATCTGGTGACCCATATTCACGCGCTCGACCATGTATTTGCATTTATCAAAGATGTCCATGCTCGTATTATATAGTAATCAGCGGCAAAGTCAACTGCCCGGTTTCAATCAAAAATAATCTTACCGAACAGTACCTGTTTAATCAAAATTGTAATTAGGATCAATTTTCTTGAAAAAGTAGGGGCTCCGGAGTATTGTTTCTTGTTCTATAACGAAAGAAGCCCCTATGGTTATAGTAACAACAGGAGTATATACAATGCAGGCGAAAAGGTCAATAATTAACACGACTTTTGCAAATTCAATGAGAAGATAAATTTTGGGCGAAGCAAGGCTCATCT
>JBBIHN010000038.1:0-13945 GCA_037446995.1 Caldifarciminota bacterium | reverse complement strand
ATCCGTGGCTCAGATGAGCCTTGCTTCGCCCAAAATTTATCTTCTCATTGAATTCACAAAAGTCGTGTAAGAAAATATCTTGCCCAAACGACAGCCGGCAAGATCGGGCATCATGCCCGCTCTCTGTTTCTTGTGTAATTTTCCATCCAGCACGCTCTCCAGAAACGGTATCATTTGCTTTAGGTGGCCGTGCCGTATCACCCAGCTCCAGAACGGTTCGAGCTTTTTCCAGCCGGCAGCATAGGCAAAATGGCGCAGGCGCTTTTTGATCCCATCTTCGCCCCGGGCCGAGGAGAATATCGATGACCATTTGTAGAATTCCGTATAGGCCCAGCTATATCCCTTCTCCAGATCAGATATCGTCATGCGCGCCGGTTTGAATACGGCATGCCGGGTGTCGTAGAGATCCCAATTATCAGTTATGATACGGTTTCCCCGGGAAAGCCTCTTATGCAGGCGCGTGCCCGGATAAGGCGTAAGGATGTGAAAGGTCGCGGTCTCGATGCTGTTGGAGATCGCCCAGTCAACCGTGCGCTGGAATACGTATTTATCATCATTATCCATGCCGAAAACAAAACTGCCGTTTATCATCACACCCAGTCCATGAAGTTTTCGTATTGCTTTTTCATAGTCCTTTATCTGATTTTGATGTTTACCGCATTGATCGAGATTATCCTGGCATATTGATTCAAAACCGATGAATATGCTCTTCAGCCCGCACGCCGCGGCGAGCTCGATATTATTCCTGTTCAGCACATCGCAGACCGTGGCCGCCGCCTGCCACACCCGGTCCATGCCTTTCATCGCGTTGAAGAGCTCGAAGCAAAATTTTGCATCGGCGAAAAGATTATCATCGAGAGAATACAGATGCCGACCCGGCAAACGATCGATCTCGGCCAGTACGGCATCGATATGCTGATGATAATATGACCGCCCGCCTTTGAAAAAGCTCTCCTTGTAGCAGAAATCGCAGCGGTACGGACAGCCTCTGGAAACAACTATTGTATTGGGCGTCAAATACAGTTCTCTTTTGATCAGATCACGGCGTGTCGGCGGCATACGATCGAGCGTTCGCACTGTTGACCGGTACAACGGCTTAAGTTGACGGTCTGCAAAATCACGCAGAAACTCCGGCCAGATATCTTCGCCCGGCCCCAGGAATATCGAATCGGCATGATGCTTTGCTTCACGGGGCAATGCGGTAACATGTAATCCGCCCAGGCAGACATAAGATCCCTTTTGGCGATAATGGTCCGCGATCTCATAGGCGCGATAGGCCGATGTGATGTAAACCTGGATAACGACCAGGTCTGGCTTATCATCAAGATCGAGTTTTTCCACGTGTTCATCCTGGATCACGACTTTTACGCCAGCCGGCAAATACGCGGCGAGCGTCGCCAGGCCAAGCGGCGGGAAAAGCGAATATTTGATCGGCCGCCAGTAATTGCTGTGCGCTTCGGTTAAGGCGGGCAATATCATTTTTACGTACATTCTTCGTCCTTTGTTATTTTCGGATGTTTCTGTAAAAACTGAAATTTACTCCTAAAATTTTTTGTGTTTTGAATCCTTTACTGATATCGGTCATCTGTGCAATATAATCTGCTTAAATTAACTTTGTTAATTTAAGCACTTTGTTTCCCAGTTTCATGTACTGGCGTATGGTCTCGGTCGCCATCGATTGTAACTGGGCAAACCAGTAATTGCTGGCGTCCAGGAAATCGGCCATCTGCGCTATTTGTCTCAATGCGTGCTCGGACATGGCGTCGCGCGCCTTTGATTGCTCAAGCTTATTCCTGGTATCCTTGATCATGCCGACAAAAGGATCGATATTCCTTCTTTTCTGCTCATACACAACACTGCGGAACATTTCCCAGACGTCCTTTAACGCAACATATTGCTTGCGCCGATTGCCCCGGACATTGATCGCCCTGATTATCCTCCAGCCGAGCAATACCTTCAGGCTGTTGCTGACATTGGAACGGGCAACACCCAGGGTTTCGGCGATCTCTTCCATGGTCATTGGTGTTTCGACCAGGAAAAGCAGGGCGTGGATCTGTGCTTCGGTGCGGTTCAGTCCCCAGCGGGTCGCGTTCTCGGCCCAGGCCATGATGCAGGATTCTATTTCTTTATTTAGTTTCATATTTTCTCCAATTTCTGTATATTCTATTATAACAGAAATAAATGAATTGTCAAGGGGTAAGATTACTATCGCCTAAAAGTTCCCTTTTGCAGACAGTCTGGGAAAGGGAACTTTTGCTTTTTAGCAGTATCGTCTAACGGAATTTGATGAGGATTATGTCGCCGTCCTGGACAATATAGTCCTTGCCTTCGATCTTAGCTTTGCCCGCGTGCTGGGCCGCGGCAAAGCCTTTATTATTAATGAACTCCTGACCGGCAAGGACCTCAGCCTTGATAAAACCTTTCTGTATATCCGTATGTATCTTGCCCGCGGCATCGATGATCGTGGTGCCGATTCTTATGGGCCAGGCATGGGTTTCTTCACCCTTTATCGTGTAAAAGAAAACAATTCTAAGCTGTCTTAAACACATTTCGATCAAACCGGCAAGCCCGGAGTCATCCAGTCCTGCCTCCTTGCGCAAGGCGATCTTCTCGTCGTCGCTGAAATCAACAATATCTTCTTCAATCTTAACCGACATTCTATAACCTTTAATCGGGCATTTAAATTTTCCGTCTTCATCAAAATTGAGCACGATGATCTCGGGTTTGGTCGTCAGAAGCGGCAGATCAGGCAAAACATCTGGTGGAACCATGCCTAGATTTAATGATTCGCGTATCTTAGTCAATTTTTCAACTTCGGTCTTCAGATCAAAATTCTTTTCGATCTTTTTCAAACGGCGCTCGGTTATGTCCAGGTCGGCCAGGAAAAGTTCGGACCGCACAATATCATAATCTCTTACCGGATCGATCACGGCATCACCATGCGGGATATCGGTATCGCCGAAACAGCGAAGAACATGAATAACAAGATCAACATCCCGGATATGCGCCAGGAATTGATTGCCCAGGCCTTCACCCTTTGAAGCGCCCTTGATCAAGCCGGCGATATCAACGAATTCAATGCTGGCATGTCTTAACTTTGGGGACTGGGTAATTTCATGAATTTTGACCAAACGATCGTCCGGTATCGCGGCCATGCCATAGTTCCGGTCAATGGTCGTGAACGGAAATTTTGCCACCTGGGCATTGGCGCCGGTCAAAAGATTGAACAAGCTTGATTTACCGACATTGGGAAGGCCGACAATACCCACCTTCATGCTAATAGCGTATCTGATAATCTGACCTTCTGATATCCTTCGCGCTGATATTCTGATCTGCCGATATACTTATCCATTTTCTCTTCGTGCTTCGGATTTTCCGGTTAGCTCGATGCCGTTTATATAATTCTGCGCCTTGTTCATGCCGTCAGTAACCAGAATCTCAATACCTTTTATTCCTTGTTCGATCACTTTTTTCAAAATCCTGCTTTCTTTTAGATTGAACCGATCAAGCACGTATTCGGCCGCGTCGACCCGAGGTTGACCAATACCGATACGGAGACGGGGAAAATCATCCGTAGCAACCGCCTCGATAATCGACCGCAGGCCGAGATGACCGCCGTCCGAACCGCGTGCGCGCAGTCGCATTCGCCCCAAGGGTAAGTTGATGTCATCGGCGATCACCATGAAGGCATCCGGATGCTTGTCAAGATAGTGCCGCACGGCGAACCCGCTTTGATTCATCCAACATTGCGGCTTGACCAGCGCTATTGTCATCTCCTTGATCGCGAAACGCATGATATGATAGCCCCTGGTCACCCTAAACCGCCGCCGTTTCTTTTTGCCGAATTGATCGAGCGCCAGATAGCCGGCGTTATGCCTTGTCGAACGATACTTCAGGCCGGGATTGCCAAGCCCAAAAATTATCATTATTCTTTTCTAGACGGCTTATCCGGTTCTTTCTTGCCCGCCTTATCCGGTTCTTTCTTGCCCGCCTTATCCTTTTCCTTTTCCTGCTCGGCGCCTTCGGCCACCGCTTCTTCAGCAACGGCCTCCTCGACCGCAGCCGCCGGCTTAACCGCTTCCTCTACGGCCCGCGGCACGACCAAGGAAACGACCGGCGTTTCCATTTTGGGTTCGAATTCGACATTTTCCATCTTTTCGTATTTCTTTATGTCATAAAGATGGATGGTCTGATGTAAATCAAGACTGGAAATATCAATATCAATTCGGCCGGGTATTTCGTCTGGTAGGCATTTCACCACAACTTCATGTAAATGTTGATCCAGAATGCCGCCCTTCTTGATCCCGGGCGCAGTACCCAAAAGATGTATTGGAACCGTGGTCTTGATTTTCTCGGTGCTATGGATGTGCTGAAAATCAACATGCAATATGTCGCCGGTCATTGGATTATGCTGAACGGATTTTATGACGCATAGATACTTCATATCCATCAACGAGATCTCAAGCATTACCGCTTCTTGCTGCAGTATTTCGGTTATCCTCTTGAATGATTTTCGATCGATCGCAACCGCCCGGCTCTCTTCTCCGTGTCCATAGATAACTGCGGGAATACTGTCGCTGTTTCTTAATCGTTTTGTGTCGCCTTTTTTCTTTCGGGTGTATGGCGTGGCCATCAGCTCAACCTTCATTCGTCAACCTCCTTGAACAACGAGCTTATTGATTCTGCCTGGTGAATTCTTGTTATCGCCTCGCCAAGCAGGCTTGAAATTGAAAGAATCTTCATTTTTTCATGCAGCCGGTCTTGCGCCAAGTGAATGGTGTCGGTAACAACGATCTCCTTGATGCAGGATTTCATGATCCGGGACGGCGCGTCGCCGGAGAACAAAGGATGCACAACACTGGCGTATATTTCCCGCGCTCCGTTCTCACGCAGAGCCTCGGCCGCGTCCACGGTTGTGCCGCCGGTGTCCAGCATATCATCATAGATAAGCGCGGTTTTGCCCTGGACATCGCCGATTACGTTCAACACCTTGGATTGATTGGGGCCGGTGCGGCGCTTGTCGATGATCGCGATCGGAATACTCTGACCCAGACGGCGAGCAAACGCCCGCACCCGATTGGTGCGTCCGGCGTCCGGCGAAACCACTATCCAGTCTTGGTTCGCCTTTTCTTCGTAATAGTCGATGAACACCGGCACCGAATATAGATGATCAACCGGAATATCAAAGAACCCCTGTATTTGTTCGGCGTGCAGATCAATGGTCAAGATCCGGCTCGCGCCGCTGGTCGCCAGAAGATTGGCGATGAGTTTTGCCGATATCGGCACGCGTGGCTCATCTTTTCGATCCTGGCGGGCATAACCAAAATAAGGTATCACGGCCGTGATCCGATCCGCCGATGCCCTTTTTGCCGCGTCAAGAAAGAGCAGCAATTCAACGAGGTTCTCCGCCGGCGCGTGGGTTGACTGGACGATGAACACGTCCCGGCCGCGGATATTTTCCTCGATCTTGATTTTCAGCTCGCCGTCGGCAAAGCGCCTTACCTGTGACCGGCTCACCGGAATATTCACGCGGGCCGAGATCAACGAAGTCAATTCTTTACTTGCGCTGCCGGCAAACAATTTGATTTCCTTATCCATTTTCTTCCTTTACCGTTAACTGATATCAGTAATTTGTAAACAGCAGATGGATCTTTCGCTTCCCTTTTTCCCTTTCATCCCCTCGCTCCAGAGGGGAAAGGAACTATCTGGGGCGGGAGGATTCGAACCCCCACGGCAGGCTCCAAAAGCCTGTGTCCTGCCCTTAGACGACGCCCCAATTGGTTCATGGCTAACAGCAAAAAATTTAAATCGTGCTCAGTTCAAAATATTGCGCGCCGATACTATCCAGATATCTCGTGACTTTTTTGCGAGTCTGATCATCGACAACCGCGAACATGCATGACCCACTGCCGGTCAAGGACACCAGAAAGGCGCCTTCAGCCAGTAGATGAGTCTTGACATCAAGCAAATCCGGATGTCTCTTGAACACGATTTGCTCAAAATCGTTGTGCAAAGAGAACCCGGCGCGCATTCTCTTTTTCTTTTTCCCTTCTTTCTCAAAGATGTTATTCAAATCGACCGATGGTGTCAAGCCAACCCGATCATATTCCTCATAAGCCCATTTCGTCGAGATGGAATAGCCGGGATAATAGAGCACAATATCCATTTTCGGCAGTTTGAAATATCTCAGTACGTCGCCCCGGCCCCGGGCATAGGCGGCGCCGCCCCGCATGAAAAAAGGTACGTCCATGCCGATATCAGCGGCAATTGCAGCAAGCTCTTGGTCGGGCGCTCCAATCTCGAACAATTCATTCATTCCGTTCAATGCCGCGGCGGCATCAGAGGATCCGCCGCCTAATCCGGCCCCAACCGGGATATTCTTGGTTAACTGTATTTTTATTCCCTTTTCGATCTTGTACTCACGCCTGAAGAGCTGAGCCGCGCGAAAACAAGAGTTGTCTTCCGGTTTTATGTCCAAGCCATGGGCATCAATCAATATCCCGTCTACCGCTTCATCGATATGCAGTAAATCGGCTAGGTTTACGGTTGTTAGAGTAGTCTCAATATCATGATAGTTATCCTTCCGACGAGCGATTATTTTCAGGCCGAGGTTTATCTTTGCCCAGGCCTTTTTCACTATCATTTCAAGACCTCAATCTTTACTTTAACAATCCCATCGGATAGCATTTTGATTTTCTTGGCTGCGGCATAGGACAGATCGACAATACGGCCTCTGACAAAGGGGCCCCGATCATTAACCCTCACGATCACCCAGCTTTTGTTCTTAAGATTCGTAACTTTGAGCATGGTTCCAAAGTCATATTCACGATGGGCGCAGGTAAGTTCCCATTTGTTATAGGTTTCTCCGGATGCGGTTCTGCGACCATGAAATTCGTCGCCATAATACGAGGCTATGCCGTAGGTGACGCCCGAGCCTGAACTGCCGCCAAAACTGCAGCAAGAACATAGAAATAAGATAATGCCCATTGCCTGATTATATCTTATTGAGTGATATTGTCAATAAATTGCTGGCCTCGATAACGGAGATGCGAGAAAGATTCCGGCGAAAAAAGCGGATTATTCGGGCGTTTTGTTGATTCCCTCGCCGATGTAGAAATCGATGAAATCTCCGGTCTTTGAGAAAACTCTATGCTCGCTCTTGTGTTCAACCGTGGTCTGACCGTGATCATCAACCCGAACCGTGATTCTTGTCCGCTTGCACGACAAGCATACCGGGAAAAGATATTGCCAGTTCTTGCCGGTCTTAAGATCATGGAAGTAGATGAAATCCCAAAGTTGGTTCAAATACGGATTACGGGCGTGAACCGCAAGGTATCTGCCGCTGGACGACAAATCATAGCTGACAATTCTTTTCCAGTCGCCTTTTTTCAGCGGGACAATCGTTCTTTTATCTTTGAGCACGGACAATTGCGGATTCTCGGCGCGAGAGTCGGTTTCGACAAGAATCAATGCGCCGTGCCGGATATCGGTGAGATCAAAGCTTATCTGGCGGTCTGCTGTTCTTGTTTCGCGCGCCAGGAGTTTCTGACGGGCGCTGTAGAAGCTGAGATCCGAGCCGATATGGTTCCAATCCTTGTCATGCCGGGAACCGTGGATGAAGAAATGCTGATGGTCGGCGCTGATCTTCGCCCGTTTGTGATGGATCGACGCGTTGACCGTCTCGGGAAGATAGCAATCGATTAACCAGACCCCCTTGATATCGTCGCCGTCCCTGAAAATCAAGCTATCTTCGCTCAGGAACACGAGATTGCTCAACAGAAGAATCATTATCATCACAAGAATTATAGTAAGCCCGTCAGAAATGTCAACCACTGGCATCACTGCAAAGTTTGTGCCATAAAAAATCGCCTTGAATTAATTTTTTCTTGACTTCCGGATTTTTCTGATTACACTTAACCTGCTCGGTATGACCTTATACACGAAAAAAAATCGTCGGCAAAAATCTTTCAATATTCCAGGGGGTTCGGAGAGGAGCTTTGTGGATAACCTCTGTGGATTGTTGTGGAAAAAAACAATATGATCGAAGAAGCGAAAGTGTCGTGGGAAAAGATCTTGATCTATGTTAAGGAAAGAATAAACCCGCAGTCATTCAACACCTGGTTTTCATGCAGCCGGGGCGTCGAGTTGAAGGATGATGTGCTGCTGGTTGAATTCCCGAATCCCTTCCTGATCGACTGGATCGAAGAACATTATTATAACATTCTCAAAGAAGCCGTGCAGCATTTCAACGGCAGCCGTCTGCGGCTGGCTTTCAAGGCCCAAAAACAGCAGGGCGACCGGCCCCAGAGAAAGAAAAAGCGCTTGATCCTCTCCCACGATGGGACAAAATTGCAGGAAAGATATACTTTTGAGAATTTTGTCGTCGGCAAGAACAATGAATTCGCTCACGCCGCCGCCCTGGCGATCGCCGAAGCACCGGGACAGGCCTACAATCCGGTTTTTCTGTACGGCGGCGTCGGTCTCGGGAAAACCCATCTCATGCAGGCAATCGGCAATTTCATTCACAAACAATACAAGAACCTGAATGTTTACTATACCCAGGCGGAGAACATCATGACCGAACTGATCGAAGCCATTCAGAAGAACCAGCAAATGGCCTATAAGAAGAAATACCGCACCAAAGACGTGTTATTGATCGACGACATCCAATTCCTTTACGGCAAAGAACGGCTGCAGGAAGAGATCTTTCATACTTTCAACTATCTTTATTCTCAGGGCAAACAGCTGGTTATCACCTCAGACCGCCCCCCCAAGGAGATCTCAACCCTGGAAGAAAGGCTGACCTCGCGCTTTCAGGGCGGCCTCGTGGTCGACCTCCAGCCGCCGGACCTTGAGACCAGGATTGCGATTCTTCAGAAGAAAGCGGAGACCGAGAGCGTTCGACTGCCGACCAATGTCGCATATTACATAGCCTCACGCGTGAAATCAAATATCCGGGAACTCGAAGGTTGCCTGATTCGGCTGCTGGCAATGTCCTCTCTGTCCGGCCAGGAAGTGACCGAAAAGCTCGCTGAAGAGATCCTTAAGGACATGCTTGGTTCGAGCACCAAGATCACGAAACAAACAATTCTAAAAAGCGTCATTGAAGAGTTCGGTTTTAGTGAAGCCGAACTCAAGGGAGTAAAGCGAACCCAGAAACTGGCTCTGGCAAGACAAACCTCAATGTATCTGATCCGAACCAAGCTGAATCTGTCGTTGTCCGAAATCGGAGAGTTCTTCGGCGGCAAGGACCACTCAACCGTAATTCATGCGATCAACAAGATCGAACATTTGACGAAAACCGACATTGAATACCTGCAGAATCTCGAAAGGATAACCCAGCGTATAAGTGGTTAAGAGAATGTTGATTACTGAATTTTTTTACTTTTTTCAACATTTATTAACCGACGGGGCACATAATGCCCACAGCTCTTCGGGCACAGAAGGCTTTTGTGGCAATGAGTTCGGAAGCTTTCAACATTTCAACATTGACAACAATAACAGTATTTATAAAATAATAAATAGATGTTGTTAATTTATCAGGAGGAAAAATGGATTTCAGGATTGACAAAAATACTTTCGAAAGAACTTTAAGCAATGTCGTCAGAATTATTCCGCCGAAGAGTCCGTACACAATACTGCAGAACATTATTATCGAAGCTAAGAACAAACAATTGCTGATCCAGGCCACGGATCTGGATATATTTATTAGAAAAGTAATACCGGTCGAGGTTAAAGATGAAGGGAAGGTATTAATATCGGGTAGGAAAATCCTGGAAATTGTCAGGGCGTCGAACGCCGATTCGATTCACTTCAAGCTAAAAGAACTGAAATTGCTGGTAACCGCCGGCAATGCGCGCTGGACAATACCTTCGCTGGACTATCAGGAATTTCCGGAAATACCTCAGTTCCCTCAAAAGAAGTGGTTTGATATAAGAAATACCGATCTACAGGACATGGTGGAAACAACCGCTTTCATGGTGGCGCGCGACATAAGTCGGCGACCAATGAATGGTTTACTCATACAGGCGAAAAACAAGGAACTGAGGTTCATCGCAACTGACGGCGCCCGGCTGGCCTTGAATAAACTCGAAAAGAAGGCTGAAGCAGGCGATATAATAGTTGCCGCGAAAACGCTGGATCTTATTGGTTTCGGCAAGTCGGATGAGAATGTTGACTTTTATGCGGAGGAAAGAATGATGGGCGTGAAATATGTCGACACCGAAATCATTTCACGCTTGATCGAAGGGCCTTATCCTAATTATGAGGGCGCTATTCCCAAAGAATTCAAAGGCAAGGCGATCATTGAAAAAGACTTGCTTGAAGGAGCCTTGAACCGCGTTTCTCTGGTTGCCCCGCCGCATATCAAAAACGTACGGTTTGATTTAGCTGAGAACAAAATATTGCTTGCCGCATCATCCTCGGATTTTGGCGAAGCCAAGGAAGAAATACCATCTCTCTATGAAGGAGAAAAACTCAGCGTTTGGTTTAATGCCGCTTATGTCATGGAAACAATGCGGCACTTAAGAAGCAATGAGGTTATTCTCCAGTTGACCACCGCGACGACCGCGGCATTGGTCAATGCCAAAGACAATGATAATCTGCTCTATCTGTTGATGCCGTTGCGGATTGACAGCTGGGAATAATGATTATGAGAAAACTGTTATTGGCAATAGTGGGTTTGATGATTTTTGCCCATGGGCAGCCGTATAGGTACGGAATCGGCGTTATTATCGGCAGCCCGACCGGATTTTCCGGCAAATCGATTTTGAGCGAACGGTCCGCCGCGCAGGCAAATCTCGGGTGGTCTTTCTGGCCCGAAGTAGGATTTCATGGCACGTTTGACTATCAGGTCCTCTTCCCGGGCGTGATCAAGAACGAAGAAGGCGCGGCGCTGAATAGTGTTGTTCCTTATGCTGCGATCGGCGGCCGGGTACGCATAATGTCTGACGAGCATGATAATACCAGATTCAATGTCGGGTTGCGTCTGGGCGGCGGCATTGAGTATATTATCGACCGCTTCAGCATATTTCTTGAAATCTTGCCCGTGGTCAACATGTTGCCCCGCACGGATTTCGATTTTGAGGGCGGTCTCGGATTCCGCTTCAATTTTTAGAGAACAAGATTACACGGATAAAGGAACAGGATTCAACCCGATATTTTGTTTGATTCTGCGTAATATGTGAAATTGCTCGTTTGACCCCTTGACAAAAGATGTATTTATCATTATAATATAGTTGCGACTTTTGATAAGATGTCCGATTTCGGACACCTGTGATCTTTGACAACATATTTGGCGGAAGGGCTAATGTCCAAGTTATTAAGGGCGTATGGTGGATGCCTTGGCTTCCAGAGGCGACGAAGGCCGTGGTAGGCTGCGTTAAGCGTCGGATAGGTGCGAACAACCTTTGACCCGGCGATTGCCGAATGGGGAAACCCATCCTGAAGAAATTCGGGATATCCTCCGTCTCAGGCGGAGGAAGCGAACCGAGAGAAGTGACACATCTCAGTACCTCGAGGAAGAGAAATTCCGAAAGTAGCGGCGAGCGAAATCGGAACAGTCCAAACCGAACTGCGCGTTCAAGCTGACTAGCATTGTGCAGTCGGTGTTGCGGGGTCCAGTCGAATCCGATAGTCATGAGGATTGTGAAGTCATAAAACCTTAAGGTAGTTGAATCCTACAGGAAAGTGGAACCATAGATGGTGATAGTCCAGTAAGCGAAACCTTGAGGATCTTCATTGGCTGGAATCCCAAGTACTGCGAGATAGGTGATTTCGTAGGAATCTGCCCAAACCACTGGGTAAGACTAAATACTCCTGGGAGACCGATAGTGAACTAGTACCGTGAGGGAAAGGTGAAAAGAACCCCTGGCGGGGAGTGAAATAGAACCTGAAACCATGCGTCTACAATCAGTAGGAATTTGGATCCCTTGGAAGCAATTCTGAGGGGCCATCCAAATGACTGCGTGCCTTTTGCATAATGAGCCGGCGAGTTACCCTAACCTGCAAGCTTAATTCCTTTATGGAAGTAAAGGATGGAGGCATAGGGAAACCGAGTCTGAATAGGGCGTCAAAGTAGGTTGGGATATTACCCGAAACCCGGTGAGCTACCCATGGTCAGGATGAAATTTCGGTGACACGAAATGGAGGTCCGAACCGGTGGATGTTGAAATATCCTCGGATGAACTGTGGGTAGGAGTGAAAGGCTAACCAAACCGGGTCATATCTGGTTCTCCCCGAAATGCCTTTAGGGGCAGTCTTGGATGTTTAGTAATAGTGGTAGAGCACTGAATAGAGGAGGACCTTTCGGGGTTCAAATCCAATCAAACTCCGAATGCTATTACTCATAAATCCAGGAAAGAGGCAGTGGGGGATAAGCTTCATTGCCGAAAGGGGAATAACCCTGATCGCCAGCTAAGGTCCCTAAGAATTGATTAAGTGGGAAAGGATGTGAAGCGACTTAAACACCTGGGATGTTGGCTTAGAGGCAGCCACCATTTAAAGAGTGCGTAACAGCTCACCAGCCGAGCCGCTTTGCGCCGAAAATATACCGGGGCTCAAATCAATCACCGAAGCTGCGACTTCTTCGCTTTGCGGAGAGGGGTAGGGGAGCGTTCCATTGTAGGTAGAAGTTCTGGCGCGAGCCAGGATCGACGAAGTGGAAGAGATTATGCCGGCATAAGTAGCGATAATCCCGGTGAAAAACCGGGACACCGTAAGCCCAAGGATTCCTGGGGAAGGTTAATCCGCCCAGGGTTAGTCGGACCCTTAGCCGAGGCCGAAAGGCGTAGGCGATGGAAAAGCCGTTAATATTCGGCTACCATCTTGGTTTCGTTATGAACTATGGGGGAACGCTGATAGTAGGGATGGTTCCTGTGTTGGAATACAGGATTCAAGCATTTCAGGGGAGGCGCATGGCAAATCCGGCGCCTCATAACTCTGGGATGCGATGAGGAGACCCAAAAGGTCACAAACCCGTTCTGAGAGTCAGCCGAGAAAAGCCTCTATGTCAGAGATCAAGGTGTCCGTACCGGAAACGAACACACGTGGGCGAGGTGAATATCCTAAGGTGCTCGGGTGAACCCTTGTTAAGGAACTCGGCAATCTAACCCCGTAACTTCGGAAGAAGGGGTCCCCGCCGCGAGGCGGGGCGCAGTGAAAGGGCTCTAGCGACTGTTTAACAAAAACACAGGTCTCTGCTAAGCCGCAAGGCAAAGTATAGGGACTGACACCTGCCCGGTGCCAGAAGGTTAAAGAAGGGGGTCTGTTTTGGGATGAACTTCGGTTTGGCCCGGAACAGCGCTTCCGACTGAAGCCCTGGCAAACGGCGGCCGTAACTCTAACGGTCCTAAGGTAGCGAAATTCCTTGGCGGGTAAGTTCCGTCCTGCACGAATGGTGTAACGACTGGAGCGCTGTCTCAACAAGGAGCCCGGCGAAATTGTAGTGGCGGTGAAGATGCCGCCTACCCGTGATTGGACAAAAAGACCCCGTGAACCTTTACTGTAACTTGCTATTGAATTTTTGCAAAACATGTGTAGCATAGGTGGGAGGCTTTGAAGTTCCGGCGCCAGCCGGGATGGAGCCGTCAGTGAAATACCACCCTTGTTTTGTCAGGAGTTCTAATCCCGCCCTTGTAAGGTGGGAGACAGTGGCAGGCGGGCAGTTTGACTGGGGCGGTCTCCTCCCAAAGTGTAACGGAGGTGCTCAAAGGTTCCCTCAGTCCGGTCGGTAATCGGACGGTGAGTGCAAGGGCACAAGGGAGCCTGACTGTGAGGCTAACAAGCCGAACAGAGCGGAAACGCGGACCTAGTGATCTTGTGGTTCTGTGTGGAAAGGCCATAACTCAACGGATAAAAGGTACTCCGGGGATAACAGGCTGATCGGGCTCGAGAGTTCATATCGACGGCCCGGTTTGGCACCTCGATGTCGGCTCATCGCATCCTG
>JBBIHN010000037.1:0-13966 GCA_037446995.1 Caldifarciminota bacterium | reverse complement strand
CCTTTTCCAGCGACAATGCGCTGCAGAATTCTCACCATCTGCTTGGTTCCCAATCGACAGGGCGGGCATTTACCGCATGATTCTTCAAGCGTAAACTTAAGAAAATACAAAGCAACATCGACCATGCAGGTATCTTCATCCATAACGATCATACCCCCGGATCCCATCATGGACCCGGCCCTGGTCAGGCTCTCGTAATCAATCGGTAAATCGAGCTGCTCTTTTGGCAGGCAGCCGCCCGAGGGGCCACCGGTCTGCACCGCCTTGAATTCCTTATTGCCGGGGATGCCGCCGCCAATGTCGTATATGACCCGGCGCAGAGTCGTTCCCATCGGAACCTCGACCAGGCCGGTGTTGTTGATTTTTCCAACCAGGGAGAAGATCTTCGTCCCCTTGCTCCGGGCCGTGCCAATACGCGCAAACCATTTTGCTCCATTGCGGATTATTGCCGGTACATTCGCCCAGGTTTCGACATTATTGATATTCGTCGGTTTACCCCATAATCCTTTTTCCACCGGATAAGGCGGCCGGGTGCGCGGTCGACCAACCTTACCCTCAATCGCCTGCATCAGGGCTGTCTCCTCACCGCAGACAAACGCTCCGGCACCTTGAACAACCTCGATCGTAAAATCAAAACCACTGCCCAGAATATTCCCGCCAAGAAAACCGCGCTTTTCAGCCTGCACCAGCGCGATTTTGACCCTTTTTACGGCAAGCGGATATTCGCGCCTTACATATATAAAACCATGATGGGCGCCAATCGCATAAGCGCCGATTATCATACCCTCGATGACCGAATGCGGATCGGCTTCAAGCACGCTGCGGTCCATAAACGCGCCGGGATCGCCTTCATCACCGTTGCATATCAAATATTTCACCTTGCCGCCGGCTCTTCGGCACAATTCCCATTTCCGCCCGGTATAGAATCCGGCGCCGCCGCGGCCCCTGAGACCGGACGCCTTGATCTCATCAATAACCTCGATTGATCTCATTGATGACAGAACTTTCTTCAACGCTAAATAACCTTCGTATCGGATGTACTCGTCAATGTTCTCCGGATCCAAACGCCCCCGATTGCGCAAAACAATCATCAAATCCTGATATTTGAAAAAATCAATGTCTTTCAACTTCGGTACCGGCTTGTCGCCGGGCCGGAAAACATACAGGTATTTAGTGACCGGCTCGGCCTTCAATAGATGCCGGGAAACAATCTCGGCTACGGCTTCGCGCTGCAAGCGTTGGTAGAATATGCCGTCGGGCTGGACTATAGCAAGCGGGCTGCGCTCGCAAAACCCCTGACAACCGGTCAGGATCACTCTTGCTTCCTTGGTCAATCCCGCCTTTTTGATCTCCTGCTTGAATGCCTCGGCGACGTCAAAAGCATGATTGGCTACGCAGCCGGTACCGGCGCAGATGAATATTTCGTGACGAAACTTTCTACTTTTCATCAGCCGAAACCTCATCGATCAGCCGGTCGACTTTCTTGACCGTTACCTGGCCATGATATTCGCCATCAATAACGACAATCGGCGCCAGGGCGCAGGCACCCAGACAATTGACCGTTTCCAGTGTGAACTCGTTGTTTTCGGTAGTTGCACCGGCCTTTATTTCGAGTTTATTCTCGAGACGAGAGAGCACTGCCGCCGCGCCGCGCACATGACAGGCGGTGCCCATGCACACCGTACAAACATGTTTGCCGCGCGGGGTAAGACTGAAGGCTCCATAGAAAGTTGCGATGCTGTAAAGCCGGCTCAACGGTATTTTTTCTTTCCGGCTCAACTCTATAAGCGCCTCGGGCGGCAGGTAATTGTATTTATCTTCGATCGTTTCAAGAAGATGGATTATGTTATGTCGTTTTTTCCCTGGGGAGACTTCTCTTGCCATCGGGATTTATTATATTCAGAAAAATTTTTATGTCAACACTGATTAGCTTATGATCGCTCGCTCGTGAGTTACTTGACACCTAAAAACATTTCCAATATAATCCCCAAGTGATATTCATTCTTTTTTCATTGCTCGCCGATTCCATTGATGTTGATACGACCATCATCGATTCAACAAGGGTCTATGAAGTACCCGAGATTTTCAGCCATAAAGTCCCGGCGATAACCGAGAAGATACCTTTTCAGACCTGGGTCATACCCGAACCCGTCGCCTGGGACATGGATATGCTGGATCTTATCCATTCGACAAATTACTACCCCTATTATCCGGGGCCGGGCCATTGGCTTTCGATCGGATCTGCCGGCCACTCAGCCCGCAGCATTAGTATGTCAATAAATGGACGACGTATATACGATCCATTTTATGGCTACGCTGATTTTCTCTGGTTTGCGCCCGGTATGGTCGAGCAATTCAGTATCGACCATGATCACGGCATAATGCCGTCAGTAAATATTTCGACCCGCACCAATCAAGACGAATGTCCTATGTCGTCGCTGAACTACTGGGGCGGCGCTAACCGCACTACTCTCTTCGATATTGCCTATTCCCGTCCTTTCAACGATCAAATCGGCATATACATGAACGGATATTATGACAAAGGCAGTGGAACGCGATTGAACAGCGATCATCGTATTTACCGATTCTACATGAACAAATACCTGGGTTCTTATATACGCAGCGATCTGTTATACTATTCAAATGAATTTGGGTTTCCAGCGAACGACCCGGACACAAATTTGCGCCAAGCGTATACAGAAGTTGTGGATTACGGCCTTGGCTTGGGCAGTAAGAATCACAAGATCCTGTCGGGTATCACCAGTCACCGGAACAGACGACCGGACGTTGCCGGCATAAACCCGGTCCAAACCCGTTATATGCTGTTAACCCTGCAGAACATGAATTATCTGTTCTGGCGTAAATTTTCGATCAAATATGGTTTTGAAACATTCTACGATTACATCAACAGCGACTTGACCCCCGATATCGACAACCATCACTGGATCACCGCGAACATCGACATCACGTGGGCTTCAGGTAATGCCGTTTGCCAGATTAAGAACAAAATCGAAGGCAATAAAGATAAGATATTCTGTGTGCCGGGCGCGGTCGCTGGATACAATATCGGCAACACCGCAATATTCGCCCGGGCTGGCCGGAATATCCGTGTTCCCACATACCTTGAAACGCGTGGACTATCGTCGCCGTTTTGCGACTATTACGGCTGGTTCCATGGCAATCCAGAGCTGAATAATGAAGATGTATGGGGCGGCGAAATCGGACTGGATATTGGCTATCTCAGGCTCACATTTTATGACTATTTTTATCATTGTCAGATCGTACCCCGAATCAGAATTCCGGATACTATGATCACGTTTGTCGATTTGCCGGACCAGAATATCCATGGTCTTACGCTGAACAGCGATCATCATCTCCACATAAGCAAAGATACGATCGTCAATAAGTTTCTGGCGATCGTCCTCTCAGCCCATATTGATCATTGTCTGACCGATGAAAACATAATCGGTCAACCGCGAACCAATGTATCAACCGGTATCGGCATCAGACACGAGAGCGATCGGCTTGGTTTTGCGGTCTTGATCAATGGTCGTTATGCCGGTGAAAGGGCTTATGGTTCCTGGACATCTTCGGATCATATCTTCATCATTTCGCCGGTTCTCCATCTTAGATTTATCGCCTTATCCGCAAGCCTGCGTATTGAGAACATCCTTGATCAAAATTATCAATACATTCCGGACTATCAAATGCCGGGCCGGCATGTATTATTCGGCGTCAAATGGGATTTCAGGAACTGAGGTGAATATACTCAGAATTGATGACCGCCTGATTCACGGGCAAGTAGTTGCCGGCTGGGCAAGACCCCTGGGCATACAGATGCTGATACTGGCTTCCGATACCATTTCACGGGACGAATGGACGTGCACCGCATATGGACTCGCAATACCCGAAGGAATCAAGTTCGTGTGCGTGAGTATCAAGAAATGCGCCAAAATGCTGTTATCGGAAAATACCCAGCGAATCATGATCGTGGTTAGCTCGGTACCGGACGCCAAAGCGCTGATTGAACAGGGGCTTCCGGTAAAAGAAATAACAATCGGCGGACTCAGCTACCGGGAAGGAACCCGGGAAATCGCATCATACATTTACCTGGCGCCCGAAGATATCAAAGCAACCGTTCAGATATACAACATGGGCATCCGGATAATCGGCAAGCAACTGCCTAATTCGTCGCCGATCGATATCGCCAAGATACTTGCCGGAGTACGACAATGAAACTCGCTTTCTATGTACACAATCATCAGCCGGTCGGTAATTTTGACAGTGTCTTTGAAAATGCTTACCAACGGTCTTATCTGCCCCTGATTGATGCACTGACCCGACACACTACGATCAAATTCGGTGTCCATAATTCCGGACCGCTGCTCGACTGGATAAAAAAACATCATCCCGATTTCATTCATCGGTTAAAGGAATTAGTGAAACGCGGCCAAGCCGAAATTCTGACCTCGGCATATGCCGAACCGATATTGACTTTGATTCCGTCAAGAGACGCCGTTGATCAGATAAAATACTATACCGATTATCTTGAAGGACTCTTTGGTCGTCGTCCGACCGGATTATGGCTGACCGAACGAGTTTGGGAACCCGGATTGATCAAAGAACTCCATCAATCCGGTATCGAGTATACGCTGCTTGACGACACGCATTTCCTCTATGCCGGGCTTGAAGAAACCGAGTTGAACAACTATTTCCTTACTGAAGAGCAAGGTCTGCCGCTTAAGGTCTTTCCGATCTCGATGAAATTACGCTATCTCATTCCCTTCCATCCGATCGACGAAACAATCAAGTTTTTGCGCGACGAGGCAGAGAAACGCCCCGGCATACTGAAAACCCTGGGTGACGACGGTGAAAAGTTCGGCGTCTGGCCCGGAACCTATGACTGGGTATATGGAAAGGCATGGCTCGACAACTTCCTAACCCGGCTTGAACAGGAAAAATGGATTGAAACGGTTCTCCTCGAATCGATGAGGGGCGAGAAGCCGGCCGGTCGAATCTATTTCCCGACTTCATCTTATGAGGAAATGGGACAGTGGGTACTGCCGCCCGGACGCGCCAGGGAATACGAGACGCTGAAGCATAATGTCGATCGCAAGTATTATTTCCTTATTCACGGGGGTTATTTCAAGAACTTTTTGAGAAAATACGCCGAAGCAAACCACATGCATAAGCGCATGCTCTTCACGTCCCGTCACGTTTCGGATCAAATCGATGCCCGGCTCGCTCTCTGGCGCGGCCAGTGCTCCTGTGCCTACTGGCACGGCATTTTCGGCGGCCTTTACTTACCCCATCTGCGCGAGGCTATATACCGGAATTTACTCGAAGCCGAGAGCGAACAAATACCTTCGGTCTGCAATGAACAGGATTTCGATCTTGACGGACAAACCGAAATTGTTTATTCAAACCAGAACCTTTTCGCGGTTATCCGGACCGGCACCGCCAGCTTTGCCGAACTGGACGACCGCGCCCAGAAAATGAATCTTCTTAATTATCTCGCGCGGCGCGAAGAATCCTATCATCATAAAATACCGAAAAAATCGAATGAGAACGCGGTAAGGTCGATACACGAAGTCTTCCGCAGCAAACACGAAGGATTGAACGAACTGCTGATTTATGATCGCTATCCGAGGGGATTCTGCCTCGACCATGAACTCGAAGGCATGCCTTCGGCAGACGAATTCTATCGCAATACGATGAAGGGTCGTATCATCGAATACCCGGAACACAGGATAACAAATGCCGGGTCGCCGAGATTCGAATTTCGCGGCGAATATAATAAGACAATCGTTATCGATTCCAAAAATCTGATCATCGAATACGAGACCGGATCAAGCCTCGAACGGCCGTTCGGCGTCGAATTCTCGCTGGGCATTTTTCGACCGGGCCTGAACATTTCCGGGAATGTGATTCATGAACCGACCGAAATCAACGATATAACCGGTTTCGAGATATCGGCGCGGGGATTGACGCCGATCAATTTTACGTCGTCAGTTCGGTGCCGATTCATCGCCTACCCGATCGAGACCGTCTCGTCTTCTGAATCGGGGTACGAAAAGATCTTTCAGGGAATATGTCTCTTGATGGTATTTGAGAAACTTCCCGTGATCAGAATAGCGTTATGATGTTGTTCTGGCCATGCCTGATCGGAAGCCTGCTGATTCTCGATAAGTATGCATTCGGCGAATTCGGACTCTCCCAGCCGATAATCACCGGAACGATTATCGGCGCGATCAACGGTGACATCCATACCGGAATATTGATCGGCGGTGTCTTCCAGCTGATCTTCATGGGCGGTCTGCCGATTGGCCGCGATATTCCCCCTGACGGACCAGGGGCATCAATCGTTGCCGCCGGATCGTATTTCCTGCTGTCCCGGATCAACGCCCCCGGCCAATCACTATTCGCGGCGGCAGTGTTTGGCCTTTTGGCTTCGATTATCGGTGGTCAGATCGAGATCAATGCCCGACGCATCAACGAAAAGCTCTATCACCGTTTCTTGCGTGACGAAAAATGTTTGACGCGCTGTCATTTTCTCGGTTTGCTGACCGCGTTCGGCCGGGGCATCAGCGTGTTTTTCCCTTTCTTCCTGGCCGCAAGTTTGATCCGAATACCGGTCTCTGCACCGGTGCTGGATCAGCAGCGGCTGATCACGGTCGGGATAAGCGTCGGCCTGGCCAATGGCATCTATCTGTTCTTTCGCCGATCATCATTGCTATATATTGTACTGGGCGGAATATGCGGCTTGATCTTGCTCGCCACCTAAAGATCTTTGCTTCGACCCTGTTCATCCAGACCTCATGGTCTTTTTTCTCCATGCAGGGAATGGGTTTTCTTCACAGTATTCTGTCCGGAACGACCAGAGAGCGGCGCGACCGGACAATGAAGGAACAGAAGGGTTTTTTCAATACCCATCCTTACCTGGCTTCGTACGTTATCGGCGCCGCACTTCGCCTTTACGACGACGGCGGAAGAACCGCCGAAGAGATAAAGCGATTTCTCGCGGTGGCACAAACCGGTTTTGCGTCAACCGGCGATCTTCTGTTCTGGCGGTCACTTCGACCCGCTCTGCTAATGCTGAGTACGGTTCTGGCATTCAAAACCGGAGTGGCCGGCATGATCGCTTTTTTGATCGTCTATAACATATTTCACCTCTATCACCGCTTCAGCGGTATTTACGTCGGCTACATCAACAGTGTCAACACCATTTTTCTGCTTAAATCGCGGCGCTTCGTTTTGCTGCAACGGTTATCCGACCTGCTCGGCGCGGCCGCGGTCGGACTGCTGATCGGCATAGCAAAGCCCGTCCTTCCGAGCCTGCTGATCATTCCCTTGACTTTATTTTTCTCGACTCTTGTCATGCGGCGAATTCCGGCTATACTTACAGTTCTTATGCTATTGGCGATTATTATCCTACTCGGCATAATCTAACTTATGATCAAAGAAACGATAAGAATCCTCAACGAAAACGGATTACATGCCCTGCCGGCATCGCGCTTCGTGAAACGGGCGGAAAAGTTCAATTGTGACATTAGCCTGACCAAAGACGGCATCGAAGTCAGCGGAAAAAGCATCATGGGCATTCTGACCCTGGCTTGCGAAAAAGGCAGCAAAGTGGTATTGAAATGCGACGGTAAAGACGAAGACGATGCCCTGACCGAACTTCGCAAAATCCTCGAAGGACAGGATTAATGGCTCGCGAGAGGATCTTAAAAGGAATCGCCGTTTCCGAAGGCATTGCGCAGGGATCGGCCTTCATTTACGAAAGTAAACGGATCGATGTTTTCAAGGCCACTGTTCTATCCTTGTATCTTGAAGATGAAAGCGAACGATTCGAAAAGGCAATCAACAAAACCCGTCAGGACCTGATCAATATCCAGCGCCATCTCAATCAAGGGATCGGCGCGAACTTCGCCGAATTCCTCGACGCCCAGATCATGATGCTTAACGATAGGACAATAGTCGAGGAAGTTAAGAAACGTATTCGCGAAGACAAGGTGAACGCCGAATACGCATATCACGAGGTGATGAACGATTATGCGAACAAGCTTGCGGAAAGCCATGATTCATATCTGAAAGAAAGAGTTGCCGATATCTGGGACATAACCAGCCGGACTTTGGGTAATCTTATGGGTCTCACCCATAGTTCGATACTCGATATTCCGGATCAGTCGATTGTGATCGCCCACGACATATCGCCGTCCGAAGCCGCCTTGATCAATCCTAAGAAAATACTGGGGATCGCAACCGAAGGCGGCGGACGCACCTCCCATACCGCAATAACCGCCCGCGCCCTGGAAATACCGGCCGTACTTGGTATCGAAGGATTGATGGGCAAAATCGAGAACAGCGAGAGCGTATTGATCGATGGCGACCGGGGCATGTTGATCAAAAATCCGAGCGGCGGCAGAGTACAATTCTACCGCCGGGCAAAAGAAAAAGACCGGCAAATGGAAAAAACCCTGTCACCATATTGCGGAATGCCATCCAAGACCGCAGATGGAAAACATATCGACATCTCCGCGAACATCGAATTCTTCTCGGAATATGCGCACGTTCGAAAATACGGCGCCGACGGCGTCGGTCTTTTCCGAACCGAGTTCTTGTATCTTACCCGGCGCGGCAGTCCGACCGAGGAAGAACAATTCCGCGTCTACCATGCCCTCGCCGAACGTATGAAACCCGAGCCGATCATAATACGAACCTATGATCTGGGTGGCGACAAAGTATTCTCCGATTACCACGAGGCCAATCCCTTTCTGGGCTGGCGGGCGATCCGGGTGTGCCTTGACGACCTGGATTTCTTCAAAATGCAGTTGCGCGCGATCCTGAGAGCATCGGTCAATAAGAACGTGAAAATAATGTTTCCGATGATCGCCACCTATGAGGAAATCAAACGGATCAACCTCATCTTCGAAAGAACCAAAAAAGAAATGCGCGCCAAGAACGTCAAGTTCGACGATGAGATTCAGACCGGTATCATGGTGGAAACGCCCTCGGCCGCGATCCTGGCCGAAGAATTGGCGACCCAGGTCGATTTCTTCAGTATCGGCTCCAACGACCTGACTCAATATACACTGGCGGTTGACCGCGGTAACGAAAAAATCAGCCGGATGTTCGATCATTTCCATCCGGCCGTACTTCAGTTGATCAAGAGAATCATCGACTCGGGGCACAAGGCCAATATCTGGGTCGGGCTCTGCGGCGAGCTGGCGGCCGATCCTCTGGCAATACCGATATTGGTCGGCATGGGCATTGACGAACTATCAATGAACCCGGCATCGATCCCGCGGGCAAAAATGGTGCTGCGCTCAATCGCGGTCAGTACCTGCGAAGAGCTCGCGGCCGCGGCGATCGGTTTCCGCACCGCGCTCGAAGTGAAACGGTATATGCGCCGGATGATGCATGAGAAATTTCCGTCAATCGAGAAAGTAACGTCATCATGATCGACGTTATCCGTTCCCTGCCGAGGCAAATAAGCCATACGATCGCGTCCTTTCCCCCGGATCCGATTCGGAAACGGAAGATCGACAAGGTTCTTGTCGCCGGCATGGGCGGCTCCGGGATCAGCGGCGACCTGCTGCGCGTCGTGTACCCCGACATATTGATCATCAATAATAAAGACTATCTTGTCCCGGGCTTTGTCGATAAAAAAACTCTGGCAATACTGATCAGTTATTCTGGGAACACCGAAGAAACGCTCAGCAATTACGATCAAATAAGAAAACGCGGCTCTTCGATCGTCATATTGACTTCTAATGGGAACCTGGCCGGGAAAAAATGTTCATTGCAGGTCAATGTTCCTAAAGGCCTGCCGCCGCGCGGCGCGATTGGATATCTATACGCTCCCCTGCCGATCATTCTGCATCGATTCGGATTGGTCGCAAAGGATCCAACCAGAGAGTTGAAAGATTTGGCCGAATTTATCGGAGAATATTCTGCGGCGCTGGAAAGAGGCGCGAAGAAAATAAGCCGCCGGATTTTCCGGAAACTGGCGATTCTTTATGCCAACTCCGCGTTGTTTCACGTCGTCGCCCAGCGCTGGCAATGCCAGTTAAATGAAAACGCCAAATGCCTGGCGCACGTTAATGTCATCCCGGAAATGAACCATAACGAGATCGTCGGCCTGGGCCGGCCCAAGGCAATCAACCGATACTCGGCGGTGATTTTTCTCAATGACCCGGACGCGTATCAGCGCAATAAACTAAGGGTCAAGATCCTGAAAAAAACAATCCGGCAATTTATGCCTGAGATTATTGACGTTATCCCGCCGGGCAGAAGCCGATTACAAAGGGCGTTTGCGCTGATAATGCTCGGTGATTTTGTCAGTTATTATTGTGCGATCGCCGATAGAATCGATCCGCTGCCGGTGAAGAGAATAGATCATCTCAAAAAACAATTGGCGCTTTTCTAACCGCCGCCCAGAGTAGGATACTCCATATTGAAGCGGTATCGGTAATACAATCGCATCCCGGCAAACAATAGAACGACAAATATAAAATAGACCGGGTATATGTAGCCGGTGATCAAGGTGAAGATCAATCCCGGAAGGCGGAAAGACGCGATCGTCAATCTGCGCGACGCATTGTCCGAGACAAGATTGGCAAACATTATATAGAAAAACAACGGCAACGACACGATTGCCGGCATTAAACAGATAAGGTCCTTGTTGAACCATGCAATCAGCGTCGCGCCGGTCATGAGTAATGACGCCAGAATATAGGAATTCCGCTTGCCCAGAAATATTGCCGTGGTACGGGAACCGGTTTTTTTGTCGCCTTCGATGTCCACGACCGTCGTATTGATAAAAACCGCGGCGATGCTTAACACATAGGGCAGAAAACGCACCAGGGCCGAACAATCCAATGGCTTGAATATCAACCAGCCGACAAGACAGTTGACCAAACCATAGCCAAAAGCGTTAGCAAACATGTCCAGGACGGGCCGTGATTTGAATTTGAATGGTGTAACCGAGTACATTATCCCCAGTAACATCGACAGCACTATCAATGATAAAAAGACCAATCCGAACTTCAATGATAATATCAGGGCAGATGTCCAGAGAATCGCGAGCTCGGCGTAAGCCGCTTTCAGGCTAATATGACCTTCGGAGATAATGAACAGCTTGCGGTTTATTCGATCGGTATCGCGGTCGATTATCTGGTTTACGATGTATACGCCGCCCATCACGCAAGTATATATCATAAGAGCCAGAACAAGATCAAAATTCAGCCCCCGCTCCTGGCGGGCAAGATAAGCGCCGATCAGCAAAAAGTTCCAGCTGGGGATAAGGATCAGGGGACGTAATACAAAAAAATAATCAAGGTCTTTAAGAAAGTGTATTCTCGGAGACCTTATACTGCTTTCTTGACCTTGTTCGCGCTCAGGCATTTTGTGCATACAAGGATCTTCTTGATCCGCTTGCCGATTCTGATCCGCACGCTCTGCAGATTGATCTTGAAACGGCGCTTGGATACATTGTGGGCATGACTGATCGTTGAACCGGTTTGCGCGCTGCGCCCGCATATCGCACATTTTCTTGCCATAACAATAGCTCCTTTTGAGAACTATTATATTGAATGAAGACTGAATGTCAATCAAGAAAGGCAAGCAGGGAAGAAACAGTGAAGAGGAGCAAGGGTGAAACTGCCGCGATTGACTTTCGCAGATCAATTCATATAATCAATCTATGTCGATTACTGAAAATCTTATGCAGTTACGAAATCAGATCGCTGCCGCGTGTCAGCGTTCGGGACGCGATCCTTCGGAAATTAAGCTTATTGCGGTCAGCAAAACCTTTCCCGCTTCGGCGATCGAAGAAGCGATCGACGCCGGAATAACCGATATCGGCGAGAATCGAGTGCAGGAAGCAAAGGAGAAATTCGCGCTCATCACCAAACCGGTAAAATGGCATCTGGTCGGCCATTTGCAGACCAACAAGGTCAAGGATGCGGTCAAAATTTTCAGTGTTATTCACGGCATGGATTCGCTGCATCTCGCGCAGGAAATACAAAAAAGAGCAATAGCGCCGATCGAATGTTTGATCGAGGTTAACACTTCCGGCGAAGAAACGAAATTCGGGATCGAGCCGGAGAAAGCTTTCGATCTGGCGCAGAATATCTTGATTCTTGATAAGATAAAACTCGTCGGGTTAATGACTATTGGCCCGGGCTGGGCGATTGAGGATCCCGAGGCTTCGCGCTCTTGCTTCAGAATGCTTCGTGAAATTAAGTCCGACATTAATCAAAAACTAAATGTAAACCTGGCCGAGCTTTCAATGGGCATGACCTCGGATTTCGAGGTCGCGCTCGAGGAAGGTTCCACCATGATACGCGTCGGCACCGCCGTTTTTGGATCGCGTTCAGCATGACGGATAAAACACCGGCACGCGACGATCTGACCCGGCTCAATATCTGGCGTCGACATCAATCCACGCTTTCCCTGATCCTCTACGCCGCGTTGCAGAAGGTCATGCCCCGGGAGCGCCTGCGGATCGAACATTCGATAAGTCACGGTTTCTACTGCCTGGCCGGCAAACAACTGTCCAAGCAACGACTAATTCAAATACTGAAAGCCATGCAGTACATAATCAGGGAAAACCTACCGATCGCGCAACGCGTTTATCCAAGGGATGCGGCGCGCCGCATATTCATGCGGCACCGGCAAATTGACAAAGTGAAACTGCTCGAGCACTGCCGCGCCAGCAATATCACGGTATGTTCGCTCGGCCGGATCAACGACTTTTTACTTGTCCCGCCTTTCGATTCAACCGGTAGAGCCGCGAATTTCTACTTGAAGCGATTCGCGCCCGGATTCATAATCGTCTTTCCAGACTGGCAAAATATTGATGACCTGCCGCCCTTTATGCCGCAACCCCGGCTCGCCAGGATATTCCGCGAATACGAAGAATGGTGCGCGATCCTGGGCGTTAATGACATCGGTCAACTGCATGACATGATCCGCGCGAAGCAGGGCACGCGGATCATAAAAATCAGCGAGGCCCTGCATGAGAAGAAAATCGTCTATATCGCCGACCGCATCGCCCGGGAGCACAAACGCCTGGTTTTGATCGCCGGGCCGAGCAGCGCCGGAAAAACGACATTCACGAAACGCCTGGCAATCCAGTTGATGGTCAACAGCATGAAGCCGCACGTGATCTCGGCTGACGACTACTTTCTCCCCCACAGCAAGACGCCGCGCGATGCGAGCGGCAAGATGGATTTTGAATCGATCAATGCCGTCGATATTGCGTTGTTGAACAACCAACTATGCGACATGTTTGCCGGGAAGAAAGTACCGATGCCGCTTTTCAATTTTCTCACCGGCCGCCAGAATAAGGGACGGATCGTAGAGCTGGGCAGAGACGACATTATTCTGCTTGAAGGCATTCACTGTCTCAACGATGAACTGACGCCGGCGATCGACCGCCGGAACAAGCTCAAAATCTATATCAGCGCCTTGACCCAGCTCAATATCGACGATCATAACCGCGTATCGACGACCGATACCAGAATGCTGCGCCGGATCATCCGGGATACTCATTTCCGCGGATATGATATCAATGGCGTGCTGAATCAATGGGGACATGTGCGGCGCGGCGAGGAGAAGAATATCTACCCGTTCCAGGAGCAGGCCGATGAAATGTTCAACTCGGCCCTTGTCTATGAACCGGCAATCATGAAAAAGTATGTCCTGCCGATACTCAAGCGGACAAGAAAACCGGCATCGGTAAAAACCGAGGCGCAGAGGCTTATTCACATGCTCGCGTTTTTTCCGCATCTTGCCGAGCGCGATGTGCCGTCCAATTCCATCCTGCGCGAATTCATCGGCGGCAGTTCGTTCGTGTACTAACATTAAAATCCTAAATTCGAAATTCTAAATCCTAAACAACATATATCACGACTTTTGTAAATTCAATGAAAAGATAGATTTTGGGCGAAGCAAGGCT
>JBBIHN010000036.1:0-14270 GCA_037446995.1 Caldifarciminota bacterium | reverse complement strand
ATGCGGATAATAGCGTGGATTTTGTCAATGGTCAATTCTACGATGCGGTTGTGAAGAAAACCGAGAAGATGAACACAAAGCATATTACCAGGATCGGCAATCTGTTGCGTAAGTCATCGATCGACGAATGGCCTCAATTATTCAATGTGCTGAGGGGCGAGATGAGTCTGGTCGGGCCTCGTCCCCATCAACCATACGAAGTTGCCTGTTATCGATCCTGGCATCAGGACCGCCTGACCGTGAAACAGGGGCTTACCGGCGTGTGGCAGATATACGGCCGGGGTGAGCTGCCTTCTGACAAATCGATCTTTCTCGATCTTACCTATGTGTTGAATCGTTCGTTGACGCTCGACATAAAACTTCTATTTCAAACAATACCGGCAGTAATACTCGGTAAAGGAGCTTATTGATGAGTTGCATTATCATAATATTTCTATCGGTGACCCCGCTGCCGCTTGATTCGTGGCAGAACGATTTTTTGGAAGAGCAGATGGTCAGGGGCATCAAGGTGACTGCTTTTCCAAGCCTGCGTCCGTTCGATCTCAAAGAATCGGATGACTTTGTCGCTGTAAAGGTGCCGAATCTCTTGTTTGATTACAAATACGATACGCTGAAAGTTTTGAGAATGAAGCCGGCCCTTTACTACGAAAAGAAATTCTTCACCCTGCATCTCGAACCGGTGGTCAAGTTCGGGGATGACAGCCTGCCGCCGAATAATAAATTCATGGATATTTTCTGCTCGGACTATGAACGCGCCTTTGCTTCGGTGCAGGGCCGTTTTTTCAAGCTATTCGCCGGCCGCGAACGTTTCAGCGTCGGACCGTCGCCGCGTTATAATCTGCTGCTGTCCGGTTATTCAGCGCCCATGGACTGGCTTGCCTATTCGCTGGGCGACAAGAAGCTGAAATTGTCATTGTTCATCAGCCGGATCAGCGACATGCACTGCAAAGAGATAGAATATCAGGGCGATACGATAACCAATTACATCGACGCGATTCGCTATTTAAGCATCAAGCGGCTTGATTTGAATTTTATCAAGGGATTGAATATCGGGATCAATGAAGGCGCGCTGTTCGGCGGAGAGAATTATATACTGGAGACTTATCACTTCAATCCGGTGGTTTTTCTTCAGGCATATCAGTATAATTGGGGCAAGGACATAAATTTCTTTCAGGCTTTCGATGCCAAGTATTTCGGCAGAAATTTCACCGTCTACGCGCAATGGCTGCTGGATGATTTTCAGCTCGAACCGGATCCGAACAACGAGCCAAACCACTGGGGTTTCAATTGCGGTATCGAGCTGGCTGATCCCTTGAAACTGAGCCGGACATTCTGGCAATTCGAATACACGGCGGTTTCCCGCTTCACCTATTGTCATTTCTGGCCGTATCAGCGCTACTCGCATCAGAATACCGCGATCGGCCATCCTTATGGTCCGGATTTTGACGAATTTTTTGTCAGGGTGTTGTATCATCATAAGCCTCGTATCAGCTCTTATTTTCAATGCGATTATATGAGAAAAGGGGAGAACAATGTTAATTCCCTCTGGCCGATCCCTGAATTCCCGCGCGTGCCCGGCACGAGCTTTCCTGCAGACAATTTCCTTGCCGGCATTCTACAGAGTTCTATGACGCCGGCGATTGGTTTGCGTTCTAATATTATGAATTCCATCGCGACCGATATACAGATCGGTTACTTTTTCTGCAGAAATTATCAGAATCAAAGTGGCAATGAAAAACGATCATTGATGTTCAGATTAAGGTTAGATTTTGTGATTTTATGAGATCCTGAGTTGCCTCAGGATGACACGGCGTAGGGTTCAGAGCGACACATCGTTTTCCTGTCATTCCGGACTCGATTCGGAATCTTACTCTATACTTCAACAATCATCTAAATCTTCCGATATTTCGGGGGATTTTTTTTATTATATAGAATATTGCCTATTTTATATAAAAATGCGATAATTATTGACATTTTGGGCAAAAAATGTATAATGGATTGGTTGAATACACGCTACTGTCGATTCTGGCTATTGGTCAGGCGTTTTGTTATCAAGAATCAACGTTACTGACAAGGGCGGTAGCGTATGCAAAAGTCATCACAATCATGAGTCCTATTCATTGAAGGGAGTATTATGCTTTTTTCTGAATTTACCAAAGAGCAGACGCTCATCCAGCATGAGATAAGGAAATTCACGAAAACAATTATCGAACCGATCGAGCGTGATCTTGATGAGGGTAAAGCCGATTTTGGCGAAGTTTACCAGAAGGTCGCGGAACTGGGATTTGCCGGTTCTCTGGTCGCCGAGCAATTCGGCGGCGCCGAACTGGATAGGCTGAGTTTTTGTGTAATGCTAGAAGAAACTGCCCGGTCATGCGCTTCATTGAGTTTGGTTTTGCTCGTTAACAACGGCTTGAATGCCGTGTTCATATCGAAATCAAGGCATAAAGATCGGCATATTCTACTAAAGGAGATCGCCGAAGGCGTGACCGGCGGTTTCGCGGTACTGCCGGGCTTTGACGAAAATCTGCCCAAAATACGAGCTGATGCTGACAAGATCATTGTTGATTCGCAAGCCGAACAATTCGCGCTGAACGGTAATGATCCGGGATTCCTTTTAATGCCCGTTACGCAATCCGGAAAAGTGTCGATATATCTAGTGCGATCATCCAGTAAGATCAGATATGTGCCCATACCGACGCTGGGCATGAACGTCGCCGGCATCTGCCGGATCGAAATAGCCGGTTTAGAATTGGTTGCGGATCAAGAGTTGATCAGATTTGAAAGTAAGAATGAGTATGACAAAATGCTGAATGTCTTTCGTGTCGGCCAGGCCGCGATCGCGCTCGGCATAGCCGGCGCGGCTTATGATACCGCCTTTAAGTACGCCCAGGAGAGAAAGCAATTCGGCCGCGCGATTATCGAATTTCCCATGGTTCAAGAAATGCTGATGAATATGAAAATCCGTACTGAAGCGGGCCGCTGTTTGCTTTATGGCGCGGTAAAGGCGCCAGAACCGGACCCGGGCCTGTGCTTGATGGCGCGGTTGTTCAACACGGAAACCGCGGTTTATTGCGGCACCCGGTCAGTGCAGGTAATGGGCGGCTACGGCTATATCAAGGACTATTCGTCCGAACGCTATTTGCGCGATGCCAAGACCCTGCAATTGCTTTTAGAATCGCCGTTCGCGGTTAGGGATATGCTGATGAAGGAGCTGCTATGATAATCGACGAAAAATACGTCACGTTCCGAAAAAAAGTAAGAGACTTCGCGGAAAAAGAAGTCGGCGCGCGGGCGGCGGTTCTTGATCAAAAACATGAGTTCCCTTCTGACCTGGTCAAGCGCATGGCAGAACTGGATTTGCTGGGCATAAGTTTCCCGAAGCAATACGGGGGCGCCGGATTGGACACTCTTGCTTACGCGATCGCGGTCGAAGAGATCGGCCGGGTCTGCGGGTCAACCGGAATATTTCTGGCGGCCCACTCTTCATTGGGCATTTTCCCAATATATTTTGCCGGTACCGAAGAACAGAAGATGAAATATGTCGTGCCCATGGCGCGCGGCGAGAAGATCGGTTCTTTCGGTTTGACCGAACCGGACGCGGGCAGTGACGCGGCCGGAACCCGCACTACCGCAATATTGAAAGGTGATAAGTACGTGGTTAACGGAGCCAAGCGCTTCATTACTTCAGGTCATGTCGCTGACTATATTGTGTTTACCGCCACCAAAGATCCGAGCCTTGGTTATCCCGGCATATCAGCGTTCGTTGTCGAGAAGGGAACGCCCGGTTACAACGCGGGAAAAGAAGAGGATAAACTCGGGTTGCGTGGGTCCATCACGTCGGAACTGAATTTTGAGGACTGCGAAATACCGAAAGAGAATTTATTGGGCAAAGAGGGCGAAGGATTTAAAGTATTCATGGCTACTCTGGATGGTGGGCGGATTTCGATCGGCGCATTGGCCTTAGGCATTGCGCAGGGCGCAGTGGATGCGGCGATCGATTTTGTGAGGGCGCATAATCTTGGAGGCAGGTCCTACGGCAAATCGCAGTATGTGCAATCAGCGATCGCCGAAGCCGCGACCGAGGTCGAGGCGGCCCGGTTGCTTGTCTATCAGGCGGCAATGCTCAAGGATCGCGACTTGCCGTTCACCCAGGAATCGGCAATGGCAAAGTATTACGCGTCAAGCGTCGGCATGAAGGCGTCGGACATCGCGATTACGATTCACGGCATGGCGGGTATTACCGCCGGCTATCCGGTGGAGCGATTTCTGCGCGACGCCAAGCTGATGGAGATTGGCGAAGGCACGTCCGAGATACAGAAAATAGTCATTGCCCGGCAGTTGATAGGGAAGTAGAAAACGATTCACACGGATGGAAGCAGATACAAACCAATGCTTTATCAGTTTGAATCCGTATAAATCAGGCTGAATTGACTCTTCCCCTTTCGGGGAAAGGAGGTTTCATGAATTTCGATCTGACGAATGATCAGAAAATGTTGCGTGACGAAGTACGCAAATTCGCCGAAAGCGTTTTGTCGCCCCAGGCGCCGGAGATCGATAAGAGCGGTGAGTTTCCGCTGGCGAATATAAAGAAGATGGCTGAGCTCGGGCTTTTAGGCGTGGTCGTCCCTGAAGAATACGGCGGTTCAGGATTTGATTTTCAATCACTTTCGATTGTCATTGAGGAAATTTCCCGGGTTTGTGCTTCGACCGGTGTGATAACCGCGGTCAACAACTCGTTGGTCACCTATCCGATACTGACGTTCGGCAATGAAGAACAGAAAAAGAAATACCTTCCTCTGTTGTGCAGCGCCCAGAAGCTCGGCGCGTTCGCCCTCACCGAACCCAACGCGGGCAGCGATGTTGCGAGTCTCGAGGCGACTGCCCGGCTGGAAGGTGATCAGTACGTTCTGAACGGCGCCAAGCGTTTCATCACTAACGGCACGGCCGCCGGTATATTCGTGGTTTTCGCTTACACCAATAGAGAACTGAAACATAAGGGCGTCAGTTGTTTTATTGTCGAAAAAGGCACGCCGGGTTTTACCGTCGGTAAGCACGAGGATCTTATGGGCATACGCGCGACCGGCAATTGCGAATTGATTTTTGAAGACGCGAAAATACCCAAGGAAAACCTGATGGGCAAGGAAGGCGACGGATTCAAGATCTGCATGAACACGCTTGACGTGTCGCGCGTTGATATCGGTGCTCAAGCGGTCGGCATTTCGCAGGCCGCATTGGATGAAGCGATCAAGTACTCAAAGGAGCGTAAAGCGTTCGGCCAGCCGATATGCGAGTTCGAGATGATCCAGTCAATGCTCGCCGAAATGGCTTGCGCCGTGCAAGCGGCGCGTCTGCTCGTGCAATATGCCGCCTATTGTAAGGACAAGGGGATGCCGAGATTTTCGCGCGAATCGGCCATGGCGAAGTACTTTCCGGCGACGATCGCGGTCGATGTTACGCGCAAGGCAGTGCAGATATTCGGCGGTTACGGCTATTCAAGAGAATACACGGTCGAAAGGCTTTACCGCGACGCCAAGATACTTGAACTGTACGAAGGCACGAGCGAGGTGCAGAAAATCGTGATCGCGAGAGATTTACTGAAGTAAATCGATGCAACGGATCGCAGCAGATGCAAGCGGAAAAGATAAACAATTGTTGCATGAAGAACTTACCTATAGGATAATTGGAATATTGTTTAAAATTCATAGTTCATTAGGGTGTGGATTTCCGGAAAAGATATATCAGCGTGCTATCGGGTATGAGCTCGACAAAGAAAAAATTGATTATGAAAATGAAAAACAAATAGAAGTTTTGTATGATAAGAAAAAAAATCGGACTTTTCCGCATTGATATGGTGATTGATAATAAAGTCATACTTGAATTGAAAGCGGTTGAAAGGATACCAAAAGTATATCGGGAACAACTGATCTCCCAATTAAAAGCATCACCCTATGAAGTTGGTTTATTGGCAAACTTTGGGACATCTAAATTGGAATATATACGATTAGTGAGGAGTAAAACTAAATAATGTTTTTCGTTGAATCCGCAGTAATCCGTTTGGATCATTTTTTACTAAGGAGGTTTTTTTGGATATCATCGCATGTCTAAAACGTGTCCCGCTTACCGCCGAGGCTGAGGTTAAAGTTGACGCCACCGGCAAAGGCATAATCAAGGATCGGTTGACCTTTGATATGAACGAGTCCGATACCTATGCCCTGGAGCAGGCAATATTGACCAAGGAAAAATCCGGCGGCACTTTAACCGTGGTTTCGGTTGGTTATCCGGAGGCCGAGGAGACTTTGCGGATAGCGCTGGCCAAGGGCGCGGACAACGCTATCCGCGTCAAGGCCGAGGATTTTGATAATTTAGATGGTTACATGACCGCCCAGTTGATTAATCTCGCGCTCAAGGACAAAAAGTACGACCTCGTGCTGACCGGCTGCATGGCGACCGACGACTACAACTCCCAGGTCGGCATAATACTCGCCGAGTTGCTGGGCATCACCCACGCGTCCTTTGTCACCAAGATCGAGATCGATGAAGGCCGGGCCCAGGCGTACCGGGAACTGGAAGGCGGGCTGCTGGAACATCTGGATATTCAGCTGCCGGCTTTGTTCACGATTCAAACCGGCATTAATGAACCGCGTTACGCGTCCCTGATCGCGATCCGCAAAGCCGCCAAGAAGGAAATCACCGTGCTCGGCAAAAACGAATTGCCTATCGATCCTCTGGCAAACGTAATCCTTGATGAGCTGTATCCGCCTCCGGTTGGTAAGCGTGCTGAGATAATTGTCGGCGCGCCCGACGAATCAGCCGGTAAACTGGCCCACGTGCTCAAGGAAAAAGGTCTTGTTTAGGAGGAACGCATGACTCAGATAATGACTTTAGTCGAACATCGTCAGGACAGCATCCGGGATATTTCTTTTGAAACTCTTACCATGGGCCGGAAACTCGCCCGGCAGAACAACGGCAAATTGACCGCGATTCTGCTCGGCCATGAAACCGCGTCGGCCGCCGAGAGCCTCAAGTCATGGGCCGATCGGGTATTGGTTGCGAATCATGAGACCTTCAAGAATTTCAACGCCGAGACCTATCAGATTGCCTTGAGCGCCTTGCTCAAGCAGGAAAAGCCGAGATTGCTGATAATCGGCCATAGTCTTTGCGGCGCCGACCTTGCCCCGGCTTTGGCAACGGAATTATCAATACCCTTTTCCACCGATTGCCTGAGCGCGGAAATCGCCGGTGATGCCTTGAAAATAGTCCGTCAGATCTATGACGGTAAATTGAACGCCCGTTTGACGATCAGGAATGCCGCCACGCATATGATCACGTTGCGCAGCGGATCCTGTCCGGCCGAGGCGGCGGATCTAATCGGTACGATCGAAAAGTTTGAACCGGTAATCGCCAGTCCCGAGTACCGGCGTTTTATTGAATACATCGAGGCGGCGGTGGGCGATGTTGATATCACGCGGGCCGATGTTCTCGTCGGCATTGGCCGGGGCATAAAAGAACAGGCAAATATCGCCATGATCGATGACTTTGCAAAAGCGATCAATGGAGTTCTCGCCTGTACTCGACCCGTGGTTGATGCCGGCTGGCTGCCCAAAGACCGACAGATCGGTTCCTCAGGCAAAACCGTAAAACCTAAACTTTACATCGCGCTCGGGATATCCGGCGCCTTCCAGCACACTGCCGGCATGAAGGGAGCCGATACGATCATCGCGGTCAACAAAGATCCGAATGCGCCGATATTCAATGAAGCCGATTACGGTATCGTTGACGATCTATTCAAGATTGTGCCGGTGCTAAGGAACAAGATCGGCGAGCTGAAGAAATAGAATAATCATGAATAAGATCGGTGTATTTGTCTGTCATTGCGGAAGAAATATCGCGGGCACGATCGATATCGATAAGGTCGTTGAAGCGATCGGTAAATATCCCGGTGTTGCGCATTGTGAAGACTACACGTACATGTGCTCTGATCCCGGGCAGAATCTGATCAAATCGAAGATCAAGGAAAAATCCCTTGATTCGATCGTGGTTGCGGCATGCAGTCATTCACTGCATGAATTGACTTTCCGTAAGGCTGTTCAAGAATCCGGGATCAATCCGTATCTGGTCGAGATCGCTAACATACGTGAACAATGCAGCTGGACCCATTCAGACCAGGAAAAAGCTACTGAAAAAGCAATCAAAATAGTCAGATCGATCATTGAAAAAGCAAGGTTAAATCAATCTCTGATCCCGGTTGAAGTACCGGTAACCAGGAAAGCTCTGGTCATTGGCGGTGGCGTTGCCGGTATCCAGGCGGCGCTGGATATAGCTGATGCCGGTTACAAGGTGGTTATTGTTGAGCGGCAACCGTCGATCGGCGGTCATATGGCTCAGATATCCGAGACCTTTCCGACACTGGATTGTTCACAATGTATACTGACGCCTAAAATGGTACAAGCAGCCCAGCATCCGAATATTGAACTGCGGGTGTACAGCGAGATCGAGGATATTAGAGGATCGATCGGCAATTATCAGGCAAAGATACGAACTAAGGCGTCATATATCGACAACCAGAAGTGCACCGGTTGCGGTTTGTGTTCGACTAAATGCCCGATAAAGGTCGGTTCTGAATTCGACGAACATATGGGGAACCGTAAAGCAATATTCACATCTTTCCCGCAGGCAGTACCTAACCGTCCGGTGATCGACAGTGAACATTGCACGTATTTTCTCAAAGGGGGAAAGTGCCGGGTTTGTCAGACCATATGTCCGACCCAAGCCGTGGATTTCGATCAAACCGATGCCGTTATCGAAGACACTTTCGGCGCAATAATAGTGGCAACCGGCTACGAATTATACCCAAGAACAAAGCTTCTTGAATACGGTGGAGAACAATATGCGGACGTAATAACCGGTCTTCAGTTCGAACGTCTGCTCTCGGCCTCTGGACCAACCGAAGGATCGGTAAAGAGACCGTCAGACGGTAAGGTGCCAATGCGTATTGCATTCATATCCTGCGCCGGTTCGCGTGATCCTGAACATCATATGCAGTATTGTTCAAAATTCTGTTGCATGTATGCGCTAAAGCATGCTCTGCTTTACAAAGAACGCGTGCCGGACGGAGAAGCGGTCGTATACACGATCGATGTTCGCGCCGGAGGCAAGGATTACGAAGAATTCTATATTCGGGCAAAAGAAGAGCAAGTTATTTGTCTCCGGGGCAAACCCGGCAGAATAATAAAAGACGGCGATAAGCTCATGGTCTGGTCAAGCGATACAAATTCTGGCCGTCCGGTGAGGATATCGTTCGACATGGTTGTTCTCGCGTTGGCGGCAGTATCTAGCTCGGGCAGTGGCGAACTCGCACAGAAAATGAAGATCCCGATCAATGCCCAGGGATTTTTCAGTGAAGCCCATCCCAAGTTAAGACCGGTTGAATCACTGGTCGCTGGTTTTTATCTTGCCGGATGCTGTCAGGGTCCTAAAGATATCCCCGAGACCGTATCCCAGGCTTCGGCCGCAGCCAGTAAGGTCGTGGCGATGTTCAATCAGGAAGTTCTGTACGGCGACCCGATGGTCGCTTTTGTCGATGAAGACCTTTGCAGCGGCTGTAAGATCTGCATAACCACCTGTCCCTACAATGCCCGCGAGTTTGACGAAAATAAAAATATCGTCCGGGTGAATGAAGCCCTGTGCCAGCAATGCGGCTGCTGTATCGCCGCGTGTCCGAGTAATGCTGCTCAGCAGAAGAACTATACCGATGACCAATTATTGAAGATGATGGAGGCGGCGCTTGGCGGAGAATAAAAAGGCAACATATATAAACATTGAACCCGAACTCAGGGACATTCTGATCGAGGAGGGTGCCGGCGACGCCTACAAATGCTATACATGCGGGAAGTGCGCCAGCATATGCCCCTGGTTTGAGGTCGGAACTTATAAATTCCCGGTATTCCGTTTTTCCAATGAGACGCTGATGGGCATAATCGCATCCAGCGAAGATAAGGATGTGCTGACTGCGGAGATCGACCGGATCTATCGTTGCGTCGGCTGCGAAGCATGCGTTGAACAATGCCCGTTAGGGGTGCGTACTCCTGATATTCTGCGCGCCGCGCGGCGCCTGCTGGTTGAGGCGAGTTCCTATCCGGAAACGCTAAAATCAATAGTTCAAAAGATTAATAATGTTGGTAATCCGCAGGGTGAGCCAAGGGAGCGCCGCGGTGAATGGGCAAAAACAGTCGGCGTTGAGATTTTTACGCCGGCAATGGATATTCTTTATAATCCATGCTGTTTGCCGGCCTATGATAGCCGGGCTCAAGCCGTCGCCCGGGCGACCACCGGATTATTGAAAAAAGCCGGCATCAGATTCGGGATATTGGGTGAAGCTGAAAGCTGCTGCGGAGAGGCAATACGCCAGGTCGGCGCGGAGAAAACTTTTCAGCAGGTGGCAAAAGCGAATATCGCCGCGTATATACAGGCAGGTGTGAATCGAATTGTCTTCACATCGCCCCACTGTTTCACGACGTTCAAGAATGAATATATTGAATTGGGCGGAAATTTCGAAACAGTCCATATTACACAATTACTTGCGGATATGATCGTATCAGGAAAGATCAAGCCCCTTCGACCCTTCGAAAAGAAGGTCGTATATCACGATCCCTGCACCCTGGGACGGCAGAACGATGTTTACGAGGAACCAAGGGCAGTGCTGGGCGGCGTGCCCGGCCTTGAGCTGCTCGAAGTGGATGAGTTTTCGCGGGGCTTGAGCGTATGCTGCGGCGCCGGCAGCGGCGGTTTGTGGATGGACTGGCACAAGGGCGAGCGCATTGTCGATGTGCGTTTGGATCAGCTGCTGGCGACCGGCGCCGAGGCGATCGCGGTTGCCTGTCCGTACTGCCTGCAGATGTTCGAGGAGACTTTGAAAGCGCGCAACAGCGATGTGCCAGTAATGGATGTGGCCGAGATCCTGGCGCAGAGCGTATTATGATATTTGAACGACTCGTACGGCTCAGATTCGCCGCCCTGCGTTCAAAGTTTGTTATTTGCGCTATCGAAACAAACTTTGCCTTGTGGGCTTGATATTAAGTTGAAGATCGTGAGTTGAAGGTGCTATTATGAAGGTCAGGATAATAATCACCGGCGGCACGTTTGACAAATGCTACGATGAGTTGAAGGGCAAATTGACCTTCAAGAAGACTCATTTGCCGGATGTTTTGAAACAGGTGCGGGTTACGGTTCCGGTGAAAATGGAGATCAATCAGTTGATCGACAGTTTGCACATGAATGACGAAAAGCGGGCTAAGCTCCTGGACGCCTGTAAGAAAGCCAAAGAAAAACATATTCTGGTTACCCACGGCACGGACACGATGGTCGAGACCGCGAGATTTCTCGGCCGCGCGCGGCTGAAAAAGACCGTGGTCCTTACCGGGGCGATGGTCCCGTATACGGTGCATAACTCGGATTCCGTGTTCAACTTGGGCTGCGCTTTGATCGGCGCCCAGGTGCTGAAACCGGGCGTGTATGTTGCGATGAACGGTCAGGTTTTCAGATGGAACAATGTAATGAAGAATTATCAGAAGGGTGTTTTTGAGACGGCCGCGAATGTTCGGGGGCGGCGAAAAGACCGGATCAAGCCGGCGACAAAGGGCAATCGACCGCGCCATGGGCACTGATTTTATCCGCGATATCATAAATCAGGACAAGGAAAGCCGACGCTTTGCCGGGCGGGTACACACGCGTTTTCCCCCGGAACCAAACGGCTATTTGCATGTCGGGCACGCCAAGGCGATCTGCATTGATTTCGGCATCGCCGAAGAATACGGCGGTTTATGCAATCTGCGTTTTGACGATTCCAATCCGGTCGCGGAGAAGCAGGAATATATCGATGCAATAAAAACGGATATTAAATGGCTCGGTTTTGACTGGGAAGACCGCGAATTCTACGCATCGGACTATTTTGATCAATTGTATGATTGGGCGATCAAGTTGATCAGCAGCAACCAGGCCTATGTCGATGATCTGAGCGCTGATAGGATCCGTGAATACCGCGGTACTTTGACCGAGCCCGGCCGGGAGAGCCCGTACCGGGACCGCTCGGCGGAAGAGAACCTCACGCTTTTTGAGGATATGCGCAAAGGCAAGTTTTCCGACGGAACCAGAGTTTTGAGGGCAAGGATCGATATGTCGCATCCGAACATGAATATGCGCGACCCGGTAATGTACCGCATACTGCATACCAGACATCACCGCCAGGGCGACAAGTGGCCCATATATCCGACCTATGACTGGGTGCACGGCCAATCGGATTCGATCGAAGGGATCACTCATTCGCTTTGTTCGCTCGAGTTCGAGGATCACCGTTTGCTTTACGATTGGTTTCTCGATCAACTGGGTATTCATCATCCCCGGCAGATCGAGTTCGCCCGGCTGAATCTCAGCTATGTCATAACCAGCACGCGCAAACTCAAGAAACTCGTCGAGGCCGGTTACGTCAATGGTTGGGACGACCCGCGGTTGCCTACGCTGGCGGGTTTGAGAAGGCGCGGTTATTCGCCGGAAGCGGTACGGCGGTTCGTGCAGGATATCGGTATCGCAAAGACCGAGAGCGTGATCGATATCGCGAAACTCGAGCATTATCTTCGCGAGGATCTGAATCGCCGCTCACGGCGCTTCATGGCCGTGCTGAAACCAGTTAAACTGGTCATTGATAATTATCCGGATAATCAGATTGAAGAACTTGAAGCGGTCAATAATCCCGAGGATCCGGCGGCCGGGACGCGCAAAGTGCCTTTCAGCCGTGTTCTTTATATTGAACAGGATGATTTTCGTGAAGAACCGCCGCCCAAGTATTACCGGTTGGCGCCGGGCCGGGAGGTCCGTTTGCGTTACGCTTACTTTGTCAAGTGCACTAATATTGAAAAAGACGATCAGGGCAATGTCCGCGAGATCCACTGCTTATATGATCCGGCGACCCGCGGCGGCGACGCGCCGGACGGCCGTAAGGTCAAGGCGACGATTCACTGGGTTTCGGCTGAACAGGCGATCAATGCCGAGGTCCGGCTATACGATCGTCTGTTTACGAGACCCGATCCCGAGGATGCTTCAGGGGACAAGAGTTTCGTTGATTCAGTCAATCCCCGTTGTCTTGAGATAATACCCGCGGCAAAAGTGGAACCATGTCTAGCGGAAAGCCGTATCGGCGAGATTCTGCAATTTGAGCGGCTGGGGTATTTTGTTCTTGATCAAGATTCGGAACCGGGCAATTTGATATTCAACCGCGCGGTTACTCTGCGGGATACGTGGGCAAAGATCGAGAGAACGCTGTGAGCGGCAATTTTCCCGAAAAGCACCTGAAGTCACTCCGCGCCGGCGATAAACGCACGATCGGGCGGGTGATCAGCGAGATCGAGGACGGTAATACCGAATTGCTCGAGCAATTATACCCACTTACTGGTCAGGCTTATTATGTCGGCATCACTGGCCCCCCGGGAGCCGGTAAGTCGACGCTGGTGAATGCCGTTGCCAAGCAGTTATTGATGTTGGGCAAACGTATCGGCATTGTCGCGGTCGATCCATCTTCGCCTTTCTCCGGTGGGGCATTGCTGGGTGACCGGATAAGAATGGACGATCTTGCGTTGAACGACAAGGTGTTCATCCGCAGCATGGCGACGCGCGGCAGTCTGGGCGGATTGGCCGAAAAGACTAGAGACGTTGCCCTGGTGCTTGACGCGGTTGGTGTCGATTTCATCATCATCGAAACGATCGGCGTCGGACAGGTCGAGCTTGATGTCGCCGAGGTCGGTGATACGACTATTGTCGTATTGGTGCCTGAGTCCGGCGATAGCATACAGACGATGAAGGCCGGTCTGCTGGAAATCGCCGATCTGATGGTCGTCAATAAGGCCGATCGCGACGGTGCCGACAGATTGATGACCGATTTGAAGTTCGCTTTTGAACTTCATGAACGAGAAGGCGGCTGGACATGCCCGATCATCCGTACCGTGGCGACGCGCAATGAAGGTGTTGATGACCTGGTTGGAGCCTTGATGGATCACCGGAAGTATCTGCAAACCAGCGGCCTTTGTGCCAGGCGAAGAAAGGAAAAAGTCGCCAGTCATTTTCTTGGCCTCATTGAGAACGGCATATACGGTCACGTTCGTTCGCTTATCAGCGACGATCACCTGCGGAGCTATGTCGATGATATATACACACGCAGACTGAATCCTTACCGGGCGGCGGATGAAATAGTCGTTCAGGTGATGAACAAACGAAGAAGA
>JBBIHN010000035.1:0-14392 GCA_037446995.1 Caldifarciminota bacterium | reverse complement strand
CCTTGCTTCGCCCAAAATTTATCTTCTCATTGAATTTACAAAAGTCGTGTCATTACATAATTAGTGCCTGCCCGCCTATGGAGGGAGTACTGTTCTTTTCTCTTGACATGATTGCCCGCAAAAATATAATACAAAATGCCTCTGATACCGCTGGTAATGCTTTTCTTCTCTCCCAAAACCGCGGGCGACGCGGCGCTGCTTTCATTGATCGGTTTTGCTGTGGTCTTAGCCGTTAAGGGTGTCGTTTTCCTTGTCGCCAGCGACTTCAGAAGAATACGCGCCGTCTGGTATACTATCATTGCCGGTTTTGTTTCAACCATTATCGGACTGCTGATAACGATCATGTTTCTATCCCCGGACTATCTTCTTATCGGTATCATAGTAATTTTTCTTCTAGCGCTTTTTCCCGCCATCCGGATCAAGACGTTTGGTCGTTGTCAAAGATATTCAAAATTCACGATCACCTTCATAATAGCCATGCTCACCTTGATCATGATCGTGCTTTTTGCCCATTCAAGCGGGTATCAGACAGCGGCAAATATATCTCTGGCGGTCAAAATAATTTTTTCTACGCTGGCGCTCGCCTTAAGCGTGATTCTGAGCATTGTCTACGAAGAATCAATTATGTCCCGATTATATCTTACCGCGATGAAAGAACCGAAGAATTTTTTCAGACCGATAATCTGGGTGAACGTTACAAGCGTTTTATTGATCGTGATCGCCGCGGCAATCTGGACATTGACCGTAGAATCGCCTGCTCAGGAGATCAAGATCAGCGAACTGCTGTTCTTCCTGACCGGAATCTAGCACGAGAAGAATCACAATTACACGACCGGCGTCATTCGCCTTACTTCAGAAACTGCATTTCACTTTGAAGAACACCTCATCCCGGTCTTTCAATATCCCGAAAGTCGAATTATCCGCTCCGTGGATCACCCGAAGACCGGCGGTCAGCACGGCGTTCTGCGCCGGCGAGTAATTTATCTCCGGGGCGTAGACAAAAGCATAGGTATCGGCGAATTCATCCAGATCGCCGAATTCCAAACTACCGGCAATCGGCATGATTTTCAGACGGTCATTCAACGATCTCCATTCACTGCCCAGCATGACATAGTTTTTCAAATTGTCATTGCCCCGCTCGTAGATAAAACCGCGCAGATATTGCAAATTAAGGTATAACCCGAGCGGAAAAGTGTAGTCCGCACCCAGCAGCAGTTTTGGGTAGGGTTCTTGTTTCAGAACAACATTGCTCTGCTCGCCCATGCCGATCGCGCTTAGATCAGTGGTCAGAACAACCTCTTCGGGCAGAAACACCGCCAGTTCGGCCCAGGCACCGGCGCCGGCGATCTGCCCGGCAAGATCACAACCAATAATATGCATGTTCGGATAGATCAACTCGCCGGCAATATCAACCGCGCCTAGAGTATCAATCGGCACGACGGTTACTCGGTTCATTATCGGCATATTGTCCGGTCCGTGGCAATAACTTAACGAAAAATCATAGTCAAAAAACCTGCCGGCGTACTTCGCCGCCGCCTTGCTGCCGGCAAACAGGTTGTTCTCCGGTAAGATAACGCGATCAGAATAGTTATGGAGGATCAACCCGGGTGGCAGGGAAATTCGACTGCTGATTTGCCGATCAAAGTCACCGCTGGGCAGGACCGACGGCGTGAACATCGGGATCAACACCGCGTAGATGCGATCGCTGCCCATGAACAGCGATGCCTTTGCCGCATCAGACCCAAGACGGCGTCCAAAATCCCAGATATCTTCAAGGTCCAAGGGATTCAAGTTGTCGGTAGGGTTTATCTTGTCACCGGTGCCCCAGGCAATGCGCTGACGGCCGATACGCAGATCAAGGTTTTCGTAGAAAACGCCATAAAGATCCAGATATGCTTCGCGAAGGTCAAGGTCGATGGGACGCAATTTGTGCCGGTTTTCGAGATCGCGGCTCGTATGGATATCGGGGAATCCGAGAGATCGCAACCAGATCTCACTGTAGAGGCGAGCCGGCGGTACCGGTTTGATCTCGGCGATAAAATTCAGCCGGTATTCGTTCCATGAAAAACCGAGTTCTTTTTTTGCTTCCAGCCGGTTATCGGCCAACAGATAACCGCTCCATTTCATCACGTTGTTCTCACCGTTAACAGAACCGGAAAGCAGAACGGTGATCGCGACTGCCGAAAAAACGAAAACCTTCATGTGATCTCCTTGCCTATCGTTCCAGATATCTTTCGGTGAAAAGATCGCTGCTCAAACCGGTATCATAGGCGACCTCTTTCACTTCCATGATTGTTCGATTTCCTGAACGGAGATCGAACAATTCAGACCGCCGCGCAATCCAGTAACCGTCGATCTTTTCGATCTGCTCCCGTTTCATGATTTTGCATTGCTCGCCCGACTGACCGTAATAGTCGATGGAAACTGGATAGTAACTCTCCCTTTGTACCTTCAGTATGATTTTTGAATATTCCGATTGGCTATTGTCTCTGGGCACCAATTGCAGCACCCACTCGGATTCACTCTCCGAGACCAGGGTCGGCCGCCACTTTGCCGAATAGTTTATCGCCTCCATGTCTTCATAGGTGAAATCGGTACCGGCGAACTTGGTGTTTTTCAAGTGGGAGGCGATGCGCCGCGTCTTCTTGTAAGCCGGCAGGTACAAATACATAACCCCGTCCGGCAACGACAAAAAGGCAATTCCTTTTTTCTCGGCCGGCGCGATGAATCTTCCGGTACGCATATTGACGCCCTTCTGCTGCATGACAATCTCAAGCTTCTGCTCATAACCCCGCTTGTCGATGACCGTCAAGAGCAACGTCATGTTCTGGTCCTGTGGACGTCCCGCGGTGAGATCGACTTCCTTGAGAATCTGATCGGCAGTCAAGGCAGTTGCCAGACAGCCGCCAATGCTGATCATCATGACCAGCTTATATAACTTGTTCATTTTTACGCTCCTTTGAATTCTTCTTGCCTGCGCCGGACACGATCAGGATCGCCGGAATAATAACAACCGTGCCGACCCCGGAACTGATCATCGTTATCGCCACCAGCGCGCCGAAGCGCTGCAAGGGCACTAAATTGGCGAACAGCAATATCAAAAACCCGCCGGCGACCGTTATCATGTTGATGAAGATCGCGCGGCCGGTCGTGTTGATGGTGTTGACGATCGCGTGCTTCAGGGACGGGCAGGATTGCTGTTCGGTTTTCAGGCGGTTCAGAAAATGAATCGAATAATCAATGCCGATGCCGATACAAACGCTGCCGACGAGCACTGTGGCAATATCAAGCGGAATACCGAAAAAGCCCATGAACCCGAATATCATGATCAGCGAAAACGCGATCGGTACAACACCGATCAATGCGGATAACACTGAGCCAAGCAAGATGAAGAGAACAACAAATATCAGTATCCCGGCGATAATCATGCTCCGCATCTGACTCTGCTTGATGCTTCGGTCAAGCTGCTGGTGAATTGTCGGCATGCCGGTTTGTTCGAAGAACACATGATCGGTATTATGCTGTTCAATATACTTGTTTATTTCAGTAACCAGTTCATCCACTCGATGGGTTTCTAGTCCGCTTTGCAGGGTCGATTGGATAACCGCTTCATCGCGTTGTTTATTGACCAGCCGGTTCATCGTCTCCTCGCCTTCAAGCAGGAACCATAAGTTGTCGATCTTGGCTTTGGTGTCGGGAATCAACCGACCTTCGCCAATACAGAAACTCATCTCCATTATCAAATCAACCACCGAGTGAGTGTTCTTGATATCCTCGTGGGACTTCAGGTAATCGGCAAGATCGTTCATCGACTGCAGAACGTTCGGATCACCGATATCTCCCTTGGCCAGAATCTGGATCGGCATTGAACCGCCGAATTTTCTCTTGATTATCTCCTCGCTTTTCCGGATGTGAGTACCGGGTTTGAAATAATCAAGCATATTTATTTTACGCTCGATGAGCGGAATTCCGGCAATCGCCGTGACAAGGAACATGGCCGCGCCGGCGATAACCAGTATCGGCCGGTTCAGCAATATCGAACCGGTCTCAAGCGGTCTTCTTCCTGCGGCCGGTCGGCGCGGCCGGTCTTTCATCGAGAATAACAATGAAGGCACAAAGGTCAGCGAAATAACAAGGGAAAAAAACACACCGAGGCCGGCAAACAGGCCGAATTCTCTGATCATAGTGAGATATGAACCAAAGACAAAGGATATGAACCCGAAGATCGTCGTGATCGCCGCCAGCATTACCGGAATAATAACCCGGGTAAAAGCATTCAGCCTAACCGATAATTCAGATCCGGCCTGCTCGTTAAAGCGGCTCATCACATGTATGCTGTAGGCGGTGCCGACCGCGAATAGAATAACCGGGATGATGTCTGAAACGATCGCCAGTTTCACGCCGGTCAACCCCATAAGCCCCATAGTCCATATCGTGCTGATCATGGCCGTCAGCACCGGCACAGCAACGCCGCGAAAACTTCGAAATCCAATCCCCAGGATAACGACAATGATCAATCCGACCATTGGCGTGAGCATAATAAGATCATTGATAACGGTCTTACTGATATCAAGCATCAGGAAGGGGAATCCACCAAAGTACACTTTTTCCCGCGGATCGACCGAACTAACGGCTGCCATAATCTCCCTGGCGGTTTCAATCTTATCGGCGCCATGCCGCAAACGACAGATAATCAGCGCGGCCGCGCCGTCTTCGGCGACAATATTCCCCCGGAACAACTCCTTGGTCAACGTGTATTCTCTGAGGAGCCGATATTCTTCCTCGGTCTCCGGCAGGTTGTGCTCATCGATCAAACGACCAAGCTCGATCCCGTATTCACTGCTTCTTATGTCCAGAATATTAGTAAGACTGGTCACATCGCCGACGCCTTGTATCAACATAAACTCATCGGTCAACAACCGTATGCTCTCGATGGTCTCCCGGTTAAAAACATCGTTGGTTTCGAGCACAACCAACGCGGTCAAACTGCCGCCGTACTCTTCTCCGATATGATTGAACAATCTGACGGCTCGTTCATTCTCCGGCAGATAAGTAGTGATATCCGGATTGATCTGTAGACGAGTGGTGAAATAACCGAATATCAGAGTTATGACCGCAGTGATCAGGATTATCAATCTGCGCCGGGCATATATCTGCTGCGCTATTTTCTGAATAATAGTCGCACCATTACCGCTCTGAACATTTGACCAAATTGGTCTCTTGGTCGACGGATGATAAAATTTTTTCATCTTTTCATTATCCCGTGAAAAAGCACCTGCATCAGGCTGTCGATTTTATACCTGAGCTTGTCAACGTCCTTCTCAATGGCCAGGTCGTACTCAAGCCCCTTCATTGCGGTCACAATCGCAAACGAATAAAGGTCAAGATCCGGAACAATAAATATGCCCTGCTCAACGCCCAGCGCCAGGAGACTCTTGAACATGGCTATTTCGTATTGATCGATCTGAAGGCGGAAATCCCTGACAAAGGTATACTGCTCCAGATATTCATCCCGAAATGCGCTGTAGAAATTTGCCAGCCGATTCAACGCTTCCATGCGGGTCTTAACATATGCCTCGATTTTTTTCAGCGGATCATCGGCGCTTGCGATCGCCCCTTTGATCTCCTTTTCTAGAATCCTGAATTCAACATCGACCACGGCTTGAAACACCTCTTCTTTGCTTCGGAAATAGTGATATAGTGAGCTCTTACCTTTATGCGCGGCTCGGGCAATATCATCCATTGTTGCCTTCTTAAAGCCGTAGCGGCCAAAAACCTCCCGGGCCGTATTGACTATTGATTCTCTAGCATCTGTCGATCTCTCCATGTTCTCCTTCCAAACCATTCGACCAAAATAGTCTCTTGTTCGACTATTGTATTATAACAACAAACAGTCGATTGTCAAGGGGGCAATAATCAAAAGTATACAATTGCGGACTGTCCTGAAATCTGCTTTTGGGCACTACTGGAGACATGCAAGCAGCCGCAACCGGCTGATTGCCGTCAGGTACCGGCTATTATTCCGCCGCCGATCACACGGTCACGCTGGTAAGCAACAACTGATTGCCCGGGTGTTATTGCCCATTGAGGATTTTTGAGAATAAACCGCGCCCGGGTTGAGCTCAATGGAACCAATCTTGCGCTGGCTGGAACAGCCGTATATCTGATCTTTACTTTGACGCTAATCTCTTTATCAACGAACCTTTGGTCAATATAATTCATTTTTTCCGCGATCAATTCCCGTCCAAAAACATCTTTTTGTTCACCCACGATCACGGTATTGTTCCTGGCATTGATACCCAGAACATAAACCGGCCGATGATGACTTATACCCAGACCGCGGCGCTGTCCATACGTGTACCGCCACACGCCTTTATGCCTCCCTAAAACCTCGCGCTGTTTATTGATTATCAATCCCGGTTTTTCACGGATTCTTTTTCTCATGAACTCAATGAAATCGGCACCGGGAATAAAACACGCATCCTGGCTTTTTGAACGATCCGATGACGGCAGGCCGTGTTGCATGGCAATGCTGCGTACTTCGCTCTTGGTCAGATCACCGAGCGGAAATAGTACGCGTTTGAGTTGAGCAGGTTTCAGACGGTAGAGAAAATACGATTGTTCATTGGCGTCAATACCTTTTTTCAAAACCATTTGACCGCGATGCTCGGCAATTCGCGCATAATGACCGGTCGCAAGCATTGAGCATTTCAATTTTCGGGCCGCGCGCAGCAAAGCCCCGAATTTGATCCTCTCGTTACAGATAACGCAAGGATTGGGGGTTCGGCCTCGTCTATATTCTTCGATGAATTTTTTTACTACGATCTTCTCAAAATCCGCATCAAGATCAAATACAAAGAATTTGGTTTTAAGATATGCGGCTATGGCCCGGGCAGTATCAATGCTTTTCCCTTGGGCATCAGCCAAACGCATATATGCCGTATATACTTCATGCCCTTGGTCAATCAGCAATGCCGCCGCTACCGATGAATCAACGCCGCCGCTCAGCGCGACCAAAACCCTGTCTTTATTCTCGGTCGAGATTATTTTGATTTCCCGGGCAGCGGCGATATGTATCGCAAATCCTTAACGATTTTTGGCAGATGTTCAAGCACATAATCGATGTCCTCATCTGTCGTCTGCCGGCCGACGCTGATCCGCAACGACCCTTGGGCGTCTACCGGCGACACGCCGATGGCCAGCAGAACATGCGACGCCTCAAGCGAACCGCTGGAACAAGCGGAACCAGTCGCGACTTCGATCCCGATGCTGTCAAGCTTCATAAGCAACGCTTCCCCTTCAATGTGTCTCACGACAAAATGGCAGTTATTGGGCAGCCGATCGGTCGGGTGGCCGTTCAGCCTGACATCATCAACACCGGCCAATATTCCATTGATAAGCCGGTCGCGCATCTCCCGGTATCGGGTGATCCGGGGGATCCTTTCTTCCATCGATATTTCCGCGGCCCGGGCCAGACCGACAATCCCCGCGGCATTTTGCGTGGAAGCCCGTTTACCGTTTTCTTGCCCGCCTCCGTGAATCAGCGGCAATATTCTCGTTCCTTTTCTCACGAACAACGCGCCGACCCCTTTTGGTCCGTATATCTTGTGACCGGACACTGAAAGCAAATCCACCCCCAATTCGTCCACATCAGTTTCAAGCGAGCCAAAACTCTGTACCGCGTCCGAATGCAGATAAACGCCTCTTTCCCGACAGACTCTGCTGATATCCTTGATCGGCTCGATCGTACCGATTTCATTGTTGGCGTGCATTATTGAAACCAATACTGTCTTCGCGGTAACCGCTCTTCTGACGTCGTCCGGATCGACCAAACCATGTTTATCAACCGGCAAAACCGTAAGCGAAAAACCATGCCGTTCGAGAAAATGACCTGGTTCGAGAACCGCGTGATGTTCGATCGCGCTGGTGATTATATGATCCCCTCTGTCCTTTTTCGCCCAGGCAACGCCTTTGAGCGCGGTATTATTTGACTCGGTACCGCCGGAAGTGAATACTATCTCCTCGGATCTTGCGCCGAGGGCTCGAGCAACCGATTCGCGCGCCTTTTCGATCTCCTCGCGCGCCCGCTGTCCGCGTGAGTGCAGACTCGAGGGGTTGCCGTAATTATCGTCAAAGAAAGGCAGCATCGCCTTTAACACCTCGGGATGAACCGGCGTTGTCGCCGCGTAATCCAGATATACTCTTTTCATGTTATGGCATGTCGTCCTCAGCGAACAATCGTTACCGGAACAATGTGAAAATCCTGATCCTAACGATAATTGAAAGAACACCAGCCAGTCTCAAGTTTGCCTCCAGTCTTTAGGATATTACTCATAATAATCATCAAAGTCAAGATCACCAGTCAAATCACTTCTTGACTTTTGTGCTTAATGAATTAGTATAATGCTATGAAATTCCCAAAGGGCAGGCCCTTGCTCGAGAATACCAGACTTGAGTTCATCAACCTTGATAATGTCTTGAGCGCAGCCAAGCGGGAACGTGCCCATAAGATATCAGGTTATTTATCGATCATCTACCCCGAAGTCGTGGAACTGATCTTTCTTAAACAGGGAGAGCCGTTCAATGCCGCCCGGATCGGTCCCAAAGAAAGAAAAATAATTCCGATCAGCGAAGTAATCGAAAAAGCAAAAAGCGCCACCTCGGGCATTCTGTCTGAATACGCAACTGATGAAGCATTGATTAACCTCATCATTTCTTCAATCATTCTGCAGCCGATAAAAGCCAATGTCGATTTCTCCAGGCTGCAGCCAAAAGTTTTCATCGATAAACTGAAGAGCACGCAATTCAACGGTTTCATCTGGGTGAAGGCGGGATTGGATGAATCCTACATCCATTTTGAGCAGGGACAGATGACCGGTAGTTATATTGCCGGAACGGCGAAAAAGATGGACGATAATGAAATCGTCACTTTCTTAATGAAGCCGGATCTCAAGATCTCGATCTTCGACCACATCGAAGACACTTCGCTGATTCAGGCGACTCCGGCTCAGGTCGACATGTTCTGTAAGATATTCACCTCGCTGCTCAAGAACTACGCCAAGCCGATCGGCAGCGGGCTTGTTCTGAAAACCGTTATTATCTCGAAAGAAACCGTACAGAAGGAATTCCCTTTTGTCGAAGAGTTCAAGATCGAGTCCGATCTGAGATTGACCGGCAAAGTCGTTGTCGAACCAAGGCTTTTCGCTCAGGGTATGGCCAGATGGTTTGACCTGTTATTCGAGAGCTTTTCAACCTTTCTCGGCAAAGAAAGCGAAACCATTGCCAAGAAAGTACTGAATGATTACCGGTTTGCCCTCAAATCACTCAGTTTCTTTGACTACACAAGACTGAAAATCTGATGCCTCTTTACGTAGTCGCTACGCCGATCGGCAATCTCTCCGATATTACTTTGCGAGCGCTTGAGACCTTGAGAAACACCGACCTGCTGGCATGCGAAGATACCCGGAGAACAAAAAAGCTACTCCGGCAATATGGCATAGAAAAACCAATGATAAGCTACAATGAACACAATGAAGGTAGACGTATTCCATTCATAATCGGCCTCTTAAAACAAGGGAAGAATGTGTGTCTGATCGTCAATGCTGGTACGCCTTTAGTGTCGGATCCGGGATATCGTCTGGTCAAAGCCGCCACGGAACAACATCTCGCGATATCTCCGATACCTGGTCCAAGTATTGTAACCGCCGCGCTGAGCATTGCCGGTCTGCCGACCGATTCATTTACGTTCCTAGGTTTTCTACCGAAGAAACCGGGCCGGCGCAAGAAACTGCTCGCTTCGTTCAAAGAAGATAGAAGAACCTTCATTATTCTGGCATCGAATCAGCGCGTCGGTTCGCTTCTAAACGAAATTCTGACTCAGTTTGGCGACCGTGAGGTCTGTATCTGTCGAGAGATAACCAAATTGCACGAGGAAATGATCCGGGGTCGGCTAAGCAGTGTTATCAGCAACTGGACGCAGAAAAAGGGTGAATATACTATCGTTTTGAGCAATTCCGATGTTGAAAGTTAAGACTCTGGGTCGTATTTATATCGTCAAGCCAATCGCCATTATCCTCGGCCGGATCAGAATCGACCCCATGATCATCACCCTGATGAGCTTGTTCCTGGCGATTATCGCGTTTTTCTTCTATCGGCAAGGATTTTTTGTGACCGGTGCATTATTCTTGATCCTAAGCGGTCTCTTCGATGCCTTTGATGGCGAAGTTGCCCGGCTTACGGATAAGGTCAGCCAGCTGGGAAGTTTCCTCGACTCAACGGTTGACCGGATAAGCGAGTTCCTTATTTTTTTCGGTCTCTTTCTGTTCTATCTAACCTCGACTCCATGGGTACTACCCTGGGTTTTCACTGCTTTTTTCGGATCACTGATGGTCAGTTATACGCGCGCCCGGGGTGAAGGTATGGGAATATCACCGCAAATCGGCATTTTTGAGAGGTTTGTTAGATTCTGTTTGCTGACTCTGGGCTCTTTTCTGGGCCACCGCATTATGGCCTACGTACTTGTATTGTTAACCTTTGGCACGATTTCAACTATGATCCATCGAATCCTCTATATCCGCAACGCATCGAAAGCAAATTGAACGGAATACTTACCCGATCGGCAAGATGACGGCTAAAGCCGAAAGAGTCCTGTTGATCGGGATTACCCGATCCTCAGCTGAACGCTGGTCAAAGGTCAACTCTTTGGCCGAACTGGCGAATCTCACCAGTACCGCCGGCGGCGAAGTGATCGAGAGTTATCTGCAAATCCGGCCCCGATTTGAAGCAGCGACCCTGATCGGCGCGGGCAAGGTCCGTGAATTATCGCAGATTGCGCATAAATTCGACATTGATCTGATTATCTTTGACCACGAACTGTCCGGCGCCCAAATACGGAATATCACCGATCTTGTTGGCAAGAGGATAATTGATCGTACGACTCTGATACTGGATATCTTTGCCAAACACGCGCGAACTAAGGAAGCGAAACTGCAGGTCGAACTTGCTCAGCTTCAGTACCGGCTCTCAAAACTTGTCGGTGCCGGCATTGCGCTGTCAAGGCTCGGCGGCGGTATCGGCACCAGGGGACCGGGCGAAAAACAACTCGAAGTCGACCGGCGCCGAATCAATGAACGTATCTCGACCCTGAAACGTGCCCTTAAAAAGATCGAATCCATCAAGCGCGTCCAGCGGGCCGGCCGGCGCGACCTGCCGAAGATCGCGGTTGTCGGCTATACCAATGCCGGCAAATCTTCGCTTGTTAACGCTCTTGCCAAAGCCCGTCTGACGACTTCGGACCAGCTTTTCTCGACCCTTGATTCTAATACCTCTTTGCTGTTCGTGTCGCCGGGTCGTCGCCTGCTGATCAGCGATACCGTCGGTTTTCTTAAAGATCTGCCACATGGCCTGATCGCATCTTTCCGTGCAACACTGGCCGAAGTGCTGGAGGCCGATCTGCTTGTGAAAATCGTCGATGCCACCAATGAAGATATAGAGAACCGACTGTCCACGGTCGAGGATGTCCTTGATGAGATCAATGCTAATGAAAAGCCTTCGTTGATCGTGTTCAACAAGATCGATCGGTTGTTCCCGGAAGACAAAACCCGTCTGCAGGAACGCTATCCCGAAGCGCTTTTCGTGTCCGCGAAAGAATCAATCGGTATCGAGGAAATGAAACAGACTCTAAGCCGGAAGTTTTTCCCCCGGACTTGACGCCGGAGTTAACTCCAACTATAATAAAAAAATGGATGCTTTTGACGATATCATCGGTCAAGAAACCGCCAAGCGGTTTGTTCACACTGCCCTGGTAAAAGGATCCCTTTACAATCTATTTGTGTCCGGGCCGCGCGGCGTCGGCAAGCGCTCCTTTGCCTTTACCCTGGCCCAGACCATGGGCTGTTATCCCGGCGCCCCCAATCTCTTGCTGATCGGCCCGATCTCGTCAAAACTCAAGGAAAAACAACCGGATAAAATCGAAGATTGCATGAAACAATACTTACCTGAAAACCAGGTCATAAAAATGGAGGACCGGTCGTCGATAATCATCGAGCAAATACGCAATCTGATTGGAAGACTTATGACCATGCCCGCGGCCGGGACTAAGACAGTGGCGCTAATCCTTGAAGCCGATCGTATGACCGAGGAGGCAGCAAATTGCTTTTTGAAAACCCTGGAAGAACCGCCGGTCGATACGGTGTTCATACTGACTTCGTCGCGTCCCGATCGTGTCCTGGCAACGATAAGATCACGCTGCCAGACGATCCGCTTCCATTACCTGAAGGACAATGAGATCGCCCGGGTGATGATCGATAATCGTGATCAGTTCATGCTCGGCAGTCCGGGGGAGATCATGATGCTGCAGCTTAATGAACGTATGAGTGCCGCCGAGAGCATCTTCGCTTCCTGTCCGCTCAGCATGAGACAAGCCGCCGAGACAACCCGCAGGCACGAAAACGACAACGCCGCGGAACTGCTTTATCCATTGCTGCTCTTATACCGGTTGACTTATCTGCAGCAACTGGGAATGCTCGCTGATCCGGCGGCAATGATCAAGAACAAAGCGTCCCGGATCAGCACGGCAAAAACCCTCAACGCGCTATCTCTTCTGAACAAGAGTCTGATCTCGCTTGAACACAACCCCAGCCGCCTCTTACTTCTGCTAGATGTCTTTGCCCATCTGCCCTGAGTATGACTGACCGGTTCATCTGCGACCGCACACTTGGGCAACTATGCAAACTGCTGCGCATGTGCGGTATCGATTCGGGGTATTGCGATCGCAGCAATGAAATATCGGTTATCGCCCGCAGGGAAAATCGCGTGATCTTGACGCGAAATTCGAGATTTAGAGAAAAACCGGGAATATTTTTCATCGAACCGGCCGACCCCGGACAACAGCTCAAGCTGATCATCAATAAATTCCGGCTACGCCCGGCGGTCAAGCTCTTTCACCGTTGCCTGCAGTGCAATGGACGTTTAGTATCGATAAAGAAAACCAGAATCCAGGACCGCGTGCCCTATTATATCTACACCCATCATGTTCAGTTCCATATTTGCCGGGATTGCCGCCACATTTACTGGCCCGGCTCTCATTATCAAAACATGCTTCGCAAATTATCAAAGTTGAAAATCGCCGGTGCCGTCGACAAATGAACGGCAACGATCATCGTCCGGCCCCTGATTGTAAGTATTGCCGAACGGCGATCAATAATGTCCGCGTCTTGTTTATGCTTGCGCTGATCATCAGCAGCCTGCGTTGCGTTCAATATCTCGACGCTGCCCCCGGCAAAAGGCAAATAAGGATCGCCCTGCTCGCCGATGTTCAAAACGTTACGGTCAGCGGCCGGATCAAGAACAAATACAAAAAAGGCATTGTGATCACGCCCGATAAAAAATTTCCGATCACGGTAACCGCTCACAAAGGATTGGTCATGGTCAATAGCAAACCCTTTCGCGGCGATTTGAACATCAATCTGATCAAGGGCAAGATCTGGGTCATTAATGTCCTCGATATCGAAGATTATTTGCCGGGCGTCGTTCCCTGTGAAATCGGCAAGGTCGACCGCCGGTTGATCGAGGCCGCAAAAGCCCAGGCGATCGCCGCCCGCACCTATGCGGTTGCTCATATCGATCACTACGCCGGCATGGGTTTTGACCTCTATGCCACGGTACGGGACCAGGTTTACAACGGTTATGACACCGAAACCGAGATAACTAATCAGGCTGTGGCCGAGACCGAACGCCAAATAATCATTCATGACGACCGTCCGATCGAGGCGAAGTATCATTCAACCTGCGGCGGTATAACCGCGGATTTCAGCGACGCCTGGGCCGGTGCTGGTCCAGTATACCTACGCAGCGTAGTCTGCCCATACTGCACAAAAAGCCCTCACCATCAATGGAAAAAGACACTATCAAAAAGCGAGTTTTTCCTACGGCTGCGCGCGGGAATGAAGAAGATCGGCGTATCAATGCCGCCGGACGAAAAAATAATCAATATCCGGCTCACTCGCAATCGGATATCTTCGCGGATACGCAAGATGACCGTTGTTACGAAGAAACGGGAATACGTTTTGACGAATTATCAGATACGCGCCGTATTCGGCGAGCCGACCGATCCCGGGTCATTGATGAAATCAAACTGTTTCGACATTTTGGTGCAGGATGATTCGATCACGATCAATGGTCGCGGGTTTGGCCACGGCGTCGGCATGTGCCAGTTCGGGGCGATCGAAATGGCTCGGCAAGGCTTCAATCACCGCCAGATCCTTATGCACTACTACCCGGGAACACGCATAGTAAAGTATTAGCCAGAAACTAGTGTGCCGTGCATAAATAACTTGACACACGACTTTTGTAAATTCAATGAGAAGATAAATTTTGGGCGAAGCAAGGCTCA
>JBBIHN010000034.1:0-14813 GCA_037446995.1 Caldifarciminota bacterium | reverse complement strand
TTTTCTCCTTTAAGAGCAATTCGGGCGAATATGAGCCAATGAGCCCAAATCTTATTTTCTTTAAAAAACGCAAAAGGCGTGAGTTTAGTTTAAAATGGGGCGAGCTACTAATCAATTCTTTTATTTATCGTATTTCCTGCGAATCCGGTATTATTACACCTTTTCCAGCACATTTTTCGTATCTTTTTTATCACCGTGTTCAATATAATTTTTGGCAAAATTTATTGCTTCAATTTCCGATAGGGTCTTGACATGATATGAACTAGCCACTATAATGTACTAAAGAGGTGATCATGAAGTTTGGTCTTGCCGGTCTGGGTGTCTTAGCGTTATCTTACGCGTTGACGATTAATGTTCCGGTGGCGGATCTGGAATACGAGATCGTTAATGACGGTGTGTTCGACCGCATAATAGTTCATTCGGCCAATTTAGTCGACGGCGTTCCCGGAACACCGGAATTGCCTTTGATTACCTATAACTATCTTCTGCCCCGGGGGCAGATCGCCGGCAATATCGAGATCATCTCTTCGTCGTGGGAGGAGTTGCCTATACCCTGCCACCTTTATCCGGTACAGAGACCGGCCTCGATCGAGACCGTTCTGGTTTTCACCGAACCGGACCTTATCGCCTACGGCTCGGCGGCATTCCTGCCCGAATCGCCTCTGATGTCATACCGATGCGGCAATCTGCGCGGTTACCGACTCTTGCAGATTCAACTTTCTCCATTTCGTTATATTGCTGCGGATAAGAAGCTTTGGGTATTGAAGAGTCTGGCACTGAAGGTTGAAACCGTCGGCAATATTCCGGGTTTTGCACCCTATCGCACGACCAGCCTCGGTTTCAAGACGATTGTGAACTGCCTGTCGCAGATCATCGTTAATAAAGATGCCTTAAACAACCATGCCTACGTGCCGGCTACGATTATCCAAGAAAATGAACCGGATTCACTGCCGTCTGATCTTCCTTCATTGATCGGGCCGCCGGTCGATTTGTTGATAATCACCGATGACGTTCAGCTTAATGCCTATGAGGATTTTGCCGAGTTCAAGAAGTCGCTCGGCTATAATACCGCGGTCAAAACCGTAAACTGGATCAATCAGCATTACCATGGTCGCGATGACGCTGAGCGCATGCGTAATTTTATTCGTGAAGCTTATCAGTTATGGGGTGTTTCCTATGTCCTGCTGGCCGGGGATCCGCCATTGGTCCCAACCGCTTATGTCTGGGTTGACCGCACCGTGATCTATGCTGGATTATGGCTGCCGATTGCCTGTGATTTGTATTTTTCTGATCTTGACGGCTCATGGAATTTTGACGGTGACGATCGTCTGGGCGAAGTGGAAGATTCGGTCGATCTGTACCCTGATGTTTTTGTCGGTCGTCTGCCAACCCGCAACGGCAACGATGTTGAGCAGTATTTGCATAAACAGAAGAAATATCTGAATCCCGGAACCGCATCATATCAAACCAGGGCGCTCGCCTTCAGTTCTTTTCTTGATCAAAACTGGCCTGGCCTACCCTGGGCACAACATGTCATGAACCGGCTTCCTTCTTATTTCACCAAAAGCTATCTGGCCGAATTTCTCGGTAATCTGGATGTTCAAGCGTTGTATGATTCAATTAGTAGCGGGTTCAATTTTGTCGTCGGCGTTGGTCACGGCGATGTCAATAACATGGTAATACATTATAGGCCGCCGCGAAAGTTCATTACCAATTTCTTCTATGATTCGTTGAGCAACGACCCTCTGTATGCAGGGCTGTTAACGGTTGTTACCTGTTATACTAATCCGTTTCACGGAGATTGTCTGGGTGAGCATTGGGTCATGAACCCGACCGGCGGCGGACTTGCCTATCATGGACCGACCAGTTCAAGCGAAGGCAATATTCACAAGGAATATGTGGCGAATTTGGTGAACCATATTTTTTCAATGCCGCTGGCCAAGGCCAATGCCTTTTCGAAAATCCCTTTTATCCCCAGCGCCCACAACAATAACTGGGTGCGGGTGCATCAATTTTCGCTGTCTTTGCTGGGTGATCCAACTTTAACTCTATGGAAAGAACATCCCCATACCTATCAAACGGTGTCGATCGAACCGTATCCTTTGAGGGTAGGCATTGATACGGTCGAGGTGCGCGTTGATATAGCCGTTGATCCGCTGGATTTTACGGTGGTGTTCTACAGACCGGGCGAGGTGTTTGTCCGGGATTCGACCGCTGTCGGTCACCTGACTCGGGTTTTGGAGACCAGAACCGATGGTTATTTGTTCTGCACGGTGATAACCGAAGGTTATGTGATGTACCGGGATTCGGTGCCGGTTTACGGCGCCGACGGTTATGCGTATTATCGCGGGTATGCTGTGATTGACAGTTTGGGTAATAACAACGGCATGATCAATCCGGGCGAGGAGATCGGTTTGCGGATCGAAATCGGCAATGGCGGCGGTGCGGTTTCGACCGGAGTTTGGGCGCGTATGACGAGTTATGACAGTATGGTCGTGGTGTTGGCGGATTCGGTTTGGTATGGCGACATTGATGCGGGGGCAACGGTTTTGGGGATGCCGTTTGGATTGAGTGTCGGGCATGGGGTTAGGGATGGTACTTGGTTATTGTTTAGTTTGGAGATGCATGGTTGTTTTGGAACGGTATTGGACAGTTTTCAGGCGCCGTGTTACGGGTCTCAAGTATCGCATTTCGGCCAGGTACATGTTGGTTGGGATACGGTTTGGGTATTGCCAAAGGCGGTGAATGTTGGTCGCGATTTGAGCGATTCGGTATTCGGCTATGTGGTTGGCGTCGGGGATTCGGTAGTAGTTCTGGACAGCGTGGTTAATTTTGGGCCGGTCGGTATTGGTGAGGTGGTAAATGCGCGAGATTCATTGTGTTTTGTCGGCGGCGGTGCTGCCAGTTATGATTATGAGCTGCGGACCGGTACGGGTTTGATTTCGAGTTATCGCGTGGTACTGGGTGATGTTGGCCGGGTCGAGCGTCTGCGGGTTAGCGGCGGCGATGGTTTGATCAGTTTGCGCTGGGGCGCGCTGAGCGGCGCGTTGGGTTATCGCGTGTATCGCGGCGTGAACGGCGGTTATGAGCTGAAGAATCTGGATTTGGTGAGCGGTTGTTATTATGAGGACTTGGCGGTTGTCCCGGGTATCGAGTATCGCTATTACGTGACTGCCGTGGACAGCGGTTATAATATTGGTTTGAGTTCGGATACGGTGCCGGGTCGTCTGAATCCATTGCCGGCGCCGGGTTGGCCCCAGGTCGTGTATAGTTATATTTTTTCATCGCCGAACTTCGGCGACATTGATCCCTCATATCCGGGGCTTGAGATCGCGGTATGCGGTTGGGACGGTTGCGTATATGCCTGGCACCATGACGGAACAAAGTTGGGCAATAACGACGGCCGCATTTTTTACAGCGGAACGGATCGCTGCTGGGGTTCACCGGCGATCGGCGATATAAATAATGATGGCCATCTCGAGATCGTCTGCGGCGGCGGAAAGGAAAGCAATCAGTTGTTTGTTTTCGATCGTCATGGCCAGCATTTACCGCCTTTTCCGGTTAACATTGGAGCAAATCTCTCCAGTTCATGCGTGCTCGGCAATATTACCGGCGACAGCCGCTTGGAAATTTGCGTTTATGCGGGAGCTCCGGCCAACTTTCTCTATGTTGTGAATCATCAGGGTATTATCGAATGGCAGTATCCGCTGCTGGCTGATTTCCACGGCATGGCGCCGGCTCTTGCCGACATAAACGACGACGGCCTGGCCGAGGTCTTTTTCGGGTTCAATAACGGTCTTGACGCCGGGTTGATTGGCTTCAGTAACTCCGGCGCGGTCTTGCCCGGTTTTCCTGCGTTAGGGCATGATGCGGCGTCGCCGATTATCGCCGACCTCAACGGCGACGGGGTAATTGACATTGCCGTCGGCACAACCGAATGGAAGTTGCAGGCTTATGATAGATATGGTCGTTTTGTCCCGGGTTTTCCGATAATGCTGGGCAACAGCATAAAAGGCACGCCGGCAGTTTTCGATCTTGACGGCGACGGTCAGCTTGAACTGATGATCAGTGGTTATGATTTTTCTTTTCACGTGTATAAACTGAGTTCCTCGCATTATGAATGGCCTTGTTATCAATATGATCCGCATAATTCAGGCTGGTATCGGTCCGGATTTTTCCCGGTGAATGATGGACTGAAGCATGGTCGGTCAATCACGCCCTGGTTGGCCGTCTGGCCGACGCCTTTCAGAAAATCGGTTAGGATAAACTTCAACATTCCGCCCGGCTCCATACAAAGCAGTATTCATGTTTATGACGTTACCGGCCGTTTGATCAGGGATTTAACATCGGAATCATCGGCAAAACCGGGAAACGGCAGCATTACATGGCGCGGCGAAGACGATTGCGGCCGCATGGCGGCAAACGGCGTCTATTTTGTCCGGCTTCGGAGTGATGCCTTCAGTAAAACCTGCAAAATCATTAAAATTCATTGATTCTTTAATAGAGGTTGATTTTTCCGCAATATTATATAGAATATTCGATTAAGGAGGTTTGATGGCGAGCATTAAGGCGGCGATCATCGGGATCGGCAATTGTGCTTCCAGTTTGGTGCAGGGTGTGAATTACTACCAGCGCGCTAAAGAGAATGAACTAATCCCCGGTATTATGCACCCGCGTTTGGGCGGTTATCACATCAGCGATATTGAATTCACTTTCGGAATTGATATTGACAAGAACAAAGTCGGTAAGGATCTTGCCGAAGCGGTATACACCAAGCCGAATAATACCTATAGATTCCATGATCTGCCGAGGCTCGGCGTACCGGTGGTCAGGGGGATGACCCATGACGGCCTAGGTCATTATCTATCGAAGATAATCGAGAAAGCACCCGGGCCGACCGCCGACATTGTCGGCTTGTTGAGAAGCACGAAGACCGATGTCGTGATCAACTTCCTGCCGGTGGGCAGCGAGGAGGCGACAAAATGGTATGTGGAGCAGGTGCTTGCCGCGGGCTGCGCTTTCATTAATTGCATTCCGGTGTTCATCGCCAGTCAGAAATACTGGCATCGTCGTTTCGCGGATCGCGGATTGCCGGTTATGGGCGATGATATCAAATCACAGGTCGGCGCCACTATTTTGCATCGTGTGCTGGTCGATCTCTTTAACAGCCGGGGGGTTAAACTCGAACGGACGTCACAGCTGAATGTCGGCGGCAATACTGACTTCTTAAATATGCTCGAGCGGTCCCGGCTGGCATCCAAGAAAATCTCCAAGACCCAGGCAGTGACATCATTGATCAAGTATGACCTGGGCGATGATAACATATATATTGGTCCTTCGGATTATGTGGCATGGCTCAAAGACCGCAAATGGGCGCATATGCGGCTCGAGGGCAGAACTTTCGGCGACGTACCGCTAAATATTGAGCTGAAACTCGAGGTCTGGGATTCTCCAAATTCAGCCGGTGTTGTGATCGATGCGATACGCTGCGCCAAACTCGCGTTGAATAACGGATTATGCGGGGCGATTGTCGAGCCATCCAGCTATTTTTTTAAATCGCCCCCGGTTCAGTTCACCGATAATGTGTGCCGGGATAAGACCGAAAGATTTATCAAGAGATACGGATTAAAGAGCCGCAAGAAGAAGAAATGACTTAGTCAAATGCATGGGCCAAAGCGCGGGGTTTTCATTACTTTTGAAGGCGTTGAGGGATCAGGAAAATCGACCCAGGCGCGACTGCTTGCCGATCGGCTCAAAGAGGATAGGATCGCCTGTACGCTGGTCCGCGATCCGGGCGGCACTGATATCGGCGAGGCGCTGCGCGGGATTCTGCTGAATCGTGAATTTAAGGTCATGCATCGGAAATGCGAGGTATTGCTTTTTATCGCGGCACGCGGTCAGTTGGTCTATGAAAAGGTTATGCCGGCGCTCGTCGCCAGAAAAGTAGTGATAAGTGATCGTTTTTTTGATTCGACTTTTGCCTATCAGGTTTCCGGGCGTGATCTACCGGCGAGACTGGTGTCGATTATGAACCGGTTCGCCACCGCGGGGATAAAACCGGATCTCACTTTTCTTGTTGACTGCGATGTTACAAGGGCGCGGATGCGCGGAACTTTTGATGATCGTATGGAGAGCGAGAATATCAAATATCATGAAGATGTGAGAAGCGCCTATCTGACGATCGCGAAGCGCGCCAAGAAACGGGTAAAAGTTATCAACGGTGAAAGAACGGTTGACGAAATAAGCCGGGAGATCACCGATATCGCCAGAGAATTTCTTGTCCGAAAGGGGTATAGATTATGAAGAAAATATTTATTCCTTTGATCATTCTGTCATTGATGTTCGGTATTTTCATTGGCAGCAGTCTATGGGCGAAAACCGATACCTTCACCCGGTTAAAGGTGTTCAACCGGATACTGAGGGAACTCGAGGTTAACTATGTCGACGAAATATCTACCGATAGTCTACTGCAGGGCGCGATCAACGGGATGATCGAAATCTTGAACGATCCTCATACCGATTATCTCACCAAGGAGGAATACGAGGCTTTGATGATATCCACGCGCGGCGAGTTTGGCGGGATCGGAGCAACGATCGGTAAACAAAACGACACGATCATAGTCATATCGCCGCTTGAAGGCACCCCGGCATACAAGAATGGTTTGCTGCCGGGCGACGCGATCATCGAGGTCGACAGCAAACCAACTGCCGGAAAAAGTGTTGACGTGGTTGTTCACGAGATTCGCGGCAGTCCCGGCACTAAGGTCGTACTAAGGATAGTGCGGGCTTCGATCGAAGAGCCGTTCGATGTCGGTATTACCCGGGCGATAATAAAACTTGATGCGGTTCCGTACTTCGGCATTGTCGATTCCGATATCGGCTATGTCCAGCTGGCTTCTTTTTCCAAATCGTCGGATGAGGAACTACGTCAATCCTTGGATTCACTGTCCGCAATGGGTGTTAAGAAAATCATCTTTGACCTTCGTTTCAACTCGGGTGGCCTGCTTAATGAAGGGGTCGCGGTGAGCGAGCTATTCTTAAAACCGGATATGAATATTGTCACGACGCGCGGTCGCATCGAAGGTCAGCGTGTCTATCGATCCAAGCATAGCCATTCGTCGCATGATTTCCCAATGATCACGCTGGTCGACGGCGGGTCGGCTTCGGCATCTGAGATCGTCGCTGGCGCGCTTCAAGACTGGGATCGAAGCCTAATCATCGGGACCAGTACTTTCGGCAAAGGTTCAGTCCAGCATATTGTCGGTCCTTTTGAAGACAGTTCGGCGATCCGGATTACGACCGCGCGCTGGTATACGCCTTCGGGCCGGGGCATTGATAAACCGCCGGAATTACAGGGGCTTGCGCAGAAGCCAGGCATCGAGGACAGCGCCAGCAAGGTGTTCACAACCTTGGGACCGTTGCGCCGCAGAGTTTACGGAGAAGGCGGGATAATCCCCGACGTCATTATTGAACCCAGACGTCTGTCAAAACTTGAAACCGAGATATTGAGCAAGGGGCTGAATTTCGATTTTGTCGTTAAGTATACGGCGAGCAATAAGGATTTGACCCGGGATTTTGTCGCCGATGAGAAGATCCTGGTCAGTTTCAAGAACTTTCTGATCGACCGTAAGCTCGAATTCACTGCGGAACAATTCGATTCGTGCAAGCATAGCGTCGCCGACCGCCTTACCCAGGATATTCATACGAATTTGTGGGGATTGAAGTCCGGATACCGGATCAGGGTCAAAAACGATCCGCTGGTCAATAAGGCAGTCGCGATGTTAAAGGAGGTGAAGCAGCAAAGCGACCTTTTTCGTTATGCCGGTAAGCAATGAATCGGAGATCAAACCGCACCGGCCATGGGTTTTTATGATTGCGGTAATGCTGTTCATACTGGCGGCTGCGATCTTGTGGAGGGTTATCGGCAAGCGCTCGCGGACAATCTTGAAAGGTTTGAACGATGACCAGCCGAAAAATGCATCGCATTGAAATCGATCGCCGGGGCGAGCCGCGCGGAAAATCCATTATTGATGATTTCCGGGTTTTCGGTATTGTCGGTCTTGATGATGTCCGGGTACGGGATGTATATTATCTGGACGGCACGCTGTCCGACGAGAATGTCGAGCAGATCGCAAAAGAACTGTTGAGCGATCCCGTGGTCGAAAGATTCTGGATTGGTCATAACGAAGAAGGGTTTGAGGTGTTGTATAATCCAGGCGTGACCGATCCCAAAGAGGCAAGCATAAAGAAAGCCATAAAAGATATTGGTTTTGTGGTCGATCAGGTGAGAACCGGCACCAAGTACATTATTGCCGGTTGTTATGACATGGGGTCTTTGATCCGGACGGCCGGCCATTTTCTATACAATCCGTTGATCCAACACATTCGTAATTCGGATGAAGGTATGACCGGATATCGGGTCATTCGGCCGGCGTCGGTGACGATAGATTTGGGCCGTGATCTTGATCGGATCAGCCGGGAAATGGGTTTGTCTTTATCGCGGTCTGAAATGGAAACGATCAAGTCGTATTTTGACCGTGAATCAAGGCAACCGACCGATGTTGAGCTGGAAACGATCGCGCAGACCTGGAGCGAACATTGCTGCCATAAAACCTTTCTCGGCAGGATCGAGTTCGAAGGTGCGGTCATCGACAATCTGCTGAAGAACACGATAATGAAAGCCACCAGCGAACTGGCTGACCCTAAATGCCTGTCGGTATTTCATGATAATTCCGGGGTTATCGAGTTCAATGAACGGTACGGCATATGTTTCAAAGTCGAAACCCATAATCATCCGTCGGCTCTCGAGCCCTATGGAGGCGCCGCCACCGGTGTTGGCGGCGTTATTCGGGATATTCTTGGAACCGGCTTGGGAGCAAAACCAATACTGAACACCGACGTTTTCTGTTTTGGCTTGCCGGGTCTTCCGGTGGCTGAGGTGCCAGGGGGCATACTTCATCCCCAGACAATAATCAAAGGCGTGATCCGCGGGGTGCGGGACTATGGCAACCGAATGGGCATACCGACGGCAAGCGGCGCAGTGTATTTTGACCATGATTTTCTCTGTAATCCTCTTGTCTTCTGCGGCTGCGTTGGCTTGATCCGTAAGGACCGTATCGACAAGCAAGCCCGCATCGGCGATCTGGTTCTGCTGGTCGGCGGACGGACCGGCCGCGACGGAATTCACGGAGTAACCTTTGCTTCGGTTGAGCTTTCCGAATCTTCCGAAAAATCATGCGTGCAGATCGGCAATCCGATTGTTGAGAAGCAGGTTCTGGATTGTCTTTTGAGGGTCAGCGACGCCGGACTGATGAACTCGGTTACCGATTGCGGCGGCGGAGGTCTTTCCAGCGCCGTCGGCGAGATGGGAAAGAGTACCGGCGTAAGGATCGATCTGGAAAAGGTGGTGCTCAAATACGATGGTCTAACCCCGCGTGAGATATGGATATCCGAATCCCAGGAAAGGATGATTCTGGCAGTATCTCCTGATCATATCAACACGGTCATCAAGGAATTCGCGGATGAAGGCGTGGAAGCCGTGGTCATCGGCGAGTTCACCGGCGACAAGCGCCTGAGGCTTTTTCACTATGGGGAAAAGGTGTGCGATCTTGATATGCAATTTTTGCATCATGGTCTGCCAATGCCTTTAAAGAAAGCGAGCCGCCGGGCACAACCGCGAAAAGAGGTTAACCCGCCACGGCCGGTCGACCTGAATTCGATAATGCTGGCGATCGTTGGAAGTTTGAACAGCCGATGCCGGGAATGGGTGGTAAGGGAATACGATCATGAAGTTCAGGGCGGCAGCACGATAAAACCCATGATTGGACCGCACGGCTTTGGTCATCAGGACGCGATTGTTGTCCGGCCCTTGCTCGACCATGAGCAGGGTATTGTCGTCGGTTGTGGCATTAATCCCTCTTACGGCCGCCTCGATGCCGGTCGCATGGCTTGGTCAGCGATCGATGAGGCATTGCGTAATGTTGTCGCCGTCGGCGGCGACCTTGGCAAAACCGCCATGCTCGATAATTTCTGTTTCGCCTCACCCGAACGCGAGGAAGTACTGGGCGATATCGTTCTTTCTGCCCGGGCCTGTTATGAAGCCTCGAAAGCGTTCGGCGTGCCGTTCATCTCGGGCAAGGACAGCCTGTATAACGAATGGTCGGATAGCGAAGGAAATGTACGGGCGATACCGCCCACGCTTTTGATTTCCGCGATCGGGATAATCCACGATGTCAACAAATGCATTACCATGGATTTGAAAAATAAGGATTCGAGTCTTTATCTTATCGGCATTACCGACGAGGAAATGGGCGGTTCCGAATATTTTCGACTTCTTGGTATAAACGGGGGCGTTGTTCCGGGAGTCGATGCCGGGGCGGCACCGGAGATCATGCGGCAAGTGCGCGAAGCGATCGGCGCCGGGCTGATAAAATCATGTCATGACCTGGCTGAGGGCGGACTGGGATTGAGTATTTGCGAAATGTCAATCGCAAGCAGTATCGGCGTTGAGATCGACCTGGAGAAGGTGATATACCGTCCAATCAAGAGACGTTTTGACTATCTGTTATTTGCGGAATCCAATACGCGTTTCATTGTCGAGGTGCTGAAGCAAGACCAGACTCGTTTTGAGGAATTCTTCCCCGGTCCGTGGCTGAGCCGCATTGGTCGCACCAACGACCGCGATAAGATCGTGATTAAGAACAATGACCGGGTGATAGTCGAACTGCCGATAGACGTCGTGAGAGAACGCTGGCGCGCAAAGACCGTTTAAAGCGTTGAAAATCAGTGGATCACGGCTATCTTGGCGATGTCATTGCCGCCGCCGCGGCTGATCAACAAGCAATAATACAACCCGCTGCCGACTGGATCGCCGTTTTCATCGCGCCCATCCCATCTAAAGGCGGCGAATTGGGAGTTCGGATCGGTCTCTTCGTAACGGCCCGGCATCAGCAACGGGCGCTCTTCATGTTTGATAAGTCGGCCGTCGATCGTGAAGACCCGGAACTCGACCGAGAATGAGGCATTGAGCTTGAAAGGCAAGTAGACCATATTGTGTCGGCCGGGGACGAACGGATTGGGATAAGCGGGCAGAAATCTTGGGCCGGGCAAAGTGTCGATACCGGACGGCGAGTAGTTGAAAGCAGCAAAAGCGTCGGGCCATCCATAACCGAGGCTATCGCTCGGGTTATGGGCATGACTGGCCGTCATCATCAATGCGTTGCGCACCGAATCTGGCGTCCAGTTCGGGTGTCCTTCAAGCAACAACGCGCAGATGCCGCTGATCAGCGCGGCCGCGGCTGATGTTCCCCGCGAATACAGGTACGAGTTCACCGAATCCGGATTGACGACGACCGGCGCATCGGACAGGCAGACGATTTCCGGTTTTTTCGGCGAATGATCGGCCGTCGGGAAATAGCCTGAGTATTCCCATCGGTTGAAAAGCGTGTCGATGCCGCCGACCGCAATCACTCCCGGCGCGTCCGCGGGTACAACGATTCGCGGAGAGGCAACATTACCGACCGAATTGACGATGACCACGCCGCGTTTGACCGCTTCTTGCGCTGCGATCGAAGCCGGTGATGTGTTCCCGTCATAGTCAACCGGCCATTGATACCAGTTCGTGTAACCCAGCGAGCTATTGACGATATCCGCGCCCCTTGATTCCATCCATTCGAGACCAGCGATCCAGGTGTCTTCTTCGATCGGGAACTCGTAGGTTGTATCCGGATTCTCGGTTTTGGCGACGAGAAATTGGGCTCCGGGGGCGACGCCGATATAGTAGTTCTGTAAATAGCCGCCGATAACGCCCAGCATTTCGGTCCCGTGGTGCGGATGCCAATGGTCAGGATGCTCGATGGCGTAATCGTCGGTTACTGAATCGCCGCGCGCACAATGGAACTTGATGATACTGTTGATGCCGGCGCCGGCAGTCGGCAGATAGAGAAACTCTCCGGTCAATGACGCCACCGGGTTGAAACTGATCCCGTTATCATACGAGTTCCGGTAATATATTCTGCCCTGGCTTTCCCAGATAATACTGACATTGATGCCTGATTTCACGATCGAAAACTTGCCGACCGACGGCAGATCCGCGGCAACGTAAAAACTCGGCAGAAAACTCGCTCCGAAATCATCCGAACGTGCAAAAACAATGTCAAAATGGGCGGCCTGGTTGCGGGCCAGCCATACCGCATAGATCGTATCGGCATTATTTACGGCCCGGAGTTTCTTGCCGTTAGTGAGGAAGCTACGGGTGAAAGTGGTTTCCGGCATTGATGATCGGATAAAGAAGATCGAATCGACCGCATAGGTGTCATAGAACACGCCGATCTTATCGGTGGTTACGACCGCTTTGGGATTCTTGATCCGCGCGTTCGCCGAATCGATCACCGCTTCCGCGCCAAAACCCGAATAACCGCCTTTGCGCATCAGCAGTTTTCCGTGGTTGGCGAAGAAGACATATATCGAATCGTTGACTGCGACACCGGTCGGATCAGTGCCGCTGCCCAGCGGCGTTGCGCCGACGGCGACCGTATCAGTGAAGATCATGTATTTGAGGCCGTATTGGTCGCGGAAAAATATGAACATCGTGTCGGCGCCGCACACCGATAACTCTTTCTTCCACGACCGGTAGGATGAGGTGATTACCTTTCGGTCCGCCCAGCTAACACCGCCGTCACTGGAATGGATATGCATCAGCTCGTGGCTGGGGTGTATTCCGAACATACCCAGCGTGTCGCCGATCAGAAAAAGATGTAGTGAATTTCCGTTGCCGACAAAGGCCATGTCGGTGTACAAACCGCCCCTGACCGTTATCGGCGTATTCTCCGCGAAAATCTGGTCGCCACCGAGAAAATCGCGTTCCGCGATCACCGCCACTTCCTTGAGCGCGCTGTGAGTTCTTCGAAAACCGGTATCGAGAATGCCAATGCGTATCGATGATCCGAAAACGTTCCATTCGTGCAAGCGCTTGACATTGAACATGTCAAGCTGCCGGTAGGTTAGACCAAAAGAGGTTGAGTCGATCGTGGTTCTTGATTCGTATCGATTGCCCTGGTAACGGGCGACGACATCGATCTTGTACACGAAACTCAAGCGGGCGATGTTCTCAAGGTCGGCGGCGTCGACAATAAAACTTGCCGCATTGAGCCATTTTGATCGGTACAACAAATGGCCGCCGCGGGCAATAACTTCCTCAATATAGTCGTCATAAGGCGGAAAATCGCCATAGTTGATCGCATCGCCGCGCAGTTTCCGGCGCTGCAAAGATCGGGCATCGCTCATGCGGGATAGTTTTGCAATCGCCTCAGGGTATTGGTCGGTATTTATGCCCTTGTCTGTGAAATATACCCAGGCTTTGGTGTAGTCGCGATGAAAGCATCGAGGATCGATTTTCTGCGCCGATGGTTCGCGGAAATTGACCAGCGTGTTGATCAAAAAAAAGATTATCATTATGCCTCCTTGCTGAGAAAACTAGTGCCGAAAATGTTTCATTGTACGGTAACCGAACGCCGGCTCCAGCGATAGAAGATGGCGATCAAAAAGCCTACCGCGAAGCCCCCGATGTGCGCGAAATAGGCGATTCCACCGCCGCGTGCGCCGATTGAAGATATTCCGAATATAAATTGATAAAGAAACCATATGCCGAGAAAAATATATGAGGGCATATAGGTCATTCTCATGAAGAATCCGAGCGGAATCAAAGTCAGGACTCTCGCCCGGGGAAATAGCAATACATAGGCGCCAAGAACGCCGGATATTGCTCCGCTTGCACCGACCATCGGGACACCGGATGAAGGCGCGATGATGATATGCAATATAGAACCGCCAAGACCGCACAGCACGTAGAAGATAGGGAACCATAAGTGCCCTAGGCGATCTTCGATATTGTCGGCAAAAATCCACAGAAAGAGCATGTTGCCGATGATGTGGGGAATACTGGCGTGGATGAACATGCTCGAAAAGAGAGTCAATACAGCGAGCGGATCATGTCCAGAAACTATCGATTTAGGAATGGCTCCGTATCTGAAGAAGAAAGAATCGAGATTCTTGCCGAGCGATAGTCCGTAGATGAATACGCCGATATTCACGACCAATATGAAATAAGTAACATAGGGCCGGCGAAACGAAGGTATATTATCCCTGAGCGGTATCATATACTGAGGCCAGCTCGCATACGGCAAGCGCGGCGATCGCCTCCTGGTTGCCGATCGGCCCTAATCCTTCATTGGTTTTGCCCTTTATTGAGATACTGCTTGCCGGGATCTTCAGCGCCATGCCGATGTTCTTTTTCATATCGTCAATTCTGGGAAGGATTCTGGGTTTTTCCGCTATGACGATTGCGTCGATATTCTGAACATAAAGCCCGGACCGTTCAAGGAAAGTCCTAACTTTCTTCAAAATCTCGATCGATGAAATACCTTTTAAGCGCTGGTCATCTGGAGGAAAATGCTGACCGATGTCGCCTAACTTGCCCGCGCCCAGAATAGCATCGCTGATTGCGTGGATAAGGACATCGCCGTCTGAGTGTCCGAGCAACCCGGCGGGATGATCGAATACAACTCCACCGATAATCAACTTACGGTCATTTACAAGACGGTGAATATCATAACCGATACCAAACATTATGTCATTCTAATCCGTGTTGTGCAAAAGTCAAGCGTTGCAGAATGAATTATCCGGAACTGATCATCGGCGCCGGCCATGGCAGAAATAAGAATACATGCTCGACGATCATGATATCATGACCGACTAACTGCACGACTCTTGTAAATTCAATGAGAAGATAAATTTTGGGCGAAGCAAGGCTCATC
>JBBIHN010000033.1:0-14834 GCA_037446995.1 Caldifarciminota bacterium | reverse complement strand
CCTTGCTTCGCCCAAAATTTATCTTCTCATTGAATTTACAAAAGTCGTGTGTTCTAATATTTTTCCATGATTATGAGAGATGATGAAATCGCAGTTATCATCCCGGCATACAATGCAGAGGGCACGATCCGTGATCTGATAAGGCAATTAGTCGAGGTTGGTTTTGAACGCAGGGACATTGTTGTCGTTAACGACGGTTCGCTCGATCTTACCGGGTCGATCGCCCGTGGGGAGGAGGTTACCGTGTGTGACCATGAAGGAAATTTAGGCAAAGGCATGGCCCTGCGAAACGGAATCGAACGTGCCCGGAGAATGAACAAACGACGAGTCGTGACAATCGATGCCGACGGCCAGCATAACCCCAGGGAAATCAAAGCGTTTATGATCAAGAAAAACGACTATGATCTGATAGTCGGGCAGCGGGTTGACCGGATCAACATGCCGGGTTTGCGGAAGCTGGTTAACCGGACAACGTCACTGATAGTGTCGCTTCTAAGCGGTCAACGCATACCGGACGCACAATGCGGATTTCGAATGATCGATATTCGAATCTTTGACCGAATAGAATTGGTAACCGCTAATTATCAGACTGAATCTGAGCTTGTGGTCAAGGCCGCGCGGCGCGGATTCCGGATCGGGTCGGTTGGAATCACGACGCGGTACGACAATGAAAAGAGTTACATACGACCTTTTCTTGATACAATCAGATTTATTGGAATGGCCGTGAGGTTCTTGTGGGCATGATATTATTGACCAATGATGACGGCTATGATGCCAGCGGCTTTCAGTCTCTTTACAACGCTCTCAAGAAAGAATTCAGTATCTTCGTTGTTGCGCCGCGCACCCAGCAGAGCGGTGCTAGTCATTCACTGACGCTGCGGCGGCCGATACGGGTCGAAAAACTCATAGATCAGTTCTTCACGATCGACGGCACGCCGACCGATTGCGTTCTGCTTGCCTATCATGATCTGATCAAGAAGGAAATCGACATGGTCGTCTCCGGGATAAATCACGGACCAAATATGGGCAGTGACGTTTTCTATTCAGGCACGGTTGCCGCGGCGCTTCAGGGGGCAACCCTCGGCATAAATGCGATGGCCGTATCGCTGGCCGGCAGGGAATATTTGAACTTTTCTCACGCCGCCAACTATACTAAATCACTGATCCGAAAGGTACTCGCCATGGGCGTAACCAAAGTGATCCTTAATGTGAATATTCCGGAGTCAAGGATAGCCGGAACCAGAATCACCAAAATGGGCAAGAGGATATATCGCGATAAGGTCATCCGCAATAACGAAAAGAAGAATGTCATGTACAGCGTTATCGACGGTACGCTTTCCTACAAAGTTGCGGCCGATACCGATTTCAAGGCGGTCCAAGACGGGTACGTATCCATCACGCCGCTGAAACTTGACCTGACCGACATTGAGAGCATGGAAAATCTCAAGCAGCGGCTGGTCGATTAAATCTTTTTCGCATCTCCGTAATCAACGGGTTTTTCTTGACAACGGAAGGGATTTCGCTATAATATGGAAAAGGAGAAGTGAATGACGCTTTTTTTGTTCGCCCAGAGTTGTGAGCAAGCCGGCGGTCAACCGGCGAATCCAATATTGCAGCTGGTGCCTTTGGTTTTGATTTTTGTCGTTTTCTATTTCCTGTTGATCCGCCCTCAGCAAAGAAAACAGAAAGAACATCAGAAAATGATCGAAGATGTGAATCGCGGTGATCGGATTGTCACTTCTTCGGGTATTCACGGAACCGTGGCGGGTGTCAAGGAGCGTACTTTTATTGTGACGATTGCTGACGGAGTGAAGATTGAGATCGAAAAGTCGCATGTCGGACTGAAATTGAATAAGACATTGGACAGCCAGAACAAAGGAAATTAGTCGTTTTCTGTTTTTCGGATTTCAAGGAGTATGTTGAAAAGACAGGTATTACTATATCCGCATAGAATACTCAGAGAAAAATCGCGGCCGATCACTCAAATCTCAAAAGAGATTCTCGAACTAGTTGACGACCTCGCCGAAACGATGCTGATCGAGGACGGTGTTGGCCTTGCCGCCAACCAGATCGGCTCGGAATTAAGCGTGTTCGTTCTTAATACGATGAATGAGAATGAACCTCAACCGATGGTTTTCATAAATCCAATGATCATCGACAGCACCGGCGAGAAAAACGAGGAAGAGGGTTGCTTGAGTTTTCCCGATTTGTATATAAACATCAAGCGCGCCGATGAGGTACGATTGCAGGCAATGAACACTTTTGGAGAGGATCTGGTCTACGAGGCGAAAGGCCTGCTGGCGCGCGCGATACAGCACGAGATCGATCATCTGAACGGGGTTCTGCTGATCGATCATTGCGGTGATGCAGACCGCGAAAGAGTTAATCAGTATCTTGAAGAATTGAACAAGGATGGAAAATGAAGATTGTTTTTCTCGGTTCGGGTGATTTTGCCTTGACGCTGGTGCGGCGCATCAGCGAGATCCATGATATCGTCGCGATCGTCATCGGTAAGCCGAAACCAAAGGGTCGTGGATTGAAAGTCGAAATGCCGGAAATCGGAAAGTGGGCAAAATCCCGAAATACCGTGGTCTTGACGCCGGCCGACCCGGCTGATGTCGATTTCATGGATCAGGTCAGGAAACTGAAGCCGGATCTGTTCGTGCTTGCCACCTATGGTCATATCTTGAAGAAGGATTTTCTTTCGATCGCGCGCTGGGGGGGTATTAACATCCACCCTTCACTTCTGCCGAGATATCGAGGTGCGGCGCCGATACAGCGATGTCTGATGAACGGCGATAAGAAGACCGGGATAACGATTTTTTTCATGGATGAAAAAATCGATCACGGTGAGATTATTTTTCAGGAAGAGATGCCGATCGACCCGGATGATAATTATGGGTCTCTTTCGGCGCGCCTTGCCGAGAAAGCCGGATCAGTAATCAATGCAGTGCTTGACTCGGTATTCAATGAGACCTACGTACGCAGAAAGCAGGAAGAAGGCGATAGGAGTCCGGCACCCAAGATCAGGAAAGAAGAGATGGATATCGACTGGCGGCAACCGGCACTGGTTATCCACAATCTGGTGCGCGCATTGGCGCCGAGGCCGGGCGCCCGCACACGTTTCAGGAATCACGAGTTGAAGGTGCTGAAGACAAGCGTTGACAACGGGAATGCCCGGTCAGGAGAAGTGGTCGTTGTCAACAGATGTATTGCGGTCGGCACCGGCCAGGGGATTTTGATACTTGAGTTGTTGAAACCATCGAATCGTCGGATAATGTCGGGCCAGGATTTTGTCAACGGGATTCGTTTACGACAAGGAGAAACGCTTATATGAACGCAAGAGAGGCCGCGCTCAATGCGCTGTGTGAAGTAGATGAGGGGATGAACCTGAAAGATGCACTGGGGGCGATTTTTGAGAAAGACGATCTTCCGGATGAGGAGCGTGCTCTTGCCAATGAACTTGCCTTCGGTACGCTGAGGCATAGTGAGGAAATCGATCAGATCATCAGGGAAACCTATAATAACGATTTTACTTCGGTCGACAATGTGCTGAAAAATGTCTTGCGGGTGGCGGTTTATCAGTATCTGTTTCTGGAGAAAATTCCGATCTATGCGATCGTCAATGAAGCGGTCAATTTTGGCCGGACTCTGAAAGAACGCGGTTTGATAAATGCCGTCCTGCGGGGCATTATCCGCAACACGCGCGTCCAGGCATTGAGAATACCGCGGGCCTGGGTTTTGCGCCAGATCGTTGAAGCCTATCCGGTCAACGGTGAAAAGATAATTGAATCGTTCAAAATTCGGCCAACGCCGTATCTAAGGATAAATCTACTGAAGAACTCGGTTGAAGAAGCCGAGGAAAAACTCCGAAGGTCGGGACTCGAGTTCGTACAGGCGAACTGGTTCCCCGAGTTCAAGGCGGTCAGCCGGTTGGGCAGTATTATCAACAGCAGCGTAATGAGAGACGGGTCGGTATCGATTCATGACGAGGGGCAGGGCATGGTATGCCATCTGGTTGCGCCGCAAGAAGGCGATAGAATCATTGATCTATGCTCGGCGCCGGGCAGTAAGGCGACCTACATGGCGGAACTGATGCGGAATAAGGGCATGATAATTGCGAGCGAAGTCAGTTCGCAAAGGCTCAGCATGGTACAGGAAAACGCGTCCCGTCTGGCGTTGAACATAATTCGTCCAGTTATCGCCGATGGTCGTCGTTATTCGGTTGATGATGTTGATAAGATCCTCATCGACGCTCCGTGCAGCAATTCGGGCGTGGTGGCGAAGCGCCCGGAAGTCAAGGAACGGGTTAACGCAAAAGTCATAGCTCGCCTTGCCCGCCTTCAGCTGGACCTGTTGAACAACGCGGCAAACAGCGTAAGAAAAGGCGGGGCGATAATTTATTCGACATGCAGCATCTTGCCCCAAGAGAACGAGGAGATCATTGAGCAATTCTTGGCGAAGAACCGGAATTTTGAGTTAGATCCGGCGAAAGAATTCACCCCGATCGGTGATACGTACCTGAAGATATTGCCCGGTGAGTATTACACCGACGGTCTTTTTGCCGCCCGGGTGAAGAGGATTAAGTAGCGTTATCCGGCGGTTCGCGACTTAGCACGGTTGACGCGGGCGAGACAAACCTTCGAACGATTTTTGCGAAGGTTGTCATAGTCTGCGACTACCGCCCACCTTAAAACCACAACAACCCAGAATCCTATCTTCTTTGATAATTCTCTCAACTTGCCCCTTGACAAAATCCGAATAATGTGTATAATGGGACAGAATGGGGCAAAATGGGGAATATTAGATTTAGAGGGTTTTTCGAGCATTCGCTTGACGAGCGGAACCGGCTGGCAATTCCGAGCCAGTTTCGCAATGTGCTTAATCACGAATCCGAAGGGAAATTGGTTTTGACCCCTGGCTATGATCGTGAGATCGCCGTTTACGCTTTGAAAACCTGGGAGGCGCTCGAAAACAGCGAGCTGCTTACTCTGTCCATGGACCGGGCGCAGGCACGGCGCTATCGCCGTCATTTCACGTTCGGCATCAAGGAAGATCATCTTGATGCTCAAGGCAGGATATTGATACCGCAGTTCCTGCTTGAACATTCAGGTATCAACAAGGATGCAGTCATAGTTGGAGAGATCGATTATTTTACTTTGTGGACCCCGGGGAATTATGATCTAATATCCCGACAGATCGAGAAGAATTATCTTGAGGATGCCGAGAGCATCGAGAATCTCAGAAGGAGGAAAAATGAAGATCCAGGCCGTCGAGGCGGTCAATAACAAAAAGGTATCATTCTTCTTGCCCAGTGGCGAGATCAACGAGGAGGAATTTACCGTCATTGAGCAGAAATTCAAGGAAATGTTCTATCGGTCCGAGCACAACATCATACTTGATCTATCGCGGGTAAGTCACATGAACTACCGTGTCATTGGCTGGCTGATTGACTATCAGAAGAAATTCAAGGATCTGGGCGGAGACATAAAACTCGTTAATGTTTCGCCGTATCTATATGATATACTGCGCCTCTACGGCTTCTATCCCTTTGAGATCTTTCCTTCAAAAAGGGCGGCATTGAAGAGTTTTATATAATCATGCGTAGGCAGCATGGATTTTCATCAGCCAGTGCTTTTGACTGAGGTTGCCGAGATCATGAATCTTGCTCGGGATCGCGGATGCTACTGCGACTGTACCGCCGGCGGCGGGGGGCATCTCGAGAGATTTCTCCAGATGACCCGGCGCGCGCAGTTCATAGGCATTGATTGGGACCCCGAGGCGATCGATTTCGTCCGGGAACGCTTACTCGGCTATGGTCAGCGTATCATGCTTTTCCATGATAATTATCTTCACTTAGATTTAATCCTTGACCGCCTGGGGATTAGAGAGATCAATGGCGTATTTTTTGATTTTGGGGTTTCCGGTCATCAGCTCGCTTCGGATGATCGGGGTTTTAGTTTTGACCGGGATTGTCCCCTAACGATGAATATGTCGCCGGACAATCGTTCTTTGAGCGAATGCCTGGCGCAAGCCGATAAGAACGAGATCATGCGGGTACTCAAAGACTACGGAGACGTGCGCAACTACCGGCGTGTCGGGTCGATGATTTTCGAGCAAAGAAAAAAACTAAGAACAACCGCTGAATTAAGGGATCTGGTGGTCAGAAACACGCCGAAACCCTACCAGATCAAGAATCTCAGAAGAGTTTTCCAGGCGCTGCGAATCTGGGTGAATAGAGAACTCGATAATATCGAATCGGGATTGCCTTTGGCGTTCGCCCGATTGGCGCCGGGCGGGCGTCAATGCGTGATCGCTTATCATTCGGGTGAGGACCGGCTCGTGAAGAAACAGTTTAATCAGTGGCATCAAGAAGGGGTAGGACGTAAACTCAACAAGAAAGTCCTGCGGCCCAGTGTGAGCGAAATCGAATATAATCCGCGTAGCCGGAGTGCCCGTTTAAGGGCGATCGAAAAATGCGCATAATTCTGATTGTGTTTCTGTCGGTTTTCTATCTTTTTACGTTGGTGTACGTCGAGAGCGAATTATTGAAGCTCGAGGTGAAGAGAAAGGAACTCAAGGAAAGAGCGATCGAATTGCGTAACCTGAAGAGGAATTACGAATTTCAGGTTACCGAGATCTCCAATCTCGCCTATATTGAAGCCGCGGCCAAAGAACGCGGTTTCATCTTTCCCGAGCAGGGCGACATCCTGGGTATTATCAGATGAAAAACGCGAAACTTTTGAATCTTTTTCTATTTTCCGTCGGTATTATTTTTTTTATCTATGTATTCTATATACAATGCATAAAGAACAGCTATTATATAGATAAGGCACGGAGCCAGCATGAAAAAAAGATGGTGCTGATCGGCGCCCGCGGCAATATCTACGACCGAAACGGCCTGCCCCTGGCAACTTCGCATCCGTGCTTTTCGATATTCTGTACGCCCCGCTATTCCGACGCGCCGGAGCGCCTGGCGGAAAAACTGTCTCTGATTTCGGGGCGGCCAGAGCGGGAGTTCAGGAAACTGATCGAACAGAACAGGTTTTTCTGGGTCGATAAGAGAATCTCGGCCCGTGAAAGAGATGTATATCTGGCGATCAATGACCCGAGTATCGGCTATGCCCATGACATCGACCGCCAGTACAATATGCCGGAAGTATTTTCCAGTTTGATCGGAAAATGCGGCTATGACAATCGCGGCATCGAGGGTATGGAAATACAGCTTGACAAGATCCTAAGCGGGAGATCGGGATTCATGACATATCAAAAAGACCCGACCGGTGAAACGTTCCCCTATTACAACTATCCGGAGAAAAATCCGGTGCCGGGTAAGGATGTCTATTTGACGATCGATTTCCAGCTCCAGGCGGTGCTGCATACGATTCTCAAAGAAGCGGTTATTGAGGAAAACGCCAAAGCGGCATCGGGATTGATAGTCGATCCGGCGACCGGCGAGATCCTCGCGCTGGTCAATATCGACGAGAACGGCGGCGAACGCAATAGAATTATATGTGACGAGTTCGAACCCGGATCGACTTTTAAGATTGTACCGTTGACCTTCGCTTTGCTGAACGGCCACCGGGAAAATGAGCTGATCGATACCGAGGGCGGGAAACTGAAGGTCCGCGGCCACACTATCAATGATTATCGCGATTACGGCGTCGTGACCCTGAAGAAGGCGATCGCACATTCGAGCAACGTCGCGATGGCGAAAATCGCAAGCGGTTTTGATCGTAACGATTTTTTTGTCATCGCGCGCGATTTCGGTTTTGGTCAGTTGACCGGTATTGAACTGCCCGGAGAAGTAAAAGGACGCCTGCCCCTGCCGGCGAAGATAAACGATATCGATTTTGCGACGGTGGTTTTTGGTCAGGGGTTGACCGTCAACATGCTGCAGCTCGCTTTTGCCTATCAGTCAATAGCCAACCGGGGTGTGCTCAATAAACCGATCATCGTGAAGGAAATACGTGATAACGACAAGATATCCTACCGGAACCGTGCCTTGCGCATCCGGCGGGTAATTGACGCCAATATGGCTCAACGAGTTACCGATTTATTATGCGCGGTCGTTGAAGAGGGCAGCGGTGCAGAAGCGGCGATCAAGGGAGTCCGGGTCGCCGGCAAAACCGGTACTGCTCAGAAAGTGATTGACGGAACCTATTCTAACAAAACAATAATCACGACTTTCATCGGTTTCTTCCCGGCGGATGATCCGGATTTTCTGATTGCTATCCTGCTTGATGAACCGAAGAAAGGCAGCTGGGCAAGCACTAACGCGGCGCCGATTTTTCGTCGCGTTGGACAATGCGTTTTCCAGATGAACGGTCATCAATATGCGGTTAAGTGAATTGATGAAAACGATCAGCGTACAGATGTTCAACTTCAAAGATGTGGATATCTCTTCGATCGAGTTTGACTCGCGCAAGGTTACCGACGGTGCGCTGTTTGTCGCTTTGTCCGGTGCGCAATATGATGGCCACGATTTCGTGGGCAAGGCGAAAGAAAAAGGAGCTCGGGCGGCAATCGTGCAGCGAAAGGTCGATACCGCGATTCCCCAGATAGTCGTAGCAAACAGCCGTCAGGTCTTGGGAATACTGGCGAGGAAGTTCTACGGCGATTTCAACGACATGCTCAAGATCGGGATTACCGGAACCAACGGTAAAACGACCAGTGCGTTTTTGATGCATTCGATACTGAACTGCGCCGGATTCAATGCCGCCCTGATCGGTACGATATACTATGTCGGCAGCAAGAAAGTGAAAGCCGAACGCACGACTCCGGAAAGCCTGGATATTTTCAAGCTGTTGAAAGCGTTCCATGATGAGGGATGCCGTTCTCTGGTGATGGAAGTGTCTTCGCATGCCCTGAGTCTGGGGCGGGTTAGTGAACTTGAATTCGACGTTGCGGTTTTTACGAATCTCAGTCAGGACCATCTTGATTTTCATAAGACCATGGACGCGTACAAACAGGCAAAACTAAGAATTTTTTCCTTACTGCGTCCTCAAGGATGGGCGGTCTATAATTATGACGATCCGGTATCGCCTGAAATCCGAAATCTGAACATCAGCCAGAGAATCAGCTACGGATTCAGCAATCGAGCCGACATTCAGATCGCGATAGTGAACGACGATTTCAACGGTATCGACCTTCAAATCAGCCATCGGCGGGTAGATTACCGGGTGCACTCGGATTTGATCGGCGATTACAACGCGTATAACATCGGCGCAGCTTTTGCCGCCGCGCTTGTCCTGGGCATTGATCCTTCGAAGATAAAGCGCGGCATCCAGGGACTGAAAGCGATACGCGGTCGCATGGAGCGGGTTATCAAAAACGTCTTTGTTGATTACGCCCACACGCCGACTGCTCTGGAAAAGGCGCTTACGACTCTTAACCGCCGCAAAACAGGCCGATTACTTCTGGTATTTGGCTGCGGCGGCGATCGGGACCGGAGCAAGCGGCCCCTGATGGGAGCGGTTGCCGGTCGTCATGCGGACAAAGTCTTCGTTACTTCTGATAACCCCAGGACCGAATCCCCGGATACGATTATTGATGAGATTGTACCGGGTATTGGCTCAGATAATTATTCAGTGATCGTAAACCGCGAACAGGCTATTCGTCAGGCACTGACCGAGATGAATGCCGGTGACATACTGCTGGTTGCGGGTAAAGGACATGAAGACTGTCAGATTATCGGTAATCAGACGATCCATTTTGACGACGCGGAGGTGATAAGACAATGCTTCAAGAGTTCATGATCAGGGACATCGCGCGCATTATGAACGGGCGCATCCGGGGCAATGATCGGGAATTGGCGAGAGGCGTTTCATACAACTCATCGTGTACAAAACCGGGCGACATATTCTTCGCATTACGCGGGACCCGGACCGATGGACATGCATATGTGGCGGCAGCGGCTGGCGCCGGCGCAGTTGCAAGCGTCGTAACGCGGGCCTGCGGCACCGCAACCGAGATCGAAGTCAAAGATACGCTGTACGGCCTCGGTGAGTTCGCAAAATTCTATCGCCGTCGTTTTGACCCCCGGACAATCGCAATCGCCGGCACCAATGGCAAGACGACGGTCAAAAATTTGATCGGTAATATGCTGCGGAAAAAATACTCGGTTTGCTGCACAAAGGGGAATCTGAATTCTTTGATCGGAGCACCGCTGACCGTGTTGGGTCTGGAACCGCATCATGAGTATTTTGTCGTTGAGATCGGCACGAATCATCCCGGCGAGATCGGGCGGTTGAGCGATATTGTTAAACCCGATCTGGGAGTCATTACCAATATTAGTTGCGGACATCTTGAAGGTTTCGGTTCGCTTGAAGCCATCCGTAATGAGGACCTTGCATTGGTGAATTCATTGCCCGGAAACGGGCGGGCGTTTCTTGGCGAGGGAGTCGGTGAAGTGGCTTTTCCCAATACGACATATATCACGATGAACGAGATCAAGGATTTACGCATTGACGAAACCGGAACCTCTTTTAACTTTGCCGGCGAAAAATACGCAACCCGTCTGCTGGGATTCAGCAATGCCGTTAATTGCCTGGTCGCACTGCAGGTCGCCCGGCACCTCGCCGTTGACTACCACTGCCGACAAGCCGCCCTGGATCATACCCAACCTGAGCCAGGGCGGCTTGAACCTCTCTATCATAAGGAACTACTGATTATCAACGACTGCTATAACGCGAATCCCGTGTCAATGCGCGCCGCATTCGATTTGATATCCCATTTTAACCGGCACCGCGTGGCGGTAATCGGCGATATGCGTGAACTGGGGGAAAGCCAGATCGATTATCACCGTGAGATCGGCGAATACGCGCGAAGCCACTGCGATACTTTGTTGACCACCGGCGCTCTTGCCGCCCATTATCGAGGCAGGCATTTCAAAGATCGTCGCGCATTGGTGAACTTTCTTGTCGGTCACCTGGCGGGCGACGAGGTAGTGCTGATCAAAGCGTCGCGCGCCCTCGAATTCGAAAAGATTATCGATGAAATATTAAGGAGAATCTGATGCTGTATCTACTGTTTTATCCATTGCGCGATTATTTCGGCCCGTTCAGGCTTTTCGGCTATATCACTTTTCGAAGCGCCTACGCGGTGGTTGCGGCGGTTGTGATCATCATGATTTTTGGTCGTTGGTTCATCAATCTTATGCGACAACATTCAATCGGGCAACGCATCCGTGAAGAAGTGCCGGTCAGCCACCGCAAGAAAGCGGGGACACCATCGATGGGCGGGCTCATGATCCTCGGGGCAATTCTCGTCGCAGCGTTGCTCTTCTGCGACCTGACCAACCCGAACATTTTGATACTCCTGAGCGCGACGCTGTGGTTCGGCGCCCTGGGTGCCTACGATGATTACGTCAAAATTTACCAGGGTAAACCCCGTGGTTTATCGATCCGGGCGAAGTTGGTCTGGCAATTGCTTTACGGTTTGGCGCTCGGACTATTGTTGTACTTGCTTGGCCCTCACGATAATGCCGCCAAAACCAATCTGATTTTCATCAAAAACTATGTCTTAAATCTCGGCGTGCTATACCCGCTTTTCGTGACCCTGGTCGTGGTTGGTTCGTCCAACAGCGTCAATTTGACCGACGGGCTTGACGGGTTGGCAATCGGGTTGATCGCAATCGCCGCCCTTGCTTACAGCGGTTTTGCGTACGCCGCCGGGCATGCGACAATAAGCGATTATCTCGATATCATTTTTATCAAGAACGGCGGCGAGGTGACCGTCTTCTGCGCGTCGATCCTGGGAGCAAGTCTCGGTTTTCTATGGTTCAACACCTATCCGGCGCAGGTCTTCATGGGTGATACGGGTGCGCTCAGCCTTGGCGCGCTTATCGGTACGGCCGCGATATTGATAAAGCAGGAAGTTTTGTTGGTAATTGTCGGAGGTGTTTTTGTTATTGAGGCGTTATCCGTGATACTGCAGGTCATGTACTTCCGTCGAACCGGTGGCGGAAGATTATTCCACATGGCACCGATCCATCATCATTTCGAATTAAAAGGAATGATGGAACCCAAAGTAGTCGTTCGATTCTGGATCATCGGCATCATCCTGCTGATGGTCGCATTGTCAACTCTGAAAATAAGATGAAGGCGGCAAGCGTTAGAAATAGCAAAATTTTGATACTGGGTCTGGGCCGGGCGACTCTGCCGGCGGCCAGATATCTGGTTGAGCGAGGCGCCGATCTGTACTTGTACGAAGAGAGGATTGATCAGCTGGGCACGGCGGCAGTTCAGTTTTTGAAGAGCGCCGACATAAAGACCTACGCGGCGCGTAAGTACGATCTGGTTATCACTTCGCCCGGGTTCCAGGTTGATAAGCCGATATTGAACGAAATTCTCGCCCTGGGCAATGCGATCGTCGACGAGATCGAATTCACTTTTGAGCAGTTGGGCCGTCCGCCGGTAATTGCCGTGACCGGGACCAACGGAAAATCAACGACCGTAGCGCTGATCAGCAGGATTCTGACAGAAGACAACATCAGTCATTTCATGGGCGGCAACATCGCTCCGGGTAAGTCCTTTTCTGAGGCGCTCTTTCTGCCGCCGTATAATTATTATGTGCTTGAAGTTTCGTCATTTCAACTGATGCGGATAATCAACTTCAAACCGCATGTCGCGTTAATTACCAATATCACCCGCGATCATCTCAACTGGCACCGTGATTTCGATGAATACCGCCGCGCCAAATTGCGCATTTTCAGCAATCAGAACAGCGATGATTATGCCGTATTGAACGCCGCTGACCCGGAGTTGAAAAAACTGAGTGCGGATCTGCCCGCCAGGACAATACTGTTCGGGCATGATGCCCATGACGGATCGTGGTTAAACGACGACTTCCATTATCGGGACCAGAGGCTGTTCTGCAAGGATATGTTGACATTACCGGGCCGGCACAATGAGATGAACGCAATGGCGGCGATCGCGGTTGCAAAAATACTGAAGATCGATAACCTGAAGATAGAAAAGGCGATTGTCGGTTTCACGGCGCTTCCCCATCGCCTTGAAGACGTAGTGACCAAAGACGGCGTTCGATTCGTCAATAATTCGATGTGCACGAACGAATCGGCGGCGATCGAATCTTTTAAGTCCTTTGTCGATCCGAAGATCGTCATCGTTGGCGGCAAAGAGAAAGGCAGCGCGAACCACAGATACCTTGAACTGCTTGTCCGCGAAGCGAAATACTGCGTTGTCTTGGGCGAGAATGCCACCGCGATTGAAGCGATTTTCAGAAGACATGCTTATACCAAATATCGGATTGCCGGCGATATGAGCGAGGCGGTCTTATTCGCGCGGCAGGCCGCCCAGCCGGGCGATATCGTGATCCTCAACCCTGGCTACGCGTCCTTTGATTACTACGCGAGTTTTGAGGCGCGGGGCGAAGCGTTTCGGAAGGCAGTGTATGAAGATTGATCGTGTGCTTGGACTTTGTCTGCTGGTCCTGATAATCCTTGGTTTGGTTTTCGTCTATTCATCGTCTTATTATTGGGCAATGAAACGCGGCGAAACTTCTACCTTCTACCTATTCGCCCATGCCAAGCGTTTGGGGATTGCCTTGGTATTTTTCATACTTGGTTATCTGCTTCCGTACGACCGCGTTCGGAAGTTGATACTGCCGGTATTCGTCTTGCTGGCAATCGCCCTTTGTGTTACGCTATTTGCCGGCCGAATTCAGTTCGGGGCGCGCCGTTCAGTGGCGATCATCTCAACTTTTGGTTTACAGGTGTCGGAATTTGTTCGCATCTGGATAGTTTTCTTCCTGGCAAATTTTTTCGACGCCCATCCGCAGACCGCGAATTCAGCAAAGGGAACGCTCACCACAGTCGTGATCTGTCTCGTTCTGATCGCATTGGTTGCGGTGCAGCCGTCGATTTCCATGGCGGTTATCTCGCTTGCCGTGCTGACGTCGATGTTGATTCTGGGGAGCGCCAGGTTCAGATTCCTTTTTCCGACGATCGTCGCCGGCGCGGCAATTGTGTTGCTGCTCATTCTTTTGTTCCCGCATGCCCGGTACCGGGTTACGAGTTTCATATCGAACCCGACTTATCAAGTAAGACAATCGCTGATCGCAATCGGCTCCGGTGGGATACTTGGCAAGGGCCCCGGAGCCGGCCTGCAAAAGTTCATGTTCTTACCACGCATTCATAGTGACTTCATTTTCGCCCATATCGCCGAGGAGTTCGGATTTATCGGCACGCTTATTCTCTTCATCCTGTACGGCGCGATATTCCTGCGCGGCCTTTCCATTGCCGCCGCGTCAAGGGATAATTACTCCAGGCTTCTTGTTCTTGGTCTGAATGCGTCGATTTTCATAATTTTTCTTATCCATGTCGGCGTAAGTATCGGCCTGCTGCCGCCGACTGGGGTTCCGTTGCCTTTCATATCATTCGGGGGCTGGTCAATGGCGGCAAACCTTTTTGCGATTGGTTTGATATTCCAGATCTCAAGAAAGGGTGGTTATGCATAAGCCGATCGTTAATAACGACGCCAATGGCGTTCGGCATCTGGTGATATCGGGGATCGGCACCGGGGGCCACTATTTCCCGGCCCTGGTTGTTGCCCTTGAACTGATAAAACGACGAATGCCGGTTATTTTTCTGGTGAGAAAAGGATCACCAGAACAGGAAATCGCACTCGGATACGGTCTTGCGACCCGCCCGATAAACCCCCGTGGATTTTTCGGCAAATCGCCGTCCGCCAAGGTCAGGTCGTTGATTTCGATTCTAATCTCAGTGGTGACTCTGAAGAGGATCACCAGAGCTTCGGCCGGCATCGCCTTCGGCGGTTATGGATCGATCCCCTTGATAATTTCTTGTATATTGA
>JBBIHN010000032.1:14435-15139 GCA_037446995.1 Caldifarciminota bacterium | reverse complement strand
TTGGGTATGATCGAAACCAAAATCAGCACCAAGGTCGAGGTCGAAATCCATGCCGATCAACTGCTGGTGAAGAGCGTTGAAAACAGCAAAGCCGGCGCGGCCGAACAGGGAACCACCCGATCAGTGATCGTCAATATGATCAAGGGCGTAACCTCGGGTTATGAAAAGACCCTGATCATACAGGGCACTGGATACCGTGCCCAGATTGCCGGCACCGGAGTTCAGCTTTTTGTCGGCTATTCAAAACCAGTTACCGTCGAGTTACCAAAGGACGTAAAATGCGAACTCAAGGTTGTCAAAAGCGCCGATAAAGGTGATCTTACATATATTATTCTCAAGGGCATCGATAAGCAACTGCTGGGCGATACCGCGGCAAAGATCAAACGGGTAAAAACCCCTGATCCATACCGACACAAGGGCATACGCTACGAGAATGAACATCTGCGCAAGAAAGTCGGAAAGCGCGCGGTTGTGCAGGCTTAGTCAAAGGAATTCACATGAAATTAACCGGCCGTAAACTCCGACATCAAAGAATTAGAAAAAAGGTCTTTGGAACCAAGGAGCGGCCCCGGCTATGTGTGTTCAGAAGCAATCGTCACATCTATGCGCAGATTATAGATGATCAGGCTCAGAGAGTTATGATCGGCACTTCATCGGTGATCAAAGATAAGATCAAAGGGAAAAAAAGAACCGAGATCGCGCTT
>JBBIHN010000032.1:0-14425 GCA_037446995.1 Caldifarciminota bacterium | reverse complement strand
AATCGGCAATGCGGCTCTGGAAAAAGGGATCAAAGCCGTAACCTTTGATCGCGCCGGATATAAATACCACGGCCGCATAAAAGCGGTTGCCGATGGCGCCCGTGAAGCGGGACTGAAGTTTTAGAGGAGGTTTGGTGTTAGAAACAACTGATATTTTTGTTGAAAAAGTTGTCGAGCTCAAACGAGTAATCAAGGTCGTCAAAGGCGGCAAGCGTTTGAAATTGTACGCCTGCGTGGTGGTCGGGGACGGTGCCGGGTGTATCGGCGTAGGTCATGCCAAATCAGCCGAAGTCGCGGCCGCGATCAAGAAAGCCACGGTAATCGCCAGGAAGAAAATGACAAAAGTCGACGTTACCGAAGGAACGATCCTGCATCCCGTAACCGGGAAATTTTCGGCGTGTAACATAATCATGAAACCAGCCTTGACCGGCACCGGCATTATTGCCTGTAATCCGGTACGGGCGGTATGCGAGGCGGTCGGCATCAAGAATATTCTCACAAAATCGCTTGGGTCAAACAACCCGACCAATCTTGCCTGTGCGACGGTAAACGCCTTGAAATCGATACGCCCTATCCTGCTCGAAGCCGAAATGCGTAATAAGCCGGTACAATATTTTGCAAGGAAAAAGCATGAAGAAATTAAGAGTGACCCTCAAGAAGAGCCCGATAAACAAGATAAAGAAACATAAGATTACTCTCAAAGCCCTTGGTCTGAACCGGGTCGGGAGAAACCGTATCTATCCGGATAACGATGCCGTCAGAGGGATGATCGGTCAGATCGCCTACATGGTCGAGGTCGAGGAGATCAAAGATGAAAATAAGTGATCTCAAACCGACGCCGGGAGCAACCAAGAAGCGTAAACGGATCGGCCGTGGTCCGGGTTCGGGCCACGGGAAAACGGCAACCAGGGGTAACAAGGGACAAAAATCGCGATCCGGCTATCGGGTTAAAATGGGGTATGAAGGCGGACAAATGCCGCTCACCCGGCGCGTGCCAAAAAGGGGATTCACGAACATACATCGCGAGCATTACGAAATCGTGAATGTAAAAAATCTCGCTCTTTTTGAACCCAATTCCGAGGTTACGCCGGACATTTTGAAAGCAAAGGGCATTATCAAAGGCGACAGAAAAGTCAAAATACTCGGCCAGGGCGAATTGAAAGTCCCGCTGGTGGTCAGGGCTCATAAATTCTCGAAAAGCGCATCCGACAAGATCATCGGCGCCAAAGGCAAGATCGAAAGCATTAGATGATCTCGACCGTTCAGAATATATTCAAGGTCCCGGATCTCAAGAAAAAACTTTTCTTCACGCTTTTCGCCGTCGCGGTGTACAGGCTGGGCGCGCATCTTCCCTTGCCGGGCATTAACGCCCAGGCGCTTGGCATGTTAATGCAGCAGCTCAAGCAGCAGGGTTCGATTTTTGGCATGTACGATATATTTGTGGGCGGCGCGCTCTCCAGGGCGGCAATTTTGTTCCTTGGTGTTATGCCCTACATATCGGCGTCGATCATCTTTCAACTGCTCGGCTCGGTATTTCCCCAGGTCGAAAAAATGCAGCGCGATCAAGCCGGCCGAAGGAAAATAACTCAATACACGCGTTATCTTACGGTCGGTCTGGCCGCTTTCCAGGCGGTAAGTATTGCGATATATCTTGAAAGTCAACAGTTCACGAGCAGCGCGGGTACCATGGCCATCGTCTATAATCCGGGTTGGGCGTTCCGCCTGACCGCAATGCTGACTTTAACCTGCGGGGCGATATTCGCGATGTGGATCGGCGAACAGATAACCGAAAAAGGCATTGGCAATGGCATTTCTTTTCTTATCTTCATCGGCTGCCTTGAAGAATATCCATCTTTTTTTATGCGCACGGTTCAGCTCGTCCTCACCGAAGGTTTGTCCCTGGTGAATCTCATCCTGGTGATAATCATAATGATCCTGATCGTTGCTTCGGTGATTATCATGACGCAGGCAACCCGGAGGATACCGGTGCAGTATCCAAAACGGATTGTCGGCCGCAAAATGTACGGCGGCCAGTCTACCTTCTTACCGCTACGGGTCAATACGGCAGGCGTGATCCCGATAATTTTTGCTCAATCGTTGGTTGTTTTCCCGGGAACGATCGCGGCTTTTGTTCCCGCGCTCAAAGGCATAACCGAGATTTTCCGCCCGGGATTCTGGGGATATGACATACTGTTTTTTGGGTTGATAATATTCTTTACATATTTTTATACATCGATCGTTTTCAACCCGGTCGAGATCGCCGACAACATGAAACGCTATGGCGGTTTTGTTCCGGGCATCCGGCCGGGCACAGTGACGGCAAACTACATCGACGACATACTTTCCAGAATAACCTTACCCGGCGCGCTTTTTCTGGGCTTTATTGCTCTGGTACCGTGGTATTTGATCAACTTCCTGAACGTGCCATTCTATTTTGGCGGCACTACCCTGCTCATCATTGTTGGAGTTGCCCTGGATACTTTGCAGCAAATCGAATCCCAGTTGATGATGTACCATTATGAGGGATTCATGAAGCGAGGCAAAATCCGGGGACGTCGATGATATTGCTGCTTTTCGGACCGCCTGGCGTCGGCAAAGGTACACAGGCTGAACTTCTGACCAGACACTTCGATTGCGCAAAATTTTCCACCGGTGAAATATTACGCGAAGAAACCGCGATCCAGAGCGAGCTCGGTAAAAAAGTGGAAACCTATATGTCCAGCGGAGTACTCGTGCCCGACATGCTGATCTTTGAGATCGTAGACGGTTTTCTGACCGAACACCAAGAGGATAATATTCTATTCGACGGTTTTCCCAGAAATCTTAACCAGGCGGTGAGCCTTAACACCAGTTTGTCGCGGCGCAACCTGCACCTTAACCTGGCGCTGGAAATGTATCTCGAAGAAACAGAAATAATTAACCGTCTGATCAACCGTCGCTATTGTCCGGAGTGCGGTCGATTGTATAATCTGGTAAGCAACCCGCCGCGCGATCACGGAATCTGCGAGAAATGCGGAAAGATTTTGGCTAAGAGAAATGACGACCGCGAAACAGTGATAAGAAAACGACTGCAGGTGTATCACGACGAGACCGCGGCGCTGGCCAAATATTATCAATCATTAAACGCCTATCAGAGGGTTCACGCGACCGGATCTGAGGATGATGTTTTCAATAGCATCGTCAAGATAATAAATGCCCATAATACTGAAAAACGATGAAGCGATCAAGAAGATTGCGGTTGCCGGAAATATCATCTATGAGATCTTTCGCCATATCGGCAGTATCAGACTTGCCGGTAAGGCCACCGACGAGTTGGATAAAATAATCGAATCGATGATCCAGCAACGGAACGCGAAGGCAGCCTTTTACAACTACCGCGGTTTTCCAAAACACAGCTGTATTTCGATCAACGACGAGATCGTGCATGGAATACCAAGCACCCGGGTCATAAAGGAAAGTGATCTTGTGAAGATCGACGTTGGCGTCGATTATCAAGGACATATTGCCGATGCAGCCCGGACCTTTGCCGCCGGCCGGATAGATGAAGAAACGAAAAAACTTCTGAGCGTTACCCGCAAGGCACTCGGCGCTGGTATCGCAGCCGCCAATGCCGGCAACAAGATATCAGATATTTCCCGGGTTATCCAGGAAACCGTTGAGGCCAACGGTTTCAGCGTTGTCCGTGAACTAACCGGCCATGGTGTCGGCAGACATCTTCACGAAGAACCCATGATACCCAATTTCATATGCCCTGGCCCCGACCCCCAGATCAAAAAAGGCATGGTCTTGGCGATTGAACCAATGGTCAATATGGGCGGATTTGAGGTCAGGACGGCGGCTAACAACTGGACGATTACAACCCGGGACGGCTCGCTCTCCTGTCATTTCGAAGATACGATCGCGGTTCTGGAAAAAGGTAATGTCAATTTAACTAGAGTTGCAGAGAATTAACATGGCAAGAAAAGATCTGATCCAGACTGAAGGCACGATTCTTGAAACCCTGCCCAATGCGATGTTCAGGATCGAGCTTGACAACGGTCATAAGGTATTGGCGCATGTCTCAGGCAAGATGCGCATGAGTTATATCAAGATCCTGCCCGGTGACCGGGTGCTGCTTGAGCTTTCGCCGTATGACCTGTCGCGGGGCAGAATAGTCTGGCGTTACAAGTGACGAGAGCAGTCACCTTGACGGAATATTGATCTTGGACGTCTTGATTTTTCGATTCTTTTATGTATAATTCTGTTTATATGAGCCCGGACATTAAGGAGGATATTTGAAGGTTAAGTCTTCAGTCAAAAAGCGATGCATTTCATGCCGAGTTATCAAGCGTAAAGGTGTTGTTATGGTGATTTGCAAGAATCCACGTCATAAACAACGCCAAGGCTAACTAACAAATGGACACTCGTTTACGGATAAGGATGCTGGATAAAAGATGTAATATTCCCAGCCTCCTGACCCGATACCGATTGACCATCTTTTAAGGAGGTTTATGGCACGAATTTCAGGTGTTGATTTACCGCCCAACAAGCGGGTTGAATATGGGCTAACCGCGATCTACGGCATCGGTCTGCATAGCGCGCAGAAAATAGTCACGGCGATCGGCATTGATCGGACAAAGAAGATCAAGGATCTTACTGATGATGAGATAACGGGCATAAGAAAATTGCTGGAAACCGACTACAAGGTTGAAGGCGCCCTGCGGGCGGAAATTGCTGCCGACATAAAAAGACTAATCGATATCAACTCTTATCGCGGAATCAGGCACCGCACTGGATTGCCCACCCGCGGTCAACGCACGCGCACCAATGCTCGTACCAGAAAAGGAAAACGTAAGACCGTAGCCGGCAAGCCGAGCGCAGGAGTCAAGAAATCATGAAGAAAAAACAACCGCCAAAAGGCGAGAAAGGCAAAGCCAGACCGGTAAGACGCAAAAAGACAGCAAGAATCGAACCGGTCGGTGTTGCGAATATTTTCGCTTCGTTCAACAATACGATTGTCTCGATCTGCGATCACCGAGGCAACGTGCTGTGCTGGTCGTCAGCCGGCAAAATAGGTTTTAAAGGAACCAAGAAAGGTACTGCCTACGCTGCCCAGCAATGCGCTGATCAGGTAGCGAGATCCGCCCAGACAATGGGTGTCAGAAAAGTCGAAATCAGGATCAAGGGTCCGGGGCCAGGGAGAGAAGCAGCAATCCGTACTCTGCAAACCGTTGGCTTGACGATCACCTCGATCAGGGACGAAACGCCTCTTCCCCATAACGGCTGTCGCCCGCCAAGAAGAAGGAGGATATAAGATGGCTCGCTATATTGGTGCGAAATGCCGAATATGCCGCCGCGAAGGAGAAAAGCTTTTCTTGCGCGGCAGCCGTTGTTTCGCCGATAAATGCTCCTTCACTCGCCGCGGTTATCCTCCCGGAACCCATGGCAAGGTCGGCCGCAGAAAACTCACGTCCTATGCGATTCAACTACGCGAGAAGCAAAAAGTGAAAGCGATCTACGGCATACTTGAACAGCAGTTTCGCAAGATTTTCCATGATGCTGCGAAGAAACCGGGGAATCCTGGCGAGAACCTGTTGATCGCGCTCGAGACCCGTTTGGATAGTGTGCTTTATCAACTGGGGTTTGCATCTTCGCGAACACAAGCCAGACAATTAATCAGGCACGGCCACGTATTGGTCGACGGCAAAGCGACCGATATTCCTTCCTGTCAGCTGCGGAGCAACCAGGTGATACAGATCGTCGAGAAACAGCGCAAAAACACAATGATCAAGAAAGCACTCGAAGAACGGGATCCAGAAAAGATTGTCACCTGGTTAAAACTTGATCGCGAAAAAATGCTCGGGCAGATCATACGAATACCAAAACGCGAAGATATCGCATTACCGATTCAGGAAAGCCTGATCGTTGAGTTCTACTCCAAATAGGAGTGCAAATATGAACTTGAAGCCTTTTGTCGTACCCAATAAGATAGAGATCGACCAAGAAGTGACTAACGATCGATTTGGTCGTTTTATCCTTTCACCCCTGGAGCGCGGTTTTGGCATAACGATCGCTAATGCGTTGAGAAGAGTATTGCTCTCTTCGATCCAGGGATCGGCCATTACCAGAGTAAAAATCGGTGACGTATTGCAGGAATTCACAACAATACCCGGCGTCTATGAAGACGTCGTGGAAATCGTCTTGAATCTTAAGAAGATAAGAACCAAACTTAATGCCGATGATCCGCGCACACTATTACTGAAACTAAAAGGAAAAAAGGAATATTTGGCCGGAAACATCGAACTAAACCCCGAAGTTCAGATCATAACTCCGGAGCAGAAGATCCTAACCGTGACCGATGCCAAGGCGAACTTCACGATCGAGATGACCGTGGAGAGTGGCCGCGGCTACGTTCCGGCCGAAATGCTGAAACAAACCGACGCTCCTCTAGGCACGATCTATATTGACGCGATCTTTTCTCCGGTATTGTCAGTCAACTTCGACATCAAGAACACGCGCGTCGGAACGAAGACTGATTATGACTATTTAATTCTTGACATCAAAACCGACGGATCAATAAGCCCGGTTGAATCCCTGGTTGAGGCCGCGAGCCTATTGAGGCATCATCTGTCATTTATTACCGAAATGGGTGTCGAACCCCAATTCACGTCCAAAGAGCAGCTCGATGCCGAAGCGCGCCGGATCCGCGAAGTTCTGAAACGCAGCATCGATGAGCTTGAGATCTCGGTACGGGCATCAAATTGCCTGAAAAATGAAAACATCAAAACGATCGGCGATCTTGTGCGCAGAAACGGCAAGGAGTTGCTTACTTATGAGAATTTCGGTCGTAAATCATTGAAAGAACTCGAGAAGAATCTCAGTCGGATCGGACTTCAACTTGAGATGAACGTTGATAAGTATTTGAAGGAAGACGTATGAGACATGGCCGTCGAACTAAGAAACTGGGTCGAAAAAAACAGCATCGCGAGGCTTTGTTCAAAAATCTTTGCCGCGCGTTGTTCATCTTCGAAAGAATAACAACGACCCTGCCCAAAGCAAAGGAAACCCGCCGACTTGCCGAGCGCCTGATCGAGATCGCGAAACGCAATGATCTGGCCGCGCGCCGGCATCTTTACCGATTTTTGCCGGACCATAAACTGGTCAAGATCATCTGTTCCGAGATCGCCCCCCGTTTTGTCGGTCGCAACGGAGGTTATACGCGTATTTTCCGCCTCGGACCAAGGCTGGGCGATGGTGCCGAAATGTCGATACTTGAGTTAACCGAGACCGCCGGCGAAGCAATCATCGAGCAAAGGCGCAAGTTGATCGAAAGACGGCATATAGTTGAAACCGGCAAAAAAGAAAAGAAAAAAGGGAAAAAGGTCAAGAAGGCCAGAGAGAAAAAACCCAAGCCGGCGACGGTCGAAGCACCGAAAGCGCAGGCACCGAAAACCGGCAGGAAGAAAAAGGCAGCCAAAGCCGAAAAGAAAGCCCGTAAACGAATAAAAGCAAAGAAGAAACGTCGTTAGTTGGCCCTCTAATTTGCCGCTTGACATCTGCGGGGGACTCCAGTATAATCAAACGAAGGGAAATACAAGGGGAAAATATTGGATTTTCTCGGGGAAAAAACACAGGATAACCAGGATAAGCCGAGCGACGAAATTCAGCAATTACAGGCGCAGAAGGCCAGCCTGGAGAACGCTTTTGAACAACTGAACGCCGACCGGGAATCACTGAAACAAGAGCTTGATTTCGCCATGAAGATGATCAACTCGTCGCCCACTTATTTCTTCACCGCCAGTCCGGAGTGTATCACTTTATTGATGAACGAGACCATGGCCCGCGCGCTCGGTTATAAGTCCACCGAAGTCATCGGAAAAGATTTCATAAAATATTTCGTCTTTCCGGGCGAACAATTACATGTATTGAAACACTGGAAAGAACTCCAAAACCATAAGTCAACGGTCGTCTTCGAAACGATATTATTGAACAAAGACCGAAGCCAGCGCGCGGCCGAGATACATTGCAGCGCTATTCTGAACAACCAAAAGGAGATCGATGTTATTTTTGGCGTTGGGATTGACACGAGTATCCGGAACCGGGCTCAGAAAATTGCTGCCGGAACCGCCGGCGAATTCGAGCCGCCGGCTGAAGATTCGCCCAGGCGAATAGAAGAAAAATATCGCCAGTTGATCGAGAATTTAGCTGAAGGGATGTTTGTTGTTCAGGGAATTCCCCCCTGCATTGTCTATGCTAACCCGGTTGCCGCCGAAATATTCGGCTATACGATTGAAGAACTGATCGAGATGAATGAAGATCAGGTGCTGGGATTGCTGGCCGCCGGGGATGAACCGGCGATTCTGCGACGATTTGAAGAAGTATTGAAAGGCGCAACCCCTCAGCGCAACGAACTTTGCATAAAGGCTAAAGACGGAGCAGTCAAATGGATACAGATATTCGGTCAGACCATGACCTATAACGGTAAGCCTTCGATAGTAATCACCTTTTTCGACATCACCGTTCAGCGCCAAACCCTTGATCATCTTCGGGAAAGCGAGGGAAAATACCGGGCGCTGATCGATAAATCGCCATTGGGCCTGGTAATCGCCCAGGGCATACCGCCGCGTATGGTGTATGTCAACGAGGTCATCGCCGAGATAACCGGTTATACAATCCATGAACTGATGAATTTTTCGCTTGAGCAGACCAAAGAGTTGATCTACCAGGATGACCGCGCATTGTTCTTCGGCCGTTACCAGTCCCGGCTTGCCGGCGAGGTGGTACCAAGTTCCTATGAATTCAGAATCAACCGAAAAGACGGTCAGACGCGCTGGATACGGATCTACTCAAGCCGTATAATGTACAATGGCGAACCGGCAGTACAGGCGTCGTTCCTGGATATTACGGGGCACCGTCAGATGCAGAATGAACTGCAGGAATCAGAACGGAAATACCGCACCCTGATCGACAACGCGCTGATCGGGGTGTATAAGACCAACCTCAGCGGGCAGTTCATATACGCAAATAACGCCTTTGCCCGCATGCTCGATTACAATGATCCCGATGATCTCACGCGCGTTCCCGTCGAAGCCATGTACTGCGAGGCCTCGGCACGCAGTCGATTCCTCACCGTGCTTAAAGAGAACGGCCGAATCGACCATCACGAGATCGCGCTCAGGACAAAACGCGGCCAAGAAAAAACTATGCTCGTCAGCGCAATTCTGGAAAACGACATCATATCCGGTATGATCGTCGATATATCGGACCGACAGCATATGCAGGAACGGCTCAAGGACAATCTGGAGAAGTATCAAGGTCTGATGCTCAACACGATTCACGCGATGGCAAGCATGCTGGAAACCCGCGACCCTTACACCGCCGGTCATCAGCATCGGGTAGCGGAATTAGTTCTTTGCATCTGCGTCGCCATGGATTTAAGTGAAACCCAGGTTAAGGGATTGCATACCGCGGCAATGATTCACGATATCGGCAAGATATACGTACCGGCTGAGATTCTGAGCCGCCCCAGCACCCTGACCGAATCGGAATTCGCCCTGATCAAGATCCACCCTATGGTTGGCCGAGACATTCTGACCAAGATTGATTTTCCCTGGCCGGTTGCCGACATCGTGCTTCAACACCACGAGCGTTTGAACGGCACCGGATATCCGAAGGGATTAAAGGGCGATGAGATCATGATCGAAGCAAGGATCCTCGCCGTAGCCGACGTGATCGAAGCCATGTCATCGCATCGGCCGTATCGGGCGGCCCTTTCTACCCAAGAAACGCTCAGCGAGATTGAACAAAACGCCGGCATTCTCTATGACCCGGTGGTCGTAGAGATCGCGCTCGATTTAATCAAGGAAAAAAGACTTCTGATCACCTAGCGCCGCTTTGCATCGGGATCATTGACACCATCCGAAAATGCTCTATACTAAACTTGAATAATCCAAGATCTATGTTAACGGACTTAAAAAAGACCATAGGCCGAATCGATTTTGACTACTCGGATCTCCGCTATGAGATCAAGCACGAAACCAGGATTGTCTTCCACGGCAATGATATAAATCAACTCAGCGCCAACACAACCGACGGCTATGTCCTTCGGGCGTCAAAGCACGGGGGATTTTCAACAATCGCCTTCACGAACTTGCATCAACTGGAAAAAGCAGTCGCAACCGTAGATGAAAACGCATCCCTGTCAGGCCGGTATTCGAACTCCGCCCTTGCGCTTGCTCCGGTGAAGCCGACGGTGGACCGGTTCATTCCCGAACTATCCGAAGATCCGGCCAGTATTTCGATCGATGAAAAACTCGAACTGACCAGAAAATACAATAACATCCCGATGGGAGAGAAGAATATCCTGACCACGTATCTTGAGTACCTTGAGGTAGTCCGTCACAAGTTCTTTGTCAGCAGCGACGGGCTGGAGATCGAAGAGAAACTGACCACTAACCGCATTGGCGGCCTTATCACCAGCAGCAACGGCCGTCTCATGCAGAATATCCGCGTCGCGATCGGCGGTAGTAATGGCTTTTCTTCGCTGCGCAATCAGGAAGACGAGTTTGCGACAAGAACCGCGCTCGCTCTCCAACTGCTCGACGCAAAACCGGTTGTCGCCGGGACCTATGATATCGTCGTTAATCAGAGCCTTGCCGGCGTCTTCACCCATGAGGCATTCGGGCATTTCTCCGAAGCCGATCTTATCCAACACAATCCATCGATACGCGCCAAGATGCAAATCGGTGCCCACATTGGCAACGATGCGCTGGATATCATCGACGATCCCACCATCCCTGGACAACTCGGTTTTTATAAATATGACGATGAAGGCATCGCGGCCCGGCCGACCCAGCTGTTGAAGAACGGCGTCCTGGTTGGACGACTCCATTCCCGCCGTACCGCGATCGATTTCAATGAACCGCTCAGCGGTCATTGCGTGGCCGAGGACTATCGCTTCGCGCCCATAATAAGAATGGGCACGATATTCATCCAGCCCGGCGAAAAATCGAAAGATGAATTATTGAACGAATTACGCAACGGACTGTACATTCTTGACGCTAAAGGCGGGCAGACAAGCGGCGAGAATTTCACCTTTGGCGCCCAGTACGGATATATCGTTCGCGATGGAGTTATCAAAGATATGGTCCGCGACATAAACATCGCCGGCAATCTTTACAATACGCTGCAGAATATCATCATGATCGGCAATGATCTAAAGCTCAGCCGGGTTGGTGGTTGCGGCAAGGGACAAATAAACATCCGCTCCTGCCACGGAGCACCGCACGTTCTGATCAAAAACGTTGTGATCGGAGGAGTCTGATGGATAAAATCCTCCGGGAAGCAGCAAAGATCTGCGATCAAGCCGAGGTTTTTTTCTCAACTGAGACAACCAACATTCTGGTCTATGAAGACGGCCAGCTCAAGGATATTGAAAGCAAGTTTGAAGCCGGCATAAGCCTTCGCATTATCAAAGACGGTAGACTTGGTTTCGCTTATACGCGCAACTATGATACCGTCAAAGATCTTATCGATAATGCCCGGCAGTCCTTGAAAGGCGGCATCGGCGCACCGTTCACCTTTCCTTCAGCCGCCACGATCAAGGAATTGAACACCTGGGATCCCGGATGCCAGCACCTATCCAACACAACAATCGCCGAGGAATGCGAACGCGTAAAGGATCTGTTTGCTCAAAGAACAACCGGACAACTCAACATCAATACCGGTTACTCCTACGGCACGGTCCGGCTGATCAACAGTCGGGGCATGGATCAATCGCTTCAGTCGTCGTTCTTCTTTATGGATGTCAGCCTGCTGTATCCTGAATCCCATTCCGGCCTGCGACGGCTTCATCTCGCCCGTGGTTTTGCCCCGGTACCGGACGACATGATCGCCGATCTGATATCTTTCTATAACTACTCGGAAAAACAGGTGTTCCCAAAGAGCGGCTCGATCAAGGTTCTGTTCTTGCCCGAAGTCTTCTACGTACTGGGCTGGCGCCTGCAGAGTGCCCTTAACGCGGCGAATGTCTATCAGCGGCAATCACCGCTGATAGATAAACTGGGCGCCGCGGTGTTCAACAACCAGTTCTCCCTGGTCAATGATCCCCTCGACGATGATCGGCCCGGCGCCCGTGCTTTTGATGATGAGGGAATGCCTTGCGGCCGTTTGTCGCTGATCGAAAACGGAACTGTCAGAAGTTTTTACAATGACCTTGATCATGCGGCGAAACTAAAAGCCGAACCGACCGGCACCGGATTTCGCGGCGGCATTCTTGCCGGCGAAACATTCGCCGCCAGACCGCAACCGCAATTGCAGCATCTTGAAGTCCTCCCAGGAACCAGGTCATTGTCGGAGATGATCGCCGGCATGGATCAGGGAATTATCATTGGTGGAGCATTGGGGGCGCATAGTGGGAATATTCCCAACGGCGACTATTCGATCGGCTTGTCGCCGGCTTTATATGTGGAAAACGGCGAGATCATCGGGCGGGTTAAAGACGCGATGATCGCCGGCAATATCTACACAACCTTGACCAACCTATTAAGTATTGAAAACCGTCAGTCGGCTACCCTCTTTGGTTATTACCCGGCGATACTATGTGATCAGATCAGTTTTGCGGTCAAGAACTAGGCGGCACTGGCAATGGGAAAGACCGAACTGATCGCTCGGGCAGTGATCATATATGACCGACAAATTCTGCTGGTTCGAAAAAAGAAAAGTGACTATTCCTTTCTGCCCGGCGGGCATGTTGAATTCGGTGAGTCGGCGGTCAGCGCCCTGCGCCGCGAGATCAAAGAAGAAACCGGTCTCAGGATTAGCGTAAGACGCTTTCTGGGCGTAATCGAACATTGTTGGCGCAAAAGACGCCGACGCCACGCCGAAGTAAACCTCGTGTTCGCGGCTCAACTGAACAAGCCGGCAGCAACAGTCAGGTCGGTTGAGTCAAAATTGGAGTTCTTCTGGCAAGATATCGGACGCCTCAAAGATGTTAATCTGATGCCCTCTTGCCTGGCGAGAATCCTGCCCGTATGGATCAATACCCAACCCCACCCTAGCTGGGCTTCAGATTTCCCGGCCGGACACTTACGGATCAAGAATTCCGATTTTTCGACTAACGAGCGCGATAGACGCTCAATGACGGTAGATCAACAGTAAAACGATTGAAACGACGATGATGATCATGACCGAAGGAAAGAGCAGCCGGTAGAGTCTTGGAAAATCGGCGCCGAAATAATCCCTGGTCAAACATAAGCACAAATGCACGGGCGACAGCAAAACGCCGGCAAAACCGCTTGCATACGCTAACATGATCAGTTTAGACGGCGTACTGCTTGCCGCTATCAGAGGGGCGATTATCGGAAACGCGATACCGGCAAAAGCTGAGTTGACGCCGGTTAGAAGACCGACGATAAGCGGAGCAAAGAAAATCACAAGAATCTTTACCGCCGGTAAACCCTCGACGATTTGAGGAATCGCGGTCAGGGCGCCGGATAGATCAAGCATATTCTTGAACACAAAAACCGCGTAGATAATGCCGAGCGATGAGATCGAGAATGCCTTGATCAACAGCCCTGATACTGCCTTCATGGAGCGTTTTGAAAACAGGATCGACAGAACCACGCTGACACCCAGGGACCACGACATCCGAAATCCAAAAATCAGCACTAGTATGATTATCGCCATAACCGGCCAGAGATAGAAAATCATCTTGACGAGAACCTTCATTTCAAAAGGGGGCTGACTGGTCCGCATGCGCGGCAATTTCAGCAAAAAAACCATGCCGATTGCTATTGCCGCCACGGTAAGAGGAAACTGGGTTATCATGATCGACCGTAAAGAAACATCAAAGATCCCGGCGGTCAACAGGATCGCGGGATACAAAGGCCAGAAATACTCCCACAAATGCCTGAACCAGTAATTAAGGAAAGTCATTCTTTCCGCCGTCAGTTTCACCTTACTACCCATCTCCCGAACGATCGGTGCGGAAATCATCGCGCCGGCAGGCATCGGCAAAAGGCCGATCAAAGCCGGCAAGAGAGCGGCGCCGATACGATAGTCGGCAAAAATCCTCTCCAGACTATGTATGATTCGTTCGAGATTGCCTGAAACCCGCATTAGTAGAGCCAGAACCAGCACCATGTAGATAATAAACAGAAATTCCAGCGTGTTCAACTGGATCAATGTTCCGGGAAAAACCATCAGGATACCGAAGGCCGGGATCCGAAACAGAATGCCGACCGCGAGCGCGTCGATCAGCAAGGCCAGGGCGAGATCGACCTTACGGCGAATCAGTACGACCATCAATATAATCGCGATCGAAATACGCAGTAGAATTAACATCGACGGATTATATAGAAAAAGCAATCCCTATCAAGGCATAAGTATACGCACGACTTTTGTAAATTCAATGAGAAGATAAATTTTGGGCGAAGCAAGGCTCATC
>JBBIHN010000031.1:0-15689 GCA_037446995.1 Caldifarciminota bacterium | reverse complement strand
CGTGCATCTCGCATTTTCATATTCAATATTATACATATATTTTCGCGGTTGTCAAGAAAAAAGGAGAATTATTTTATGTTCTGATTAGTAAAAATGACAGAAAGACCAAAAAACATGGAAAAAGCACTGCGTGCAGGCCGTGGCCAAACATTTTGAATCCTGTATTAGAATCCAAAGGTAAATTTAGCGTACACAATAAGTTCCCATTCCCGTTCCCATTCCCAGACTGTCTGAAAAAGGGAACTTTTGCGATCTGCCGGTTGACTTCGTATGAACGGGAATTCGGGGTCAGCCCGCCACTTTCCACGCTAATTGATAGAAACATTCCTGCTGCAAACCCGTGCCTGTGGCAACAGGATTCCGGACAATAACCAGATTTTGTGCACTGACATTGAGCGCGAAGTCATAATAATGAGAGAAGGAGAATGAATATGAAGTTGATGGCGTGCGGCTTGGTGATGATCTTTACCCTATCGTTTATTTCAGCTACTCATAGCTTTCACGAAGTGTCTGCCCAAATGGGGATATCCGGGCAGACCGGACTGGGACATGCCGTGGGCTGGTGCGATATCGACGGTGACGGTGATTGCGATCGGGCTTTTTCCAACCAGAACGATGGATGTTTCTGGCTTTATCAGAACGACGATTCGGTTTTTGTCGATATTACCTCTTTAGCGGATTTGAGCGGCCTTACCGCCTACCGTATCTTGTGGGGCGATGTTACCGGCAATGATCGGCCGGATCTCATTGTGCGCACATGGGGCTCAGGACAGAGAATATACCGGAACGACGGGAACTGCCACTTCACTGATATCACCGGGAGTTCGGGCATCGGCGGATCAGGTTATGCGCTCGCGGATTTTAACAATGACGGATCAATTGACGTGCTGTCGTTCACGAGTTCGTCGTGCGGAATATATCATAACTCAGGGTTCGGAACATTCTCTTATTCCCTGGTGTCAGGGAGCAATGATTTTCAGACCGCGACATGCTTTGACTATGATCTTGACGGATGGGTGGATATCTATGCCGGAACCTACGGCGCCAACCCGAGCCGGCTGTATAGAAATCTCGGCAACGGATCGTTCGAGGATGTCACTGCCGCCGCCAACGTGGAGTGGAACGGCGGTACCTCCGGGGTCGCATCCGGCGACTATAATAATGACGGGTATCTGGATCTGCATCTTGGCAACACGTCGGCTCCCGGGTGCAAACTCTTCCGGAATCAGGGGAACGGCACCTTCCTGGACGTTACCTCCGCAGCCGGAGTGGTCGGGTATACGGATACAAGAACCGTGAATTTCCTTGATTATAACAACGATGACTTTCTCGATATTTTCGTCTCAAATCACGATTTCTACGTATACAGCAATCAGCTGTACCGGAACAATCAGAACGGAACGTTCACGGACGTCGGTGCGGCCATGGGTCTTTCCGGTCAGTGGATGGGCGATTATTTTGGAACCGGCTGGGCGGATTTCAACCGTGACGGAGCGATCGACCTGTTCGCGGCCGGACATATTGATAAGTACGTGCTGTTCCGGAACGATTCCTGTCCGGGCAATTATCTTGTCGTTCGCCTTATCGAAACGACATCCAATTATCACGGTATCGGTGCAGTGGTTAAGGTCTGGATCAGTGCACAGTGTCTAACGAGATTCGTCGTTGCCGGAGAGGGCAGACACGATTTCCATAGTTATGAAGTGGAATTCGGTCTGGATACGTACAGCGCGGTCGACAGCCTGCATGTACTATGGCCTTCAGGGTTTTTCTCAAGGTTGGATTCGGTCATCGCCGCAAATCAGTACCTAACGATAGTTGAGGGCGAAATAGGCGCGCATGAACAAGTCCCGGCCAAGCTTCCATCGGGCGACCCCCGATTGATGAATTATCCCAATCCATTTATTGCGTACACCGTTGTTCCCGGGCGTGAACGGGATTGCTTCGATGTTTATGATGCTACCGGCAGCAGGGTCGGATCGTATCCGGGCAATCGTATCGGCATAAACCTCGGGCCGGGCGTGTACTTCATAAAGACAGAGGGGATGAACCGAATGATCCAAATCGTGAAGATCCGGTGACATACCACAAGGGCCATCAAAGAGCGTGATCAGCGTTGTTGATCATTATACTTGAGTGTGCCGGATATAAGGCGCTGCACGCAGACATAGCAGTAATTTGCCGTTGAATACAATCACCTGGTTATTGGGTTCATCCGTCATTCAAGAGATAACAAAACCGATACCGCAAAAATACTACATCACGCATGCCGCGCTGGGAACCTGGAAAACGCCGGAATGGCAGGAGCTTATCAAACCCACGCTGGCCGATGGAAAAACCCGGCGGGCGTATGACTGACATTCTCCGGGGAGGGTACCCTTAAAAGACTGTAATCACTAATCGGTGAAGCCAGAAAAACCAAACAGACTAGAAAAACAAGAGAAACCCTAAAAATCCCCCGCAATTTCAGCGCAAATTCTTTAAAAACTTATGATTTATAAATTCTTATAGTGTCTAGTGCATGGTGCCTACCCGCCACTGGATGGTTTAGTGTCTTTATCCGGACAGGACGGGATTTGAAATTATGCTTCGGGTTTCATAACCCGGCCGATGAACAGAATGTTGCCGCTTTGCCTGTCCTGTATAATAAATATGAACGGGCGGTCGGCGCGAAATACCGGAATCGCTGGTCCGACCGATGTAATGCCGACCACGATGCCGGTCGCCGCGGCCGCCTCAGTCCCTTCCTCATTGACATCAACAAAAGCCTGATGAACCACGGTCTGGATGAACAGCTCTTTCGAGCCGCTTATTCCCGAAAAATCAGCATGCGCGCAAAAGGCATTGGGCATGCCCATTTCTATCAGATGCTGGTTGAGTTCGTATTTTGTCTTAACGGTGAACTTCGGTATGTAGACGTCCACCCGCTGCATTACGAGCTGATCCTTAAATTCATCGAGCTTCTTTGGAGTCAAGGAATTCTCCACCGACTTCAACGCGCCCATTTCCGGCAGTAGGATAAGCATTGACAGGCCATCGCCTTCATAGGGCATTTCGAGCAGTTCCAGGCCGTCAGTCTTGGCGTAATTGAAGCGGCTTTCAGGGCCGACTTGCCGCATCATCGGCGCCATTACGTGATTGTCGCGGTCGATCCAGAAAGGTTCCTCCATGGTCAATTCCTTATCGAATTGCTTTACCCAATTTCCCTTGAAATATATCGCGTTGGTGATGACCAGCCTTGAATCCGGATTAAGGGATCCGGGCGGAAAAAGGTTCTTTATTTTGTTCTTGGTCTTTTCTTCCACCCAATTATTGATCTTCTCGCGCGCCTGTTCAGTAGCGCCGATAAAATCGACATTTGTCGCGTAGCCCGAGTAATAATCTCTTACGATCTGGAGATATCCCGGAAGAAGGGAATAATTTTTTTGCACCCATAAGGCGTTCGCCGTGTTCAACTCGTATTTTGCGTCCTTCTTGTTGATCTGCTGATATAATGCCAGAAAAGACCCCTGCCTGATCCTTGCGTCCTCGGGAAAGTGGAGCACGTCGACCATTTCGCCCGCGGTCAAGTCCCGAGCGCCTTCAAACACCACGGCCATTGCCATGGAAATGCTGAACGGCGAAAAGAACAGATTGTCGGCATCATGCGCGCATAAATTCTGATAGAGACTGATGCAAAACCGATTGTTGGCCTCGACCACGGGCCGCACATCTTCTTCATTCAGTAATGGCACTTTCGCATTGCCTCCCATACCGAGCAAAAAAGCAATGATCAGTGCCGAACCGCCGGTAAATCTGATCATCTTGCCTCCTTTGCTGTCTTAACACCAGAATAACGAGCGCCTATTTATGCAACCAATCCCGGACAAAATGGATCAGAATTCCCACTTGCCTTTCTTAATTATGAATCCGGTGTCATTAACATGCACGTGGAACATGTCCTTATCCGGATACTGGAACGCGGCGATCCCGTAGGCGGCATCGACAAAAGGAATTTTCTCGCAGTTCCTCAACAGAAAACGCCAAGGGCCGCTCTCGGGCGCGATCTGATAAACGCTTGAACGGTCTCTTGGCTCGACATCGCGGCCGCTGAACCTGGTGATGCACAGATACGATTCAGCGCCGAGCCAGCGAAGACTCTTGTTCCACCGCAGGATATGGCCTTCGATCATCCACTGATCGCCGATCAGGCGGAAAACGTGATTTTCGTCCTTCTTTTCATTGACGAAGTTCACGAGAATCGTATCGCCGCGCGCTTCCGCGTAAACGTAGCCGATCCTTTCTTCACGGGAAAACCGGGAAAAAGTGTACAGGAATAAAGCGACTGATATAAAGGCAAGTCCGAAACCGCACAAAATAAGGAAGGTCAACATAGAAGTAATAATACTTTTTACTGACGAATTCTTTTTGAAGACACGGACCAGGGATGAAATGAGCACTGCCAGGCCAACCAAGAACAGAATAAGACCCGCGATCCCGAGCCCGGAAACGAATTTGTCCATATTCATATTATAGGATCAAATACCTTTAAGTCAATGCCGAAGACACGATATCTCGCCCGCAGTTGACTTAACCCGGAAATGTGATACACTGACAAAGGTTACCATGATCAAGGAGGAACCGTAAGCGATGTTCATGCAGCTGAACGAATTCAAGTATAAAGCCGCGACCGGCAAAGAATACGTGATATATTTCCTGAAATTCTGGCAGGACAAAGATTATTGCATAAAATACCAGATCCGCGGCGCGGATAAGGATCTTTTCTGGTACGGGCGCATGTCCGAGGAGCGCGCCCTGATAGATCTAAAGATCAGTAAAAAAGACAGAAAATCGCTCAGCAAAGAAGAACTGGGGAACCAGATCAAGGACCATCTGGAAGCCATTTTCGTATCGGTGATGAAAAAGGGCCTGGATAAGGGTTTTGAGGAACCGAATACCGAGTTCGTTTTTCCCAAAGATCCCTTCGTGAGCAAGCGCGTTCGCGGCGAATAATAAAAACCGTTATGCGCGATAAATATCTTGACATTAAGGCACTACGGGTATTATACTGTGCCCGAGAAAGGAGGCAATTACGGTATTCATTATTATTCTTCTGGCGATAATAATCGCCATGACCGGCCTGTTGATATACCTGATCTGGAGCAAGAAGGACAAGGATGACAGCGCGCAACTGGTTGATCTGAAAAACAGCATTGTCGAGCTGAAAACAAAACAGCTGGAAGCGCAGACACAATCACTGCAGCAACAGCAGAATCTATTCAACGAAACACAGAAGAACCTTTCCCATCAGTTGACCGCTATCATGAAGGTGGTCAACGACAGTTTGACAAAATCGCAGGAAAATATAAACACCCAGCTGATCAGCACGGGGAGCGTGGTCGGAGAGATCCAGAAAAAATTAGGCACCCTGGAACAAACGACCAAAAACATACAGGAGATAGGCAAGGATATCTCTTCGCTTCAGGATATATTGCGGGCTCCCAAGCTGCGCGGCAACCTCGGGGAATTCCTCCTGGAGGATCTCCTCAAGCAGATACTGCCGGCCAAGAACTACGAAATAAAATATCAATTCCAGTGCGGCACTCAGGTTGACGCGATAATAAGACTGGGCGACGGCATCGTTCCGATCGATGCTAAATTCCCCATGGAAAGCTTCCAGAGATATATTAAAGCCGAACTGGAGGCGGATAAAAGAACACAGAAAAAGGAATTCATCCGCACGGCAAAAGCAAGGATCGATGAGATCGCGGAAAAATACATCAATCCCGATGAAGGCACTTATGATTTCGCCATGATGTATATCCCCGCGGAAAACGTGTTCTATGAAATCATTATCACCGACTCGCTGACAAACCAGGAATACGAACTGTTCCATTACGCCATTCAAAAACACGTTATCCCGGTGTCGCCGAACAGTTTTTATTCATATCTGATAGCCCTGGCTTACGGCTTAAAAGGATTCAAGATCGAACAGCAGGCGAAGATCATTATCGGCGAGTTATCAAAGATCCAGGGATCGTTCCAAATGTTTTATGAGAGCCTCGGACTTCTCGGACGGCATTTGAACAACGCCACAAAGATCTTTGATAAAAGCATCAAAGACGCCGAGAGGTTCAACGACAAAATTGGCCAGGTCACCGGCGTCAAGGTCGATCTTATGGAAGTAGAGATAAAATCACTCACGGAGGAAGGGAAGGAATGAAGATATCGCTGATATTCATGATCGCAGCCACGGTCGTCCTCGGCGCGGGTTTTGAGGTGGACATTGAATCCGGCGCGACGATACTGGGTTACAGCGATGTCCAGATACCGAAAAGCACCGGCACGCTTATTTCGTTCTCAGAAGAACTGACGACCAACCCGGCATGGTTCATCCGGGGGCGACTAAACTATCATATCAACCGGCGCAATTCGCTTTCGCTCCTGATCGTACCTTTAGCCTTGCGCGCGGATGGCAGTGTAAACCGCGACATCGTTTTCGAGGGCGTTACTTTCCCGGCGAACTCGGAATTGAACACGGTTTACAAATTCAACTCTTACCGATTGTCCTATCTATATCAATGGCCGCTCAGCGGGTGTTTGAGATTAGGACTCGGCATTACCACCAAGATTCGCGACGCCAAGATAAGCATCGAGGATGCGAGCCGATTTTCCGAGAAAACCGATCTTGGCTTCGTGCCGATTATCCGCTTCAGCGGCTGGTGGAACTTTGCCGGGCCGCTGGCTTTGCAGCTGGAAGGCGACGCTCTCGCCGCGCCCCAGGGCCGTGCCGAAGACATATCGATCAAAGCCGGTTACCGCGTGCTCGAAGGCGGTTCTGACGTCGAAGCGGTTTATAGTTTCACCTGGATCAATTACCTGCTGGCTGGAGCACTAATCCAATTTTAGATCAAATATCTTGCCAACCCTTATGATCACGAGCCGGTACTGAGTATCGGCCGAAAACAATATGACTGGACCATACGTTAATGACCAATGACGCAATGACTTAAATGAAATACAGTACTCGGTACCCGCTGATCAATGATCGCTAAACGCTGTACGTCGTAGGAACTAAGACCTAAGAACTAGGAACTATTTTAACGTTAAAGGTTTAAAGCAAGGCGCTAATCGCTCTGCTTCTAAAGACTAAATTCTCCCAGAGGCATTGAGCACATACAGCGCGTCGACGGTGATCCATTCGTTGCTGGCTTTTCGATCAATCCTGCCCCAATCGACCAGGTCATAGCCGCTCAGATTAGGATCCCGGCTCTGATAGAATTTTGCCTCGACCGGCCAGCCGCCGTCCGGCCACTGCCATTTCATCAATAACTCGGCAAGTTTATCGGTCCTTTCATCGACGAATCCCAGAGTCAAAGCGGCATATAGGGCATTGGCATGCTGTGATCCGCATCTTCGCGCGCGGCCATTGATGATCGGCACCGCCTTGTCCTTCCAGCATGGGATCGGCGTTTTCAGGATCACGCTTTCAGTAAACACCGGCTGAAGCCAGCATTTCATTGCCTGATCAACGACCGGCGCCAGATTCTTATCATGCGGATGGCCGATATCAGCGAGCGTCGCCAATATCCAATGCGCGCCATTCCATTTTTTGTAAGCATGCATGACCGGTCTTACATAGCCGTTCGAAGCCCGGTTCTTCAACAGCCTGCGCGCGCGTACGGAATTCTTGATATCCTGCTGAAACCGAGTGATCGAACGGCTGTTCCTTGATTCTCCAAAAACATTTACGCGTGTCTTGTATTGCACTGAGGGTTCGCAAGACTTCAGAAGCCTGACAATAATATTTATATTTCTCATCCTGTTCACTTTATCACTTCTTATACGACCCACTGCCGGCCGCAGATGGTTTGATAGTCGCACCATTCGCAGACCTCGCTATCTTTACAGGGAATAAAATCCCGGTCCGGATCAAGGATTTCTTCGATCATGATCCTGATCGCCTGGCAATACTTTTCGTAGAGATCTACTCGCTGATCCCCGGACAAATCCTCATCAAAAAGCATTGCTTCCTTGATTTCTTTCCCGCCAAGAAGCATCAACCCGGCATTCATGTTTGATGCCTTGGCGTTTGGATTATTAGCCGAGTACAGGAAGATGTACGCGGGCAATTGAATTGATATCAAGGTCTCGGTCCATTCCTCGCGTCGGTTCAGGTCAAACTTCTTATGATCGGGAACATTGATCCAGGTTCCGGTTTTATAATCGACGATATAAATATTACCGCCGCGGTCATCGACCCGGTCGATTCTACCGCTCATCATAACCGTCATCTTGTCCTTCAATTCAAACGGGGCAGCAGTTGATTTATTATGCCCGTTTGGTTTTTGATCGCTTTTCCTCCAGTTTTCGCATTCGATGATCTTTGTATTCTTGAACCGCGCTTCCTTTTGGTGAAATCCAAGCAGATTTTTCAATTGACGCCGGGTTTGAGACTTTATCAGGTAGATCGAACCCCGGTCTGCGTCCGGGTATTCGTCCTGAAATACCTTCTCAATGATCTTATCCATTGCCAAGTAATCGGCCCGGGTGATTTTCAGGTCTTCTCCGATCTTGGGAATGAAGAATTCCATCAAGATCCGGTGGACCAGGCTTCCGACGCCCATTGCATCCGGATCCTCGGCAACCCCGGTTTTGACACCAAGACCGAGGATATCGCCATAGTAATATGCCAGGGGACAACGCAGGTATGCGTTGATGCTCGACGGCGAAAACCTAAGACCTTTCCTTACGTATTGCCGGAATAATTTTGATTTCCTGATATTCATTGGATCCTTGTGCCGGAACTGAACGGCGAAGAAAACATCGGCGGATGGATCTTCGATCTTTCCGCTTTTCTTCTGAAAGTCCCAGATCAAGCGCTCGACAAAACGGCTTCTTTCCCTGTCTTCGCCTTCCACGTAAAAAACGTCGGCTTGCCGGCAGCCGGCGATCAGGGTCTCGAAATAGTACCGGCTGACTCTTTCCTCGTCCTCGTGCGTGGGCAGATTAAGGGCCTTGCGCACCGCAAACGGCAGGGTCGTGTCTTCCTTGGTTGTGCCGGGCACAACCCCCTCGTTGACGTCCAGCAGGAATACCCGGTCGAATTTGATGTTACGGATCTCCTGAAATCCAAGAACCTGGAGGCCCTTGACCGGGGTGCCGGAAAAAGGACAGCTCACTTCTTGCAAACAACTGCGAATCAACCGAAAATAGCGATCGGGCGCGGACAGCTTTTCCGGACCGAGATCGGAAACCTGCAGTGCATACAGGCCGTCGATCATCGCCTTGACAAAAGTAACCGTGTAGGCATGCTGATTGACCGGGCTTTCGCGGGAAATGAAGGAGACGGCCCGGATGATTTTCTCGGCGATATCGGCAATGTCCCGAATCTCGATGAAAGGCCGGATCAAAACGTCATGAACTCTCTTCAGGTGTTCCCTGATTTTTCCCTGATCGATTTTATTTTCCTTGAAGCCGCGTAAGCGTTTCACGCAGTCATTCAGCAATTCCCGGTCCTGCTCAAGCGCCGGCAGGTTTAGAAAACGCCGCTGATTGTTCATGAACTCCTCTTCGACGGCGTGGAAAATGATCCGGCCCGCAGGACTGGACTGGTCTAGATAAATGTTCTTCACGTACGGATGAAGCACCAACCGCATGTAATCGACAACCCGGCAATCTTCTCCCTGCACGTTTTCCCGGAGCCGCGCCAGGGCATTGATCATGGTAATCAGGGGCGTGCGGTAAATAGGATAGGGCATGGATATGTTATAACTTTCTACGAAACCAAGAGTATTCTGCACCAGCGGAAACAGCGCTTCGGCCAGGGGCGCCATGATCACGTCGCGGGAACCGAGGTCCCGCTCTGCCTGAATAACCTGGTTCAGCTTGAAGATCTCGGCGTGGCCATCCATTGCCTTGTGAAAACGGATCACGGGGTTTTTCGGTTGATCGCCGGTCTTTACCGGCTTGACGCCCAGGTCGGCGATGATTTGTTCGATACCCGGACCCTGCTGAAAGACGAATTGAAAACGCTCATCCTCAGCCAATTTGCGGAAAATCCGCTTTTCCGTCGCGGTCATGGCGAAGAAACCGCAGATATAGACCTGATCCAGATTGTCCAGTTTCACCAGGTGCAGCTGATCCGCCACCCTTCGATACTGAAGGCTGCGGGTAACGAGTCCCCTCTTATCAAGATCCCGGTGAAAAGCCTTGTACAGATCGGAAAGAGCGTTCAGCTTGCGCCGGATACCAGAAGGCAATCGATCTTCGATCAGGGGTTCAATCGTCTTCAGGGTCTCAGGTGCAATCTCCTCGATGCACAATTCCTCAAAATCGTCGAACAACTTGTAGCCCCAGAACAAGAACTCGTCCAGGGTTAATTCCGGCAGATCACGCGCGATCACCCGGGACTTATCGTTCATTCGGTAAATGGCGGCAAGGCAGTCAATCGCCTCAACAGTCCTGCCCGGTAAACCAATCTCCCGCGCCAATTCCTCAATGAAACCGTCTCCGGCCAGTACGCGCGGCGGGACATATGCGGTTTTGAGATGATCGGCCAGGTATTTATGGAGAAAATAGCCGGGTCGCTTGCCCGGGAACACGGCCAGGGAGCGAGATAAAGGCTTGTTCTCGAGCATGAGATCGGCGACGAACTTGATCATATCCACGCCGGCCGATATCAGGTAATGGCGGTTCACGCAACTTCCTCAACCCGGGCCGTATCAATATAGGCCCAGAAACTTGCGATCTTTCTGTCCGGATAGATCGCTTTCAGTATTTTCTGATACTGCTTCATCTGCCGGGAATAGAAAGCCAGCTTGTGACCGATTTTGTAATCGATCAAGGTGATCTGGTCCGTATCGATCAGCACCCGGTCCATGCGGTATAATGATCCTTCGTCGTTCACGAATTCGGCTTCCCGAAGGACCTCACGGCTTTTCTTCCTCTCGAACCAGGGCTTGACCGCTGGATCATTCAAAAAAATCAGGAGGGCGGTTTTTATGTCGTCGGGATCAAGCGCTAACCGGGCTTCAGCCAAGGCCTTTGCCGTCAACCCGGTTACGACCAATTCGATATCATCGGTTACATACTCGATGCCGGCAAGGATCTCGTGGAAGAGATCGCCCTTCTGGCTCTCCAGACTTCGCGCCACTGACCAGTTCTTGTCCTCTTCCTTGACCGGTTCATATATCGTACTCCTGGGGATGGCCACTGATAGCGGCGCGCGCACGGTCTTGTCAGCGGCCTTTTTTTCCTTCTTGCCGATCTCGGTCGCCTCGAATAAGTCGACGGCAATCGGTTTTTTCGATTTCGGTTCCGCGGTCTTAGCCGGGTCTTCCTGTTTGATCTTCCTGACCACGAGGTTATAGAGTTCATTTTTGGCGCGGGTGGTCGCGACATACAGGACGTTCAGATCCTGGATCCGGCCGTCCAGGATTGCTTCCGAATACAATTCGCTGAGATGGGTGTCGCACCCGGCCATACCCTTGCTCAGGTAGCGTATCAACAAACGGTTTTCCTGGTGATCATAGAACATGTTGCCTGGTTTTCTATCGCTCTCGTAGATGAGGTTGATCACAACCGGAAAACCCAGGCCCTTAGCCTTGTAGAAAGTCATGGCCTTAACCGCATCCACGTAATCCGGTAACAGGATACTGAGAACCGATCCTTGCCCTTCTTCGTTCACCAGTCCCGCGAAATCCTTTATGTCGCCCAGACCCTGGGATTCCAGTGCCGTGATCGACTCCAGAAATCGGACCAGGAATCCGGTTTCATCCGGAAAATTGATGAAGAGGTCGAATTTTTTATAAACCTCGGCGACCAGGTCGTAAAGCGGGTAATAGCCGACAAAGCGGAATAGGTCATTGAAATACTTTTCCCACATCGCCCTGAACGGTTCGCGTTCGCGGAAATAGGTATACAACTGGGCGTCTTTGTCCTTCAGTGTTTTTTCCAGCAGCATGTCGAACACGGCTTCCCGGTCCACGCCCGGATCAATTTCGCGCGCCTGCCTGAGAAAAACTTCGCCGGTTATGAACGAAGCGAAGCTTAGATCGTCGATCGGCGCATCGAGGAACTGCAGTAGACTCACGAGTTCCATGATTATCTTGCGCTTTCTGATATCCAGCGAGCTGAGGCTCGCGGCCCGGATCCCGGCTTCGGTCAGCCAGGCAACGATTCTTTCCACGTCCTCGTTCCGGGATGTCAGGATCGCGATATGCCGTAACGGATAACGCGCCACCACGTCTTTCAGTACGCGGATCAAGACTTCTTTCTCCGGCGTTTCCTCGGAAGCGGGAATGATAATACTTCGGACATAACCCTCGTTCCGCTTATTCTCCGGCACTTTCTGTTCATATTCGGTCAAGCCGGTACGGTCAACCGGCAAGAGATCGGGAATGAATTCCTTAAGCCGTTTCTTGAAAACCGAATCAACGTAATCCATGATTTGGCCGCCGCTCCGGTAATTGTATTTCAAGGGTATGATTCGGGCGTTATTTCGGACGCTGGCCGGCAGGCAATCCGCACCGAGCTCGCCCCTAATGCAACGCACCAATTCCCACATGATCCGGTAATCGGCTTTACGCCACATGTAAATGGCTTGTTTCATGTCGCCGACCGCGAAAAGCGACCCACCCTTGGCATATGCTTCATGAAGCAGCGGCTTGATGTTCTCCCACTGTACCTGGGAAGTGTCCTGGAACTCGTCGAGCAAGAAATGGTAAAGCACATCGCCCAAACGGTAATAGATTTCCGGCACAATTTCCCGCTTGATGTAAACCGACAGTTTCTTGTTGATATCATCGAAATGGATCGTCTCCGACCATCTCTTGACGGCTTCCAGGGCGATCTTAAACCGCCGGTAGAGAGGACCGTAAGCCTCGTACTTGGCAAGAGACACAAGATCAATGAATTCCTGACCGCCGGCACGAAGACGCTCCACGAGTTCCGGCCCGCCTTCCTTCTCCATCAATGCCTTGAAACTTCTCTGCTGCAAGCCGCAGAACTCCCTGCTGAATCCGTCAAAGAATTTGGTCTTGAAAAAGTCAAAATTGCCATCGGCCAGCCCCTCCCGGGTGTGGGCCATGAGCGCGGTGCCGGGCGCCAATTTGAAAATCTTCTGATACAGTTCGTACAGATCGAGGAATTTCTGCCGGGCGGCCGCGGCCGCATCCGTGAACTCGATCTCCTGCCTTACCTTACCTTCCTGAATCAGGAAAGCAATGAACTGCTGCTGGATCATATCTGATGGATCAAAGTAGAATTTCCCGGGTTGAGATTGGTTGAAGAGATCCAAAAAAGATTCTATTTCGGCGAAGGGAATAGCGGTCCCGAAACCCGCGAAAAGGCTGTCCATTGCCTGCCGGGTCAGATCGGCATAATCTTCGGTAACATCATTGTCCGGCGGCATGCCCATTTCCTCCGCCGAACTGCGCAGAATGCGGTTCATGAAACTGTCGATCGTCTGAATGTGTAGATCCGAGTAGCGGCTGATAATTGACTCGATCGCTCTCAGAGCCCTGGCGCGGACGTTCTCGGGCTTGAGATCGAACAGTGCGTAGATCCTTTCTTTTTCCTCGGAATCTTCTTTGTCCAGGGCAAGGATCTTCAGTTGCTTCATTATCCTTTGCTTCATCTCGCGGGCGGCGTTGTTCGTGAAAGTTATTGCCAGGATATTAGCCAGGTCGTTATTCTTGATCTTATCGGAGAGAATGAACTGAATGTACTGGTGGGCCAGGGTTTCGGTCTTGCCCGAACCGGCCGACGCGTCGATCAGCAGCACGTGCGGGAATATCAATTTGCTGTCTTTATCTAAAGCCAAGTCGTATAAGTCCTCTTAGATGATCTCTTCATAAGAATATCGCCTTGCATTTCAGCGTCGTATCTCCTTTTACAAATTCTATTGTAATGATAAACAACGAGCTGTCAATGTTACGCGCGGGCGTGCGCGAACCGGGCGCGCCGCCGCGTCATGGAATTATTTCTACTTTGAACACCACTGGATTCTTGTGGTCCGGACAGGCAATATAGGCCTCGCCCTCCTTTTCCCAGGGCAGGTTACCGCCGAACTGCAAAACCCGCAGATAAGGGTATATCGCCGGGGCATTCCGGCGCAGCTCGCGGGAAATCGTTGCTTTATCCCGTCCGATACGCACCCCAATTTCCCACAACGAACAACCTTGAGCCTTATAAACCGCAATCAAATCCCGTTCCTCCTTGGACAAGTGCTGGTATCGTGTTCCCATGACGCTTTGACCTCCTCAAACCTATTATATCCATTATTGCCAAAACGTTGCACTTGCTTATTGAACTCGCGAAAAATGAACTATTGACATAATATTAAATTTCAAATACTCTTGAAAGGCATAGTAGGAGTTAATATGAAAATGAAATTATGTTATGCGGTTACGATCTTGTTTTTTATCGGATCAGGATTGGCGCAGAGTCCGGATTATGACACGACCGGACAATTCCCATCGGTTTCCTATCGGACCGAGAATATCCCAGGCGTATATCAAACGATGAATAGCTCGCGCCTATATTATCCGTCATCCGGCGGCCAGGTGGATCCGTCGGCCGTGCCCTGTCCGATAATCGTGTTCGGCCGTGGATATCAAATGGGCATTGACCGTTATTACAGCTTTGCCCGGCATCTTGCCTCCTGGGGCTATATCGTGGTCTTGCCGACCATATCCAACCCCTTTCCGAATCCCGAGCATTATACACGCGCGCATTCAATGGTCGATGCCGCGCGCTGGACCGCCAGCCGCGACACGACAGCCGGCGACATCTTCTATCAAAGGCTTGATCGGTACAACTGGGGACTTGCCGGCCACAGTATGGGCGGCGGCATTGCGCTGCTTGCCGCGGATACTTTCCGGCTTACCGACACGCTAAAAGCCGTTGTTTCCCTGGCAAGCCCGCAGACAACTCCGGAGACGCATTCGCAGCACCTCTTATGCCCCAAGCTAATCATGGCCGGGTCGATCGATAATATCGCGCCGTGGAATGACGTGCGCGCCGCCTACTGGGACAGCGCCCCCGCGCCCGGGACCTTTGCGGTAATACAGGGTGCTAATCACGGTTATTTCATGGACTATTCATATTCCTGGGAGAACGGCGGAACCGCGACCATCAGCCGTGCCGAGCAGCTAAGAATCTCGCGCCGGCACATGACCGCTTTTTTCCAGCGTTACATGAAGAACGATACGACCGAGTGGAATTACCATTACTGTTTTGGCGATTCAATCTATCATCATCCGACCATGGACACAGTCGAAGTGCGCTACGGCATTGTCAAACAAGAATATCAAACCGGACAAACTCCGGGCATCGGACGATTGATCGCGTCGCCCAATCCTTTTAGCCGGGCATGTCATGTAAGCGGCCCGGCCGGCCGCGCCCACATATTCAACGCCCTCGGTCAGAAAATCCATGAAATGGAAATCCCGGGTATTTGGCTGCCGGGCAAAGACGTGCGACCGGGCGTTTATTTTATCCGGCACGGGAACGGCTGTTCACACACTGTATTGCTTTTTAACTAAGAACACGACTTTTGCGTTTTTTAAAGAAGATAAGATTTGGGCTCATTGGCTCATATTCGCCCGAAATGCTCTTAAAGGAGAAAAAAGGAGCTCATCGTGATAAGTACCAATAAATCAACATTTATGGCGCCACCCCAGGATTGCCGTTGTTCAACGAGCCGG
>JBBIHN010000030.1:10924-16126 GCA_037446995.1 Caldifarciminota bacterium | reverse complement strand
ATACACCATTTTTCTATCCTGGCAAGAGATTTTACACACAACTCAGTATATTACCCTGTAAAATAGCAATGTTGACAATGAAGATTGCCGAGCTATAATTGCCAAGGAGGCATCATGAGAAAAACGATCGTTGGCGCATTGCTTGCTTTCCTGATCTTCATCGCCTGCCGCGAAAGGGATGGATCGGATAGCGAGCTGGTTTCCCGGGCAAAGGAATTCGTCGATGTCCTGGCGGCGCGGCAGTTCGAGAAGACCACTGACTATTTTGACGCCAAAATGAACAAGGGCTTGCCGCCGGCCAAGATCGAGCAAGCCTGGAACATGGTCGAGGCCAAGGCCGGCAGATTCCAACAGCAGTTGAAAGCGCGGCAATTGAAAGAGGCCGGTTTTGACGTCGTTTACGTGACCTGCGAGTTTGAAAAATCAAAATTGAATGTAAAGGTTGTGTTTGACCAGAACAGGCAAGTGAGCGGTTTGTGGTTCCGGTAGACTGTCTCAATTGGTAATATACTGAGTTGTGAGTAAAATCGCTCATTCACTTGACGGTCGATAAAATATCTATATACTAGTTAATGGAAACCATAAAGTTCAAAGAAGGACTCACTTTTGACGATATTTTGCTGGTTCCCCAGTATTCAAATATCATACCGCGAGACTGCGACATAAGCACGAGATTTTCCCGGCACATACCGATCAACATACCGCTGGTCAGCGCCGCCATGGACACGGTTACTGATTCGGCGATGGCGATCGCGATCGCCCAGGAAGGCGGCATCGGCGTGATCCATAAAAATATGTCGATCGAGGAACAGCAGCAGCATGTCCTTAAAGTCAAGCGCGCGGAAAGCGGCATGATAATGAATCCGATAACCATAGACGAGAATTCACCGATCGGACTGGCCCGCGAATTGATGGACAAGTACGGAATATCGGGCGTGGTCGTAGTCGATGAGGATAAACACTTGCTGGGCATTTTAACGCATCGCGATATTATTTTCGAAAAGAATCTGAAGCGCAAAGTGAAAGAGATCATGACCCGCGAAGAGCTGATAACCGCTCCCGAAGGCACGAGTCTGGAAAAGGCCCAGAAAATACTGAAAAAGCACCGCATCGAAAAACTGCCGATCGTGAACAAAGCGGGTAAGCTAAAAGGGCTGATCACGGTACGCGATATTATCAAGAAAATGGAGCACCCCAATGCCACGGTCGACAAGATGGGACGGCTGCGCTGCGCCGCCGCGGTCGGGACCGACCGGCGCACTTACGAAAGGACGCGGGCGCTGGTCGAGGCCGGAGTTGACGCGATTGTTATTGATACCGCTCATGCTCATTCCCGCGGCGTTATCGAAATCGTGCAGAAGATAAAGAAGACACTGCGAAATGTGGATCTTGTCGTCGGCAATATTGCGACCGCCGAGGCGACGGTTCGGCTTTTGGAACTGGGCGTGGACGCGCTCAAGGTCGGGATCGGACCCGGATCGATATGCACGACGCGGGTTGTCGCCGGTATCGGCATTCCCCAGATAACCGCAATCACCGACTGCGCGCGCGCCGCCAAACGCCGGGGGATTCCGATAATCGCCGACGGCGGCGTGCGTTACTCGGGCGACGTGGTGAAAGCGCTCGCTAGCGGCGCTTCGAGCGTCATGATCGGGAATCTTTTCGCCGGCACCGAGGAGAGCCCGGGCGAGACGGTTTTGCTTGAGGGCCGACGATACAAGGAATACCGGGCAATGGGTTCGCTGGGCGCCATGCCCAGAGGTTCGGCCGACCGCTATTTCCAGGAAACGGCGAAGAAATACGTGCCTGAGGGTGTTGAGGGCCGGGTGCCGTACCGCGGCTTGGTTAAGGATGTAATATTCCAGCTGAACGGCGGGCTTAAAGCCGGCATGGGTTATTGCGGCGCAAAGAACATAAAAACACTGCAACAGGGAGCCAGATTCGTCCGGATCAGTCCGGCCGGGTTGAAAGAAAGCCACCCTCATGACATAACGATTACCAAAGAATCGCCCAATTATGAAATTCGCGGGATATAATGATCCTTTTACCGCAATCGCCGATTACTATGACGCGCTGATGTCTTTTGTCAACTACCCGGCCTGGGTAAGCTATATCGAATCAATACTCAAGCTCAACGAAATCAGGCAAAGAGAAATCCTGGATCTTGCATGCGGCACCGGCGTTTGTCTGGAGATCTGGCGGCAAAAAGGATATAAGATCTGGGGGTTGGATCGTTCGCGGGCGATGTTGGATGTCTGCCGGCGCCGTTTCGACCGGCTCGGCATCGATGATGTGCGGCTGATAAATGCCGACATGAGATACCGTGTCCTGAAGGGCGCATTTCCGATACTAACTTGTTTGTACGACAGTTTGAACTACAATCTCAATATCGAAGACTTGTTCAGCTGCGCAAAGAATGCTCATGCCTGCCTTAAGCCGGACGGGATATTCATCTTCGATATGAATACGATACATTGCCTGCGCGATGAATGGGGGAGTAACCGATACGAGCGCGATGATAATAATATACACTCGGTCTGGCGCAACAGTTTTGATGCAGAGACTAATGTTTCCAGCTTGAGAATAACCCTCCGCATACGGCATAACGGACGAAACTTGGTATTACGCGAACATCATGAGGAGCGAGGCTATTCTTTGCGCGAAATAGGCGAATGCCTGCAGGCAGCCGGGTTTCGGATAAATCTATATCGGCACCTGACCTTCAATCCGGCTCAAGAGAATGACATACGCATCATGGGTGTTGCCCGAAAATGTTGATTGCGGATCTGCACATACATTCCCGTTATTCGCGGGCGACTTCCCAGGAAATGATCATTCCCAAGATCGCCGAATACGCCCGGCTGAAAGGTATCGGCATGGTGGCGACCGGCGATTTCACGCATCCGGTCTGGCTGAAGGAATTGAAAAAGGATCTTGTCAAACGCGACGCGTTCTACGAATATCAAGGCATTAGATTCATCCTGAATGTCGAAGTGAACAATATCTACACGCGCCACGGCAAGCTGCGCCGGGTCCATAATCTGATTTTCGCGCCGGATTTCGAAACCGTCGACAAGATCAACAATTGCCTGACGCGCTACGGGAAACTGGAATCCGACGGCCGACCCATACTGTCACTTGACACCTACGACATGTTCAAGATGCTGATCGATATTTCCCCGGATATCTTTCTCATACCGTCTCATATCTGGACGCCTTGGTTCTCGATGTTCGGGTCGAGTTCCGGTTTTGACCGGATCGAGGATTGTTTTGGCGACTTAAGCGATCAATTTTTCGCGGTTGAAACCGGCTTGTCTTCGGACCCGGCAATGAACTGGCGTCTTTCCGCTCTCAATAATTACGCGATAGTTTCCAATTCCGACGCCCATTCGCCGAGCCGTCTGGGCCGCGAGGCAAACGTCTTCAAGGACGATCTCAATTATCATCAACTGCGCGACGTTTTGAAGAAAAAGGACCAGGAGCAATTTCTGTACACGATCGAATTCTATCCGGAAGAAGGGAAATATCACTTTGACGGGCACCGTAAATGCGAAGTCAGACTGGCACCCAGAGAAGCCCGTTTCAACAATAACTTATGTCCGGTCTGCTCGCGCAGTTTGACGATCGGCGTGCTCCACCGGGTTGAGGCGCTCGCCGATCGCGAGGAAGGATACAGACCCGGGAACGCGGTTCCTTATCGCAATTTGATCCCGCTCGAAGAGATCCTCGCCGAAGTCATGGGCTGCGGCCGCGACACGGTCGGCGTCAAGAACGAATACCGCCGGCTGTGCGGCATTTTCGGCAGCGAGTTCGAGATCCTGTTGAACGCCTCGCTCGAAGATATCAAAGCCAACGCCCAGGAAAAGACCGCCGACGCGATCGACCGGGTGCGGCGCGGGCAGTTGATCATCAATCCCGGCTATGACGGCGAGTTCGGCAAGATCTCGATATTCAAGGAAGTCAAGGCCAGCGAACCGCAGCTGGGGCTGTTCTAGCCGGTCAGCTAATCTTCCAGACCGGCAGCCATATTGTCTTGAGAAACATACATTCGCCGCACCGGCGATCCGGGCTGGATGAAGATCTCTACAAATCAAAGGGTCGATATGTGTCTTAACAAGAGGGGCGCACGGCAGGTTTTCATCCTCATTGACCGGTTGCGTCTTTATGCATTAGCAATATAATAGTATATGTTCGGAGTCATCGCCAACACGGCATTGGTGCTGCTCGGCGGCGCGATCGGCCTGCGGCTGAAAAAGGGAATGCCGGAGAGTATTAAACAGATAATCATGATCGGCCTGGGTCTCTTCACCTGCGCGCTGGGACTGAAAATGGGACTGGAAATGAAAAACGGATTGCTGGTGGTTCTGGGCCTGGTTTTGGGCGGCGCGATCGGACAGATCGTCAGGATCGAAGAAGGCATTGAAGCGTTAGGCGAGCAAATCCGAAAATGGATCGGGTCCAAAGAGACCGGATCGTTCGCGCAGGGATTCGTTTTCGCCAGCGTCTTGTTCTGCATCGGACCCATGACAATACTCGGCTGTATCAAAGCCGGCGTCGAGAACGATCAGAATATACTCTTGATCAAATCAATAATGGATGGATTCTCGTCTTTGATCCTGGCATCGTCCCTGGGCCTGGGCGTGCTGTTCTCGGGTGTTACGGTTTTGATTCTGCAGGGCGCCCTGGTGCTGTTATCTCGGCAATTGGTATTTCTCACCGATGTTTCGTATCTCAGCGATTTCACCGCCGTGGGCGGATTGATCATTCTTGGTATCGGCGTCAAACTGCTCGAACTCAAATCGGTCAAGGCGGCGAATTTTCTGCCCGGACTGGCTCTTATTCTGTTGTTCACGTACCTCGCATCATTGATGTAAGCGCGGCACCAAAGATCAGACCAAGATTGTTGAGCGGATGTTGACACATTCAGGATTTGTCGTATAATGAAGCGTACAGTCAGATCAAAGGGAAGTGCCGTGAGATTCGGCCGCGGTCGCCGCCACTGTGATTCCGGGGAAAGCTTTGATCACAGCAAGCCACTGCCCGAGTTTATGGGCGGGAAGGCTGATCAAAGTCGGATAAGCCAGGAGACCTGTCTGCTGACACACGCGAGCAATCCTTCGGACGAAAGGGGGTAAGTATGATGCTCATGATATGTCTCTTAATCTTGACCGGGGCGGTCTATGAAGTGGAAGAGATTATCGT
>JBBIHN010000030.1:0-10881 GCA_037446995.1 Caldifarciminota bacterium | reverse complement strand
CCGCGACCATCGTGATTGACCGTGAAGATATTGAGTCGGCAAATGCCCGGGACCTCAATGAAATTCTACGGAAAGAGGCGGGCATCGATATCAAAGAATATGGCGTGGGGCTTTCAAGCGTCGCGATACGCGGCATACAAGCCAGCGGTATTCTCGTGTTAATTGACGGACGGCCGGTTAACAGCATCACTACCGGCATGGCGAATATCTCGGCATTTAATGTCAACACGATCGATCGTATTGAGATCGTGAAGGGATCGGCGTCGAATCTGTACGGAGCAAACGCTCTGGGCGGCGTGATCAATATCATCACCAAGCGCGGCTATGCGCGGCCGGAGATTGCCCTCCAGGCGCAGGTTTCTTCCTTCAGCGATGATGTCGCGATCGATGATCAGGATTTTTTTGTCCGGGTCGGCTATCCGCTTGGACGTTTTACGATCGGGTCAAGCGGCGCTTATCGCGCGTCGGACGGTTTTCGCGAGAATACCGATTATGAAAGTATGTGTTACAATGCTGACGTAACCTACGAATTAGCGAAAGGGTCGATATCGGTTAACGGGGGGTACGCAGAGAAGGACTACGGAATACCCGGTCCACTGCGCGGCGACGGCATGGCCTATTCGCCTTATGATCGCGAATTCGATGCCAATCTCCTGGGTGGTCTTGATGTGAAATGGGAACTCGACCGGTATTTGCAGTTTGCGAACCGGTTGTATGTTGACCGCAAGCAAACCGATTTCCTGAACCATTACACGGGATATGACGGGGATACAGTTATCCAGGATTTCCATTATCTAATCAATACCGCGGGCATAAGCAGCATGCTTGACTATCGTTTGGAGAAAAGCGAATGGGTGATCGGCGTTGACGGGCGTTATGACTCGCTTGACGCCGAGGAAAATACGGTATATTCAGACGCCAGCTGGCGGGTTTCCTCGTTCAGCGCCGGCGCCTGGTTCGCAATGAACAAACAGATCACCGAACGGGCGTTGATCCTTGCCGGTTTGCGATTCGATTATTATCCTGATTTCGGTTCTTCTTTTTCCCCGCAAATCGGGTTAACCAACCGTATTACGGACTGGCTGACCGTCAAACTGTCTGCCGGCCGAGCTTTCCGGCCGCCAACCTTCAATGACCTGTATTATCCAATATCCGGTAACCCGGATCTCAAGCCGGAATACGGCGGGGTGTATGAATTCAGGATCGAAACTGTACCGTCCATGAATTCGTTCATTGCCCTGTCCGCCTTTCAGCGCCGGATAAGCGATCGGATTGCCTGGATGCCGGCCGACAACATGCTCTGGAGACCGCAGAACCTGAACCGTTTTCAGGCAAACGGCGTTGAGATCGAGACGTCGCTGAGATCGCGCCATTTTCGATTGGAGCTGGGCGGCGCCTACTTTGATTGCGAACAGCAGAACGACGAGATCGTTTATGATTTCTATGATTGGCAGGCCGATACCCATCGTGTCGAGATCGTAAACGTGCCCCGGCGGGCCGCTCATATTCCTTTGTACAATCTGTCATTCAAAGTCCGGATAAAATTGCCTTATGCGGTTCAACTGGCGGCAAGCCTGGTTCGGGCCGGCGAGAGCAAGAATTACTACCCCGATTATGGAAGCTATCCTGACATAGTAATGCGGATCAAGACATTGGATGCGTACCAATGCGTCGACCTTTCGGTCGAACGCGATTTCATGGGTGTTTTCACGTTCGTCATCGGCGCGAAGAACTTGCTCAATGCCGGATACGCCACGCAGTTCGGTTACTCAATCGATGATCTCGATTATCCGATGCCCGGCCGCAGTATCTTTGCCCGCGTGAAAGCCAGAATATCGCCTTAGCCGACACCAGTATTTCGGATAATCGTATCCTGGATTCCTTCTGGAACTTGTTGACACGGCCAGGGATCGTGTTATAATAATGTCGGGGTGGCCGGATAGCCGCTCGATATGAGAGGAAAGTCCGGGCTTCACAGGGCAGGATGCTTCCTAACGGGAAGTCCCGTGCCTTTAATGTGATATGAGATCGAACTCGGCGAATATAGTATGTTATCCGCATAACCCATGGATTATCAGCATCCATGAGTTGTTTATTCGCCATACAAGCGATCTCACAAAAAAATATGCCTGAATGGAATTGCAATATTCACAAGCTTGTCATCACATCAAAGGTGCGGGAGGAAAGTGCCACAGAAAATAAACCTCTCTGTATTCTAACGATTGCGGAGAAAGGGTGAAACGGCGGGGTAAGAGCCCACCGCTCTGATGGCGACATCAGAGGCACGGCAAACCCCATCCGAAGCAAAACCAAGCAGCCCCGAATGAAACGGCCCGTTTCATTCTGCCAGCGCAGATAAGGGGCGGGTAGGTCGCGCAGAGCCTGGTAGCGATATCAGGACAAGATAAATGGCTATCGATCACAGAACCCGGCTTACAGGCCACCCCATTTTTGTTTAGCCCGGAGAGAATTGAAAGAAACAATGGAATGGACGGCAAAGAAACCAAGGGTTGACGTATCGGATCTGGCGATACGAGGCAAGATAATACCGGCCGGCATTATCGAAATCCTTGCCCATCGAGGTTTTGATACGCCGGAGAAGGTCGAAAGATTTTTCGCGCCGTCATTGAGCGACCTGCATGACCCATTTCTGTTCCGGGACATGGGAAAAGCGGTTGAGCGTATTGTCCGGGCAAGACAGAACAAGGAAAAGGTGATGATCCACGGTGACTATGATGCCGATGGGATAAGCGCGACCGCTTTGATGGTTATCGCCTTAAGACGGATCGGCGTCGAAGTATTCAGTTACATCCCGAATCGTTTTTTCGATGGTTATGGGCTGGCAAGAAACGGCATTGACCAGGCGTGGAAGAAAAACTGCCGCTTGTTGATTACCGTCGACTGCGGGATCACGGCTCACGAACAGATCGATTATGCGGAAAGCAATAAAATTAACATAATAGTGTGCGATCATCACGTGCCGGGGCAAACCATGCCGCGCGCTTACGCGATCCTGAATCCAAAAATCGACGGTGAAAGATATCCTTTTAAGGAGCTTTCCGGCGCCGGTATCGCGTTCAAACTCGTTCAAGCAATCGGCCGACACTTCGGCATCGCCGACCGCGAAATCCACGACCATCTTGATCTGGCCGCGCTGGGTACGGTGGTCGATCTCGTTCCCTTGATCGACGAGAACCGGGTGATCGCGAAGTTCGGGATCAAAAAGATGGCCGGCAGCGCCAAGGTCGGGATCCGGTCGATAATGGAAAATGCCGATCTGCACAAAAACCTTACTGCCTATCATCTCAATTTCATGATCGGTCCGCGGATCAATGCCTGCGGCCGATTGCGCGATGCGCGCGACGCCCTTGAATTGTTGACCATTTCGGATCCGGAAAAGGCGAGGATCCTTGCCGGCAATCTTGCCAACGACAATCAACAGCGCCAGAAAATCGAGCAAGATACTTTTTTTGAAGCGCGCTCAATGGTTGACCAGGAACCGACCGGAAAACAATCGGTTATCGTGCTCGGCAAGCGCGAATGGCATGAGGGCATAATCGGCATTGTCGCCTCAAGGCTGGTCGACGAATTCTACCGACCGGCAATATTGCTCAGCATCAAGGATGACCTTGCCCGGGGCTCAGCCCGGTCAATCGCCGGTTTCAATATCACCGAAGCCCTGGGTAAATGCCGCGAGATCCTGATCAATTTCGGCGGTCACAGCCAGGCGGCGGGGTTGAGCCTGCCGGTATCGCAGATCGCGAGCCTGGGCGAACGGATCAACGCGCTTGCCGCGGCCGCGGATTCATCCGTTTTCCAGCGCCGGGCCTGGTATGATCTGCCGGTCGGTTTTGACGATCTGAGCGACGATTTCTTGTTCTTTCTGAAATACTTTGAGCCGACCGGCATGGGTAATCCGCAACCGGTGTTTTGCGGCGAAAACCTGGAAATAGTCGGTGTTCCCAGAGTGGTCGGCAAGGGACACTTGAAATTCGCCCTGCGGCAGAATAACAGAGTTTTCGAGGCGATCGCCTATCAGCAGGCAGAGAGCATCCTCGATCTTGAGGCCGGAAAAACAAGCATCAACTGCCTGTTCTCAATCGCGGAAGAAACTTTCTCGACCCGTCACAAGATCATCTTGAAAGTGAAGGCGATCAAAAAATTATGATCACTGGCTGGAAACTGATCAGCCGGGAAGATACGCGTTTTTATCAGCTTGAGGCGTCGGGTGCGATCATGGCGTGCTCGACAAGAATAGGTGATGCGGCGTTTCTCAAACATTTCAAACCGATCTTCCAAAAGCAGGTTCATTCGGCGATCATCAACGACGTCGATGAAAACGCGCCAACCAGCGGCGATGGCATGATCAGCGGCCTGCAAGATGTCTGTCTGGGCATAAAGGTGGCCGATTGCCTGCCGGTTTTTATTTTTAACGACAGAAAAATATGCGTCATCCATTGTGGCTGGCGCGGCATCGCCGGCGGCATTGCCGTTACCGCAAAAGAGATGATGATCGATTATCAATACGCGCTCGGCGCGTCAATCGGACCGTGCTGTTATGAAATCCGATCCGATGTCGCGAATGCATTTGCCGCCCATGCTCCCGGAGCAGTGACAAAAATGGGAGACAGGACATTTCTTGATCTCAAGACCGCGGTCATAAACATCCTGGGCAGGGAAAAACTGATCGCCGATTTGGCGATGTGCACGAAATGCCGCAATGACATTTTCTTCTCTTGCCGGGCGGGAGACGGGGAAAACCGCAACTACGCGGCGATGGTTAGAAAATAGCGCCCAGCGTATGCCTTGACTTGCCGGCAAATAGAATTAGAATTCTGGTAATGTTCATGATGATCGGCGCGGCCGCGACCGTGCTTTTGAGCGTCGAGTGGACCGGATTGATCTACATGGCCGCAGATAATGATCTTGCCGCTTGGGCCGATTCGGATCTGGTTGAGATCGGCAAGATGAATCTAAACGATGACGTGAGGATTCTCATTCAGCTTGATAAGCCAAACACCGGCGGCGGCCGGTATATCGCCGCGCCCAACGGCATAAACTTGATCGCTGATCTTGGAACGATCGACATGTGCGACTGGCGGGTGCTGAGTGATTTTCTGGTGTGGGGAATCACCAGTTATCCGGCAAAAAGATATTTCGCCGTGCTGTGGGATCATGGCAGCGGGTGGACAGCTCAGCCTCGCCGCACATTCGGTTCGGACTGGTCAAGCGGCAATCAGATGAGCATTGCCGGCGGAGATCTGAAAAGGGCGCTGAGCAATACAAGATCAGCGACCGGCAAGGATATTGATCTGCTGATATTCGACGCCTGTTTAATGCAGCAGATCGAAGTCGGCGCCGAAATGGCGGCCCAGGTGAAAATCCTCGCCGGATTTCAAACTCTCTGCCCGGCATCGGGCTTGAACTATCATAGTTTCTTGGGCGAGCTCAACCGCCGGCCCAGGATGAGCGGCAATGACCTGGCGTCGATAATGGTCAAGACCAGTATTGAAGAATACAAGGACCGGATACCGGTTTCGGTTGCCGCCTTTGACCTTAATTATATCAATGTGTTCGCGGAAAAGCTTAAGTCGGTCGTTGAAATCGTCGGCGAGCAGATACCGCCGCCGGCGCCGGTCAGGGATCTTCGGCGCGGCGTGCAGACTATTCCGGCGTTCGGCAATCAACCTTCAGCCGATGATGATCTGGTGGATCTGGGCGATCTGGTCGCCGGATTGGCTGAGCGCCTGTCCTGCTTTGAGGTCGAAGATCTATCCCGGCTTTATCACCAGGCGGTTATCAGTCATGGATATTGGGGTGATGTTTATTCCCGGACCTCGGGTATGGCGGTCTGGTTTCCGCTTCACTATGCGCGGTTCAAATCGCTGGTCGGGCATTATCAGCAATTGGGCTGGTCGTCAAGCAAATGGCCGCAATTTCTGAACTGGTGGTATGACGCGGACGATATCCGGCCGAAAACCCCGAAGATCACTGCCGAACGGCGCGGCAAACGCGTCGAGCTCAACTGGTCCCGGGCAACTGATCTCGCGCCGGTTGAATATCACCTGCTTGAGGGACCAAACCCACGGTTGATTTTCAGCGACGACTGCGAGGATGACGAGCAATTATACCTTCAGGGGTTCACAATAAGCGCTGACCGATATTTTTCGGGCGAACATTCGTTATTCTCCGGCAATGCCGGCAATCTTGATAACCGCGCCTGGACAAAAGAAACAATCAGACTTGACAATACCGGCCTGCTGGTTATGCAACTGCACTATAACACCGAAGACATGGTCGATTCGCTGATCGTTGAATACGGCGGTTTCCGGGATGTTTTCTACGGAAACTCTTCGGGATGGCAAGAACGCCGGGTCGTCATACCGGCCGGTAATAACCGGTTACGGCTGAGATATTGCACCAATGAGACGATTAACCGCGGCGGCGCGTATCTTGATGATATTCGCATATATGAACTTGACGATTGCCGTTTTATAAGGACGGCACTCGGTGATACGAATCTGGTCGTGTTCAACCCAACATACGGCAGACGAAATTATGCGGTATACGCAGTCGACCGGTATCGCAATATCAGCAATCTCAGCGATCTTGCCGAAATCGTGGTCGATGAGTACGCCGATCCTTACTCCATACCCAGTCCTTTTTCGACGTCTTGCGTCATCGTCCTCGATTACCCGGATCAATTAGATCCCCAAGTGGAAATTTTCTCCGTCGACGGCCGTCGGGTCAAGGAATACGGCCGCGAAATGATCAACGATAGGCGGGTTTTTTGGGATGGCATGGACGAAGGTGGAAATACCTGCGGCGCCGGTATCTACTACGTTTTGATCAAGGGCGATAATTTCAAGAAGATCGGAAAGATCGCCCGGCAAAGATGAGACCGATCCGACCGGTGATCATCGCCCATGGCGGGGCGGGCGGCGTCAATTTTCCACAGCGCCGGCTGCGCGGGTTGATCAGGGCATGCCGGATTGGTTATCAAATGCTGACGCAGGGCAGTTCAAGTCTCGACGCGGTCGAGCGCGCGGTCATGGTCCTGGAGGACGCATCGGTTTTCAATGCCGGCCGCGGCTCATCGCTCAACCTGGAAGGCGTCCCGGAAATGGACGCGTCGATAATGACCAGCGATATGAAGTTCGGCGCGGTCGCCGTGATCACGGATGTCCGTTATCCGATTCAGGTCGCCCGAATGGTTATGGAAAAAACCGATCACCTGGTTCTCGGCGGACCGAACGCCGTTCGTTTTGCCCGCATCATGGGCGTCCCGAGATTTGACTGCGTTACCAGAGAGAAAAGGCGCGTCTGGAGAAGAATGCGCAAGAAACTGCCCGGTTCGTACTTTGAAAAGATCGGGGACTTTGCCGAATACTACGGCACGGTCGGCGTTGTCGCCATTGACCGGCATGGCATGATCACCGCCGGTACTTCAAGCGGGGGGATAACCATGCGAATGCCCGGACGTATCGGAGACGTGCCGACGCCGGGCGCCGGCACGTACGCGGACCGCAACGGCGGAGTCGGCGCGACCGGCCATGGTGAAGAGATACTGCGGCATTTATTGTCCTTTCGTGCCGCGCAACTTATGGCGCGCTATCCGGCTCCGGTCGCCGGCAAAAGAGTAATTGCTTACGCCACCGGGCACAAATGCCGTTGCGGGTTGATCGGGATCGACCGTGACGGGCGTATCATGTGCGTGAATAATACGCGGGAAATGTCCTGGGTACACATCCGGAACGGCAGATTAAGTCATTTCCCGGCGTCACAATGATGTTAACCTTTTCCTGGGTTCATGATGATTGACAAGCCCGCGGCAATATCTATAATAATCCGTGGCTAAGATCGATCGCGTTCTCTGTCCCTTCTGCCTTTTCACCGCGAAGTACATTGATCTCATCCTTACCGATGACGGATTCTATCTCTGCCCATCATGCAACGCGTCCTTTTCATATGAGGAATTGATGCAGTTGTATACGGCCAGTCAGTACCGGATCGAGTTCAAAGAAACAAATTTCAATCCCAGCGTCTGATTTTTTCTTATTCTTCGGAAAGAAAAATATCCCGGATCTCGCCGCTGGATGGCGTGCGGTTATGTTTGTAGAAAAAGACCTGCTTGTACGGCTCGTAGGCTTCTACTGCCTCGCTTTGGTTGATAAGCGTTACCCTGAACCATCCTTGACGGTTTAGATAATTGCCGATCAAAAACTCAGCGCCCAGGCCGATGATCATGATAGCAACGCTGGCCGGCACGAGCATGAATTTGAAAGAGATCGCCTTACGTTCACGTTTTGTCTTCTTCACGGTCGGCTTGGCATAGGCAATCTCGATCTGCCCGCTCGAGAGCAGGTGATACAGGCAAGAATATGTCCGGAATCGGCCGAGTCCCGAAATTTCGGTTAGTTCATCGACGCTGCGGCGTCCGTCAAGCAGCGTCAATATCCTTTCTTCGTCAACCGCCGGTTTCAGTTTGAGCTCGGGCCGGTCGACTTTCTTGTATACGATATCACCGGATGTGACCGTGTTTCTAATCCGCGGCCATTCATCAAAACGCCGGGCGGCTTCGAGGATGAGACTGCTTGTGTTCATTCTTATTTTGACCATGCTCCTCGGATATACCACCGATCCTTGCTCAAATTTAAACTCGCCCTCGGCCCAGGTGAAAAGTTCGTCAAAGACTTCCTGAATCTTAAACTGGATTATGCGTTCAACTTCTTCGATCCTTAGATAATTGTCTTCAATGATGATGCTCATGATTGGCCGTTTGGTCTCATTATGGATTTCCTGAACCAGGTCAAATACATTTTTACCGATGATGCCCGATTTTACGAGGTAAGCCTCGAGTCTTTCCGCTTTCTCGCCGCGCTCGTAGAAAGCGCCGGTGACCATTCCTTCTTGAAACCCGATATCCGCAATCTCGCCGCGTCTCTTCAGGCGCAGCACGCCGCTCAGCCTTTCCTGGGCGGTCAGCTGCAGCACGCTGCCAAGATTGAGACTTCGGAGATCGCCTTCGATCGGCATACTATTCCTTCATCATCGTAAAAGATATCAAATACGATGCCAATAATATCACCGCCGCCGACAGTAAAAATATCGACTCGAACGGCAGAACAATCCAGCCGGCGGGCTTAACGAAGATCCCCGGCATTAACAGCGGAACATAGCCGATCAAAGCAAGGAAAATGCAGACGAGGCCGGAAAAATGCTTTTTCATGAAGACCAGACCGCCGCCGGGAATGATCAGGTTGAGCAGAAATCGCACGACATTATTGAGGCGTTGACGGTTCATGCTGACCGCCTGCCGCAGATCGGCCTCGATTTCCTGCCGCTTGGTTGACTTGAATTTGCTGAAACACTGTTCACAGATCGTATCGTTTTCTATTTCCTTGACGCAGGTCGAGCAGACCGGCCGGCCGCAGCTGTTGCAGTAGTAGGGCGGGGGTATCTTCACCGGCGCGAAACTCATGAACAGTAGGATCAAGAAAGGAATGATCAACAGGGTGTTGATCTTTCCTTCGGTTTTCAATTCCTGCCCCATTATCCAGCGATAAAAGTCTTTATTGGTGGGCGCGAGATCGATCGGCTTCCTAGAATCCGAGGAAAAACCGCGGTTCCGGGCCTCTTCCATGTAACGAGATGATTCCGAGTATTCAATGAGATGCAGTTTCAGCAGCCCCAGGTTGAAATAGGGGACCGGATTCTCGTCATGGGAAAACGCGTTCTTGTACAGACTCTCAGCCAAGGCGTATTCTTCATATTCAAAATAGATGTTTGCCAGGTTATTGGTGACGGCGGTATTACGATGGCCTCCATAGTACAGAGCTTCGTAAAGCTCAAACGCCGACTCCAGTTTAGCCTGTTTCTTCAGGGCATAGGCATATATCTCTTTCTCTCGCGTGTCGGACGCGCCGATCTCACGGAATGCGTCGTGATTGACAAGCTCGTAATACTGATATTCCGGTCCGTAATCGCTCAGAAAACTAAACAGATTGTTTGCCGGCATGGAAGCGATGAACAAGAGCAGGATGCCGAGGATATTCACTCTCAGCCAGTTTTTCTCGCGTCCATTCAATACCGGAATCAACAATATTCCGTACATCAGGTAAACCAGATACGCGTTTCGCAACATGATGGCCGGCGCCAAAATAATCAGCATTTTCACCACGTCAACCAGCGGATTGTGTTTGATCGCGATCAGCCGGTGACTGAGTGCGGGCAGATAATATATCATCTTGACCATGATATATATGAAGCCGCTGAGGAACGCCGCGGTGAACAGCAGCAATAGCAGATTGCTGATAAACAAAACCTGATTGCTGAAGTCCGAGTGAATCGGCATCGAAAAGGCGAGCGTGAGCGGACGAAGATCACGGGTCTGTATGGCCAGCGTCAGTAATGAGACGAAGTTCTCGATCGAAACCGGATCAAAATGAACCGCAAGCTTCATCTTTTCGAAACGGTGCCGGGGGTCACTGGTTTCCTTTGCCTCCCAACGCAAAACCGCGCCAAGATACTTGTTCCGCGGGATGTTTGTTCTGCCGAGCAGGGAGTCGGCTTCAGCGCTGCCGGTATTGCTGCGCCAGTACCACAAGACGACCGGATCATCGGCGTAATCGCTGAGCTGTTTATTGCCCCGAACCAGATTTACAAAAATTGATTCGCTCTGCGGCGACCGGATGAATTCCTTATAGCCGGTGCTGAACTGAGCATACAGGACGAGGTTGATCAAGAACATGATGAATTATAGGTCAAAAAAGAGAACTGTCAAGAATATGACGGTTCTTGACCTCCTTTGCTTGACTTCAGCCATGACTCTGAATATAATAGCCAGTTAGGAATAATAACCAGCGACATTTACTAGGGATA
>JBBIHN010000029.1:0-16624 GCA_037446995.1 Caldifarciminota bacterium | reverse complement strand
GGTGCACATGAGTCCGGACTCAGTCGATTTGAATGGAGCGGAACCGACGAGAGAAACCAGCGCGTGTCAAGCGGCATCTATTTCTTCATCGTATCATCCGGTGGAAAATCCACGGCCCGCGCGATTGAGTATATTCACTGAATCGCGTTAATGACGGTTGTAGTTCAGATAAACTTCAACTTGATTTTCGACGGAACCGGCTGAATAGAACCGCCAGTTTTCTGCCGACCGCCGCATTCTGCGGTCAACGATATCAACGCTGTCTTGAATCGGCGTGTAGTATTCCACATTCCGCAGAAACCCCCGAACCGTGGTCAGGGCATTTATTCTTGTCGGCATCGCATAATCCTCCGGTAAAGCGAGATAAAATCCGGTCAATGCCGACCGGGCGTAAACATGCACTTCGAGCACTCGCTTCTCCTGATTATCCTTCACGATGTTGATCCGGAACGTATCAAGCTGATAATGACCGGCGTGATCGATAAGCGGCGGCAGTTCAGCCAGTTCGATCGCCGCGATTCGTCCGTGTATCAACGAATCCGGCAACAAGAAATGTATGTTCACGTAGTTCTCTGATCGCTCCGGGTTATGGCAATCGAATGAAAAACGGCCGTTCTGATCTGTCCTTGCCATCCAGACCGGGACGGAAACGCTGCCGTCGAATAAGGCAACCTGGTACCGAACATCAACAAGGGGTTTTCCGTTAATCTCGACCGAACCTTCAACACTGATATCATCCGCATTGCCGCAATAACGCGCCAGCACGTCCTCTCGATAAGCCCGAATCGGCTTCGGGCTGAAATAGCGGTTTTTCAAGAGCGGTCTCACTCTGCGGTAAAGCAGGCTATCCCGCGGACCGTAGGCAAGAACGTGTAAGAGCCTTTCGTACCGGAAGAAATCCATGCCTTCGATGATCGTCAGACGGCTCAGACGCAAGGCGTGGCGCGCCAATGAATCAGGCAAGTGTTCGAAAGTAAACGGATAAATCAATTTCACGCTGTTCAGGATGAATCCGAAATGCCGATTATTGCACCAGGTCATAACATGGTTTTCGAGTTTGCTCATGTAGATTGTGTTTATTCCCTGCCGGTAGTCGTATTTACGATATCTCAGCATATCCTGATTGAGTATGCCGATCAATATCGCAAGAACAATTGTTATCGCCAGAGGTGTTATCCAAACAGGAAAATGACGACCACTTCTTCTGCCGGCTATAAGATTACTGCGCAAGTAGCCCAGACAAACCCAGAAAAGGGCCGCAAAACACAGAAATAGAGCGATCGGGCGAGCATTGAGAAAGCTGGTAAAACGATGGGTCGTATAATTGAGGCTGCTCAAAAACGGCTGACTGGCAATCTGCGGCGCGAGAACCGCTACCGTATTGAGAATGATAATCAACAGCGCGACCAAAAATGCCCACCATCCGCTGATCATGATTCCCCGTCCGAAATAGTAATGGAAAATGAGCAGATAGACGACGAATAATAGCAGATAAAGAACAACAAAAGCGAACAGCGATACACTCGACAAACTGTAATGGGCGAGAGAAAAAACCGACCAGCCGGCCGGAACAAATGGCAGCCAGCCGATTATGCCCCAGAATCCGCCAAAAAAGAAAGTTAAACGATCTCTCAGGATATATGACTTGCAGGATATTACATAAATCCAGACCAGGCAGTAGCCGGCGAAGAGAACATACGTATTGTTAAAACTTCTCAGCCAGAAAACCGGCATCAACAGAAACCAGGTGAACCGGTGATAAACATAGTAAGATGAAATCCATGGGCCCTTAAGCAGCCGGATTAGGATAAAACTAAGAAGAACCGCAATGACCACTTCCAATACTCTTAATGCTTTTCTTCGGTTCAATTTGCTTCCCTCATACATATCATAATATAAGCGATACCGTGTCGTTTGTCCACACTTTTCTGACACGAAGCCTTGACTTCTCCATCAATCTATGGATAATATTGCAGATAATTGAAAGGAGAAAAAAATGGCTCTGGCAAAAGAACGAAAAAAGGAACTGCTGACGACCTTCAAGCGTCATGAAAAAGACACCGGTTCACCGGAAGTGCAAATCGCGATTCTCACCGAACGCATCTCGATCCTTACCGAGCATCTCAAGCAATCGCCCAAGGACAAACACTCCCGGCAGGGACTGATCAAGATGGTCAATGACCGCCGGCGCCATCTTGACTACTTGATAAGAAAAGACCGAAACCGCTATCTTAGAATCGTCGAAGATTTGAAGTTGAGAGGTTAGTTTGTATACCGCGGAGATTATCCTCGGCGAGCGCAAGCTCAAAATCGAAACCGGTCATCTAGCCAAGCAAGCCGGCGGCTCGTGTCTTGTTTCCTACGGCGAAACGGTCGTTCTCGTTTGCGCCTGCCATAAACCCGATGTCAATGAGACGGTCGACTTTCTACCGCTTACCGTTGATTACCGTGAACTACTTTTCGCCGCCGGCAAGATACCCGGCGGATTCTTCAAACGCGAGGGGCGACCATCCGAGAGCGAGGTTTTGATATCACGCCTGATTGATCGGCCTTTAAGAACTCTTTTCCCGGGCAATTTTCGCAATGAAGTTCAGATCATCGCCAATCTGCTGTCCTCGGATATTGAGCAGGAAGCCGACACCCTCGGGATCATAGGCGCGGCGACCGCTCTGCTCATTTCGGACATCTCATATAATATACCGCTGGCCGCGGTTCGAATCGGGCTGAAAGACGGTCAGTATATCATCAATCCGGGCATTAGCATAAAAGACGAATGTAAGATCAACCTGGTCGTCACCGGCACCCGGGACGCGATCATTATGATCGAGGGCGGGGCTCAGGAAGCCACTGAAGAAGAGATAGTGGAAGCGATAAAATTCGCCCAGCCTGAGATATTGCGCATAATCGAGTTTGAAGAAAATATACAAAGAGCGGTCGGCCGAGAAAAGATCGCCTTTGAGTCGCCGTTCGTCGACGAAGAACTTTTCAATGAGATCAGCCGGCAGACGCGGGATGATGTTATCCAGATATACGGAATTTCCGATAAAACCGCCCGCGAACTCGCCAAACACGAACTCGTCAAGAGGACCGCCGGAACGTTCGCCGAAAAAGGCGACGATATCGAGAAAAAAGCGCGCTATGTGATCGATGAAATACTCGGTGAACACATGCGCCAGCAGGTGTTAGAGAACAAGCAAAGAATTGATGGCCGAGGTCCCAATGACATCCGACCGATAACCTGCGAGGTTGGTGTCCTGCCGCGAACCCATGGTTCGGCGATTTTCACCAGGGGCCAAACTCAAAGCCTTGCGGTGACGACGCTGGGAACGGCAAGCGACGAACAGCGCATCGACGCAATATACGGAGAGGAATCAAAATCATTCATGCTTCACTATAATTTTCCTCCTTTCGCGACCGGTGAAGTCAGGCCGATGCGGGGCGTGGGGCGGCGAGAGATCGGTCACGGCGCTCTGGCCGAAAGGGCGATCGTTCCGGTTCTGCCCGACGATATCTCTTTTCCCTACACGATCCGCGTCGTATCCAACATCCTGGAGTCGAATGGATCATCGTCAATGGCAACCGTATGCGGCGCATCGCTGGCGCTGATGGATGCCGGGGTGCCGATCAAGGCTCCGGTCGCGGGCATCTCAATCGGTTTAGTGAAAAATGATACTGGCTACGAGCTGTTGACCGATATTGTCGGCGATGAAGACCATCACGGCGATATGGATTTCAAGATTGCCGGCACGGCCAACGGCATTACGGCAATCCAGCTCGATCTCAAGACCTGCGGCGTAACCAACGATATCATCAGCCGGACCCTACAGCAGGCAAAACAGGCACGTCTGGCAATACTTGAAGCGATGAACAGCGTCATAGCCAAACCGCGGGGCGAGATATCAAAATATGCACCGAGAAACATAATTTTCACTATTCCCAAGGAGAAGATCGGCGAGGTCATCGGTCCCGGCGGGAAAATAATACGTAAGATCACTGCTGATCTGGATGTGACAGTAGATATCGATGACGAGGGCAAAGTTACCATCTCGGGGATCAACAGCCAAAATGTCGAAAAAGCACAAGCCTTTATTCAATCGCTGGTTCAAGAAGTTGAAGTTGGCCGCACGTACACGGGCCGAGTGAAGAGAATAATGAACTTCGGAGCTTTCGTTGAAATCCTGCCCGGCAAAGAAGGCTTGATTCATATTTCCAGGCTTGCCCGCCAGCGGGTTCGCCGGGTTGAAGATGTGGTGAAGATCGGCGACGAGATCACGGTCAAAGTGTACGAAATCGATGATCAAGGAAGAATCAATCTCGCCCGAAGCCAGTAAAATCAATATCGCCGCGATCGCGCCCGGTGTCACTCTCGTCACCGAACGCCTGCCCCGTTTTTTCTCGTTCTCGCTCGGTTTTTTCGTCGATTTCGGGTCACGTGACGAAGCGGCAGAAGATAACGGTATTGTACATCTGCTCGAGCACATGGTTTTCAAGGGGACGACCAATCGTTCCTCGCTCGATATCGTGAAACTGATCGAAGGTCTGGGCGGATCTTTCGACGCGTTTACGACCAAAGAAAGTCTGGTAATCGTTACCAAATTCCTTTCCGAGCATTTCAACCGAATCTTTAACCTGATCGCGGAACTGCTGTTTGAATCGCGCATCGCGGCCAAAGAATTAAAAAAGGAGAAATCGGTAATCCTCGAAGAAATCAAGGCGAATCTCGAAGATCCCGCCGATTATGTCTTCGATATTTTCTTCAGCGCTCTTTATGGCAACCATCCGATTGCCCGGCCGATCGCGGGCACGGTGAAATCGGTCGACAGCTACGACGCAGTTCAAGCAAAATCCTACTATCAACGGCTAAAAAAACAGCCGATCGTGATTGCCCTCAGCGGTAATTTCAACGGTCGGGAAGTCGACCGACTAACCCGAAAAACATTTCGCCACCATGCTCTTGAAGAGAAAAAACGGCTTGCGCCCCGCCATCGTCACGGCCGGGTGAAAGTTTTCACCAAAAAAGATTCGGCTCAAGTGCATATCGTACTAGGGATTGCCGGCGTCGATTTCTCATCGCCGCTGCGTTACCACCTTTCCCTGCTCAATACCGCCTTCGGCGGCGGAATGTCCTCGCGGCTTTTTCAGGGCCTGCGCGAACGGCACGGACTGGTCTATAATGTTCAGAGTTTCATCGATCTATATTCGGATTGCGGGATAATCGGATTCTATTTCACCTGCGACAAGAAGAATCTCCGCAAAGTCGCGGCGCAGATACGAGTTATCATGTCGAGAATAAACAGTGACGGCTTCGCCAAAGGCGAGATCGAACTTGCCAAGACGTATCTTTCCGGCAATTTGCTGTTGAGTTTCGAAAGCTCGACCAACCGGATGATGCGAATGGGCCGCGAAATGACCTACCTGAATACGGTTACCCCGATCACCAGAATAATTGACCGGATCAAAGCGGTATCGGTGGTGCAGGTAAACGAACTTAATCGTAAGTATCTGGATTTGAATGAGTACGGGATCGCCGCGGTTGGCCCGGTAAATCAAGGAGAAATCGAAGACCTGTTCCGTTCTTAACAATCGGCGCACTTATCTATTCTCTTACGATAACAAGTATGGCGTTTTCATGAAAATAAAAGTCCAACCAGACGATTTCATCGTTGAAGAATTGCTCGATATACCGGTAAAACGCAACGGCAGATTCACGCTGATAAAACTTACAAAACGTTACTGGAACACGCTTGACGCGATTGATTATGCCGCCCGTAAGCTAAAATTACAGAAAGAACTATTCTCCCGCGCTGGGCTCAAGGACCGGTACTCATTATCAATCCAATACCTATCCTATTATGGGAACATAATCAAACCGCTGATCGCCGGGAACCTATCCTTCGAACCGGTCGGCAAAATCAACAACCCCCTGAGAGCATCTCATTTGCGCGGAAACTCCTTCAAAATCACAATCCGGGACCTTGACCGGAACGATATCGAAAAGATCAAAAAGAATGTCGTTGAGGTCGGCCGCTGTGGTATACCTAATTATTTCGACGATCAGCGCTTCGGTTCGGCACGTCATAAAAAGGGATTTGTGGCGAAACTGCTAATGAAAGGTCATCATCAGGGAGCGCTTAAGCTGTTTCTATGTTATCCTCATCCCGACGACGGCAAGACCATAAAAGCATTCAAGAAATACTGCCGGGCGAACTGGGGATCATGGAACAAATGCTATGCATTGGCGCCGCGGGATTATCGTCCCTTAATGCTCGCTCTGATCAAAAAACCAAAGGATATCCGGTCGGCATTCAAACGCATCGACCGGGAGGTCCTGAATTTTGCCCTGCTTGCCTATCAATCTTATCTTTTCAACGAAACGCTACGCATGATCATCGAAGACAAATGCCCGGAGCGATTCACGGTCAATTACGGACTCGGCAAAATGACTTTCTTCACAACTGTGCCCCGGAACAGCCGTCTGGATGAAATGCAGATACCAATGATCAACCACAAAACCCCTCTCGACAATGAAACGGGTATCTATCTGCGAAAAATATTGCTCAGCGAAGGAGTCGATCAGAAGGATTTCGCCCTCGCAAAGATGAGATTCCGCGGCGTCCGGTTCAAAACCTTCATGCGGCCGGTTCGATTCCTGGCTAGTGAGCTGTTTTGCAGTCAGCCTGAGCACGATGATCGCTACGCGGGTCGGTTCAAAATAAATCTGCAATTTCTATTGCCGCCCGGATCATACGCCACGCTCGTGCTCAAACGCATCCTGCCGAATACTTCCGCCGGTTGACAATCATCCAAGTCGCGGTATAATTTTCCGTGCCGCGGAAAATCACGATCCCGATGATTATTGTCGCCGGCGCACTGCTGGCCATACCATTGATCCTGCCGATGCGCCGGGATCTGATTCATCGACCGGTGCGCCGCTCATTACAGATCTTGGATTGTCGCGGATCCGCGCTTCGCGAGATACTATCGGATCAGAGATTCATAAGCCATTACTGCACCCTTGACAGCATCTCGCCTTATTTAATCATGGCCACGCTCGCCAGCGAGGACCGAAGATTCTTTGCCCATAATGGTATCGATTATCTGGCGGTCGTGCGGTCGGCAATGCAGAATGTGATCAGCCGCCGGGTCGTGTCCGGAGCCTCGACGATAACCCAGCAACTGGCCCGCGGTCTCCTTGGATCAAAATCTCGCGACATTTTTTCGAAATCACGGGAAGCCATTTTTGCCTTATTCCTCGAGTTGAAACTTCATAAACTGGAGATCCTTGAGTTGTATCTGAACTCCGCCCCCTACGGCAATCTTACCTACGGTATTGAAGCCGCCGCGCAGTTGTATTTCCGCAAACCGGCCCGCGATCTAACCTGTGATGAATCGGCGCTGCTTGCAGTCTTACCGCGCGCTCCATCCTATTACAACCCTTATTACTATCCGGAACGCACGGCGGCCGCTCAGAAGAAACTGCTGCAACAAATGCACCGCGCCGGCTATATCGACTCAACGTCTCTTGCTTCGACGATCGATCAGCCTTTACAGATCATTCCCCGGGAAAGGAATTTCAAGGCGCCGCATTTTTGTGAATATGTGCTTACGCAGCTTGATTATCTTGGTAACGATATTTCTCGAATCGGCACGACGCTTGATATGGAAATCCAGACTTCCGTCGAGAAAATTATCGACAATAATCTACGCCGCCTTGAAAAGGCTAATGTGACAAACGCTGCGGTGATTGTTCTGGAACTCAACGATTTCGAACTACGTGCCTATGTCGGCTCAGCCGACTTCTTCGAACCGGCGTGTGGAGCGGTTGACGGCGCTCAATCATTGCGTCAACCGGGTTCGACGATAAAGCCTTTCACCTATGCGCTGGCACTGCAAAATCAGATCAGCCCGGCGGAACTGATCCCGGATCTGCCCACCTATGCGGCTACGCCAGGCGGCGATTATCGACCGCGTAACTATGACGAGAAATTCCATGGCATGGTAAGGCTCCGCACGGCGCTGGCCTGTTCTTACAATATCCCCGCTGTGCGTATTCTTGAGCGCATCGGCATCGACGAACTGTGGCGCTGCCTGCGGCGCAGCGGATTCAACAGCCTCAGTCAGCCACCGGTTCACTATGGTCTCGGCCTCACCCTGGGCAACGGTGAGGTCAAACTATTCGAATTGACTCGCGCCTTTGGCATATTTGCCAGTCACGGGCAATACCGGCCGGTTAATTTTGTCAGGTCAATCAACGGCGAGACGGTCTTGCCAAACCGAAAGCGAGTACCGGTTTTCAAACCGGCAGTGGCTTACATAATCGGCGACATACTCGATGACAACAATGCCCGCAGCCCGGCCTTCGGCGAATTCAGCCCGCTCACCATGCCTTTTTTCTGTCCGGTTAAGACCGGAACGTCGAAAGACTATCGCGACAACTGGTGCATTGGCTATACCAGTCATTATCTGGTCGGTGTCTGGGTCGGGAATTTCGACGGCAGCCCGATGAATCAGGTTTCCGGAATAACCGGTGCGGCGCCGATCTTCAGGGATATTATGTTGTATCTTCATCGTAATCTCAATCCAGTCCGGCCGGCAATGCCGGATTCAACGGTCACCGCGAATATCTGCGCTCTTTCCGGCAGAAGACCGGGACATGATTGCGAAAATATCATCCGCGAGCTATTCATCAAGGGCAATGAACCCGAAGAAAACTGTAATCATCGGCAGGCAGAAATCGAGCATCAAAGGGCAACAGAACTACAATATGCCCAAACATTTCATTATGCAAGAGAATTTTCAATTGTTTTCCCGGATAATGGCGACATATACAGAATTGACCCAATACTGAGATACGAATATCAGAAATTGCGTATGCAAGTAGCAACGACGCTCGATATCGCTGACGTGACCTGGTTTGTTGATGATCAAAAACTGGCCACGGTCAGATACCCCTATTCGTATCACTGGCAATTGGCGCCGGGCGAGCATGTTATTACCGCTTTGGCGACCACTAAGGACGGCATGGAAATACCGGCTGATCCGGTCAGGATTCTGGTACTGGAATGATGGGTCAGAGCCGGTCACCTTGACACGGGATTGGCATTTACTATAATTTGTAAGGTGAATGCATGTACCGAAAGCGAAACGAGCTGCGACAGCAACCCGAACTAAGGCAGACTTTTCTGCCGACGCTCGTATACTATTTACGCTTAATCGAACTGCCAAACCTTGAACTCGATGTCTATTTGCGCAAGGAGATCGAATCAAACCCCATGCTTGAAGAATCAACCGTCGATGAAATCGACCAAGAAAACAGCAATGAACTCGTTGGCAATGAATCAGAAGAAACGCCAGAGAAAGAGAGAACCGAAAATGAGTTTGACATTAGCGACCTATTCGCTGACGAACCGACAATGCCTTCCTTTGATCACAATGAGGACAGAAACCCGCTCGACAATGTCGCCGATGAAGAGGAACGTTTATGTGAGATCCTGTCACGTCAGGCGCGCGGGCAATTTGAAGGCGCCGATCTCGAAATCGCCGAGTTGGTTATCGCCAACATCAATGACGACGGTCGCCTTGCGTGCGCGCCCGGGGAAATCGCCGGCGATGAGTATTCGATCGATCAGGTGAACGCCGTGATCAAAAGAATACAGCGTTTCACCCCGGTTGGCTGCGCCTGGCAGGACCCGAAGGAACCACTTCTTGTCCAACTGGCCGTCCTCGGTTTTGGCGATGAATCAATCGAGTGCCGGCTGGTTCGGCATCATCTAAAGGATATCCGCTCAAGCCACGACGATGAACTTCGCCGAGAACTCAATATTACGGAAACCGAACTCGTCAGGGCGCGGGAAAGAATACTCAAGCTCGACCCCAAACCCGGATGGCGATGCAGCAACACCCGATCAAAATACGTATCATGTGATTTCATCGTGCGCTGGCGCGAGAACAATCTTGTTGCTCAACTGAGAGACGAAAATATACAGCGCATCCGGATAAAAAAACAATATCGCGAAATTTTGAAGAATCCTGCCGGTGTAAATAAAGAGCAACTTGCCTTTATCAAACAGAAATTGCAGGCCGCGCAGAATCTTATGATCGCAATTGAGCAGCGTCGTAAAACCCTCAACCGCATTCTCGAAGGAATTCTTGAATTCCAGCAGGATTTTTTCCGGTCCGGCTATGATCATCTTAAACCGATGACGATGACCGAATTCGCCCACCAGTTGAACGTAAATCCGTCAACGATCTCGCGTGCCCTGGCCAACAAATACCTCGAATCGCCGTGGGGCATCCACCCGATGAAATTCTTCTTTAAACCCGCGGTCGCGGACACGGACAAACGCATTATTCTAAGCAAGATCAAAGACATTGTTAGTAATGAAGATAAGACCGCGCCAATGTCCGACACCCAGATCGCCAAGAAGTTGAGCCGTGACGGCATCATTATCTCCCGGCGTACGGTCTCCAAGTACCGCGATCTCTTAAAGATCCCGGCTCATCAATTCCGCCGAGGCTGATGGCGGTCAACCGATAATCGAACCCTAAAACCCGAATAATATGATTCTGTTATTTCTCGCCTGGTTCGACTGGCAGGTCATCAAGACCGACAATTTCACTGTTTTCTACAAGTCCGGCTACGAATCGGAGGCCGGCGAATTCCTGACCAATCTCGAACGTTACCGCGATACCGCGGTCACGCTGACCGGCAATGACGCCAAACCGATCCGAGTCGTGGTCGAGGATCTCGGATCCTACAGCAACGGCATTGCCGATCCCCTGCTCAACAAAATGCAGCTCTTTGCTTTTCCGGATAATATCAACGAATCAATGAATCTGCAGCAAAGCTGGTATCGGGCGGTCGGCCATCATGAGCTGATCCACATCATGCACATGACCCAAACCTCGGGATTCACCCGTTGTTTGAATTCTTATTTTGGCAACATTTTCTCGCCGAACATGTACGCGCCCATGTGGTTCATCGAAGGATTGGCCGTATACGGCGAGTCGCGCCTGTCTCCCCATGAAGGCAGGCTTAATGACGGATATTATGACGAGTACGCAAAGATAAGGGCAAAATCGCTGCCCGGCATGATCGAAATAACCAATGAACCATTGCTTTTTCCGGTTGATCAAGCATATTTGCATGGCGGTCAATTCACTCGGTATTTTGCGGAAAAATACGGTCCGGAATCATTGCGTGATCACCTCCGTATTTACGGTAATTACTTCTGGGCGCCGCTTACCGCAATAATACCGGCGCTCGGCATTGATCTTGCCATGCGAAAAGCCGTCGGTAAGAACCTGCCGACGATCTATCGGCAATATCGACGGACCGCGGCCAGCCGCGTTGATGAATCTAAACGACACGAGTATCGAGTAACCGATCACGGATGGTATATCGGTTCAATGGCCGGCGAGCATGATAACATTTACTTTAATCGCAAGGGTTTGGGCAAAGCCGGTCCTTTCGATATTTTTGTCGATCACCGTATCGTCCAGTACAATATCCGCGGCGACAAAGAAGTAGTGTTGATCAGAACAAATTCATCGATAACCACGCCCCTGCGCATAATGAATAGCAAGATCTACTATGCGGTGCGGGAAGTAGAACGCGGCGCCGGCAATAGTTTCATGCGCGGATTCGGCTACACTTCGCGGCTTTACTGCGTCGATCTGTTGACCGGAGAAAAAAAATTCATACTCGAAGGAAAAATCAGGACCTTCTGCGTGCCGTCGGAAGATTTGTTGATTTTTGCCATCGATCGCGAACATGCCTTCGGCTCTGAACTCTGGCGCCGCCAGGCGGCCGCCGAGAAAATCATGGAAACCGATCTTCTTATCCATGATCTGATCGCAAACGACGAATATTTCATCGCGGCCGCAGCGCGGCCCAACGAGAACGCCGACCTATGTTTGATCGATACCGCCGCCGGTCGCATCGAACCGATTCTGATCACCCCCTGGAATGAAGGTCAACTGTCTTTCAGGGATGAATCGACCTTACTGTTCAGCGCGAATTATCAAGGACAGCATGCTGCTTACCGGCTTGACCTAAATGAACAAATCGTGCACAAAGTAACCGAAGGCTTTGCCCACTGGCCGATTGCCGTCGACCAGCAGGTCTATTATGCCGGACTGAGTTGCCGGGGATTTGACCTGTGTCGTACCGGCTATCGGTCAGAGCCCTGTTCTTTTCCCGTTGAAGAACCCGTTTACGAACGACCCGGGCCGATCCTCGCCCGTCCAGGCAATATCTGGGATCTTGCCGCATCGCTTGAACCGGCAATACGCGTACCACTCATTTATCCGGTGAACAAGAATTTGACTTCCTGGCGATCCGGCTTTTTTGTATTCGGTGCTGATGCGGTGCTTGAGAACATATATACGGCATTACTCGCTTATGATAATCTCAACCGGTCAGTGCATTATCAGCTCGAATGGCGATCCAATGTCTTGATGCCGTTGAGCATAAGTTGCATGACTTCACCCGATCTGATACAGATGTCATTCATTTATCCCCTTCATGTCCAGCTCCGTCCCGGGATTAATCATCTCAGTCTGTTGGTTGATTTTCGCTCATTTGAAAATTCCGACCGTAAAGAATTCGCGCCGGGCATGGCCATGCGTTTCAACATATCACGCCATTTATTCTACATTGAAACTCGTTTACCCTATGAACGGCCGGCATGGTATTCAACCATTCATCGTTCAGCCCAACAACTAGTCGCCGGAATGAGACTCAGGGCGCGGACGCGGGCGTTTTCGATATTATCGTATTTCTACAGCGATCCCGATAATCCGGATACGCCTTCTATTCCGATACGCGGCTATGATGAATTGCGGTCCGACCGGGGATTTTTAGTGCGCAACGCATTGGATCAGAAAATATTGTCAATACGGCGCGGTTTGTGGAACCCCAATATTTACGTTGAAGATCTCTTTGTCGGCGTATTTCTCGACGCCGCGGCTGATCACAGTCGGGAATTCTTCTGGTCAGTCGGGCTTGAATTAAAGGCCGAGATGAAGGCTGGTTTTGGTTATCTTAGGTTCATGCCGATCATCGGAGGATCCCTGAACCGTGACCATGACGTGAAAATATATTTCAAGCTCCAGCCGGCGACCGGAAATCCCTACCGATCTATGTCTGACTTGACTTCAAGGTAGTTATCCGTATAATTCATAAGGATAATATTAGATAAAATGCTGAAAAACATCAATTATCAAGGGTTTCGCAATCTAACTGACGGGAATTTGAGTTGCGTTGATGGCTTGAATTTCATAATCGGAGATAACGCCGCCGGTAAAACCAACTTACTGGAGGCGATTTTCTATGTTGGCTGCGCTTCTTCATTCCGCGTCCGTGAGGAAAAAAACCTCATTAAAACCAACCGTGAATACTTAAGAATCAACGCCCAGGCGAACGGCACCGAAGCTTCGATATATCTCGATAAAGATCAAAAAAGGCTGACCCTGGGCGGCAATGAGATTCACCGGCTCGGCGAATATCTGGGCTGGCTGAGTATGACTATCCTGTCGATTGATGACATATGGCTGATCCGGGGGGCTCCGGCCCGACGGCGATCCTATTTGGACTGGCTCATTGCCCAGCTCAAACCAGGCTACCTGGCCACAATGTCCGAATACCGACGTCTTATCCAACAGCGTAACCGATTATTGTTCGATATGAAGAATAATGGCATAGGTGATTTACTCGATAGTTTTGATGAGAAATTCATCGATATCGCGAATGCAATATACAGTGCCCGGGCGGCATATCTGCCCGGCATACAAGAGAAAATAGGCTTGCTCAGCGGTCAGTTTAACCTGCATAAGCTGGCCATTGAATATCAGAGCACGATACCGGAAATGACGCTTAATCGGAGAACACTTGAGAATAACCGCCGCCGGGAGATCGCTTTCGGACATTCGTTGATCGGCCCTCATCGTGATGATATCCTGATCAAGATAAACAACCAACCATGCCGTCATTATGCTTCGGAAGGCGAAGAGCGGACGATCGCGATCACCCTGCGGTTGAGCGAAGCCGAAATGTTGTATGAACAGAATGCCCGCCGGCCGGTGTTATTGCTGGATGAAGTCGGGGCTGAACTCGATGACTCAAAGAGAAAACAAATATTCTCCATGCTTTTCGGCCAGGTGTTTTATGCCAGCACCAGGATGCCAGCCAGTCATTCTCGGGATCGAGCGTATCAGATAATCAATGTCAAACGGGGCACGATTGAAATTCCCGAAAAGAATTGACCGGATCCTGCCCGGAGTGATGAAAGGATTGAACGTCGAGCATAGAATCAAAAGCCTGACCGTATTGGAGAAATGGCCGGAAATAGTCGGGCCAAGAATTGCCGGCCATGCCCGGGCGATATCAACCGATTCACATTGCCTGTTTGTGGATGTTGATTCGCCCGCCTGGCAGCACCAGTTGTTTATTATGAAATCTGATATCATAAAGAGAATACGGCAATACGATGCATCGATAAAGGATATTAAGTTCACGATAAACCTTTCGGCAGTTGAAAAAAGGAGTGGTCATGGCCAAGAGAGATAGGAAGCCCCGGGCAAGCGAAGACCCGAAAGCCGCATCAACCGATCCAGAGCGTTACGACGCCTCTGCGATTCAGGTGTTGAAGGGACTTGAAGCGGTACGCCGGCGTCCGGCGATGTATATCGGCGACATAAGCATAAGAGGCCTGCACCATCTGATTTTTGAAGTAGTCGATAATGGCATTGACGAAGCGTTAGCCGGACACTGTGACCACATAAAAGTGGCGATTGATGGCGATATCGTGGAGGTTGAAGATAACGGACGCGGCATACCGACCGACTTGCACCCTACCCAGAAGAGATCCGCATTGGAAGTCGTCATGACCATACTCCATGCCGGGGGCAAATTTGACGACAAAGTATACCGGATCAGCGGCGGACTGCACGGCGTTGGGGTATCGGCAGTCAACGCCCTGTGCGAATACCTGACGGTCGAAGTCTATCGCGAAGGGAAGATTTTCTTTCAGAGTTACAAACAGGGCGTGCCTGACGACAAGGTCAAAATCACCGGTAAGAGCAGTCGCACCGGCACCAAAGTCATTTTCAAACCGGATCCGGAGATATTCAAAAAAATCGAATTCAGCAAGGCGATCATCAGTCAGCGTTTACGTGAATTGTCCTTTCTAAATCAAGGTCTGAAAATCGACTTCGAAGACCGCCGTTCTGAGTTCAAGGAACGATATCTTTCGACCGGCGGATTGGTTGACATGATCAAGTATCTCGATTCGAGTCGTCAGCGTCTGCATAAACCAATTCATTTCTTGCAGACAATCAATGATATCGATATCGAAATTGCCATGGAATATAATGAATCGTATCTGGAAAACATATTCTCTTTCGCCAATACGATCAATACTCACGAAGGCGGTTCCCATCTTGTTGGTTTTAAATCCGCCCTTACTCGCACCCTGAATGACTATGCCCGACGTCACAATCAACTCAAGGACGATCTTGCGTTCACCGGCGAGGATACCCGGGAGGGACTCACCGCGGTCATATCCATTAAGATCAAAAATCCCCAATTTGAAGGTCAGACCAAGACCCGCCTGGGCAACGCCGAAGCCAAAGGCGCCGTCGAATCGCTGATGAACGAAAAACTCTCAAATTTCCTTGAGGAAAACCCCCGCTATGCAGGCATTATAATCGGCAAGGTCATGGGCGCGGCAAAATCGCGCCTCGCGGCCCGCAAGGCGAGGGAACTAACCAGACGCAAATCACTGCTTGACAGCGATACTCTGCCCGGCAAGCTCGCCGATTGTTCTTCGGCCAATCCGGATGAATCCGAGATTTTTGTTGTCGAGGGTGACTCGGCCGGCGGCAGCGCCAAACAGGGACGCGATCGAAGATTCCAGGCGATTCTGCCGCTGCGCGGTAAAATAATCAATGTCGAAAAGAGCGGCCTGAACAAAATCCTCAGCAACAATGAAATAAGAACTCTTATTTCGGCGATCGGCTGCGGGATCGGCGAAGACGATTTTGATGTATCGAAAACAAGATACAAGAAAATCGTCATCATGACCGATGCCGACGTTGACGGCGCGCATATCCGCACCTTGCTGCTAACTTTCTTCTTTCGTTTCATGCAGGAGTTGATTGATGCCGGATTCATATACATCGCCCAACCGCCCCTTTACCGCGTTCGCCATAACCGCCAGGAATCGTATCTATACTCGGATGAGGCCTTGCAGAAAATACTCAAGGGAAAAGACAACACAAAATTTGACATACAGCGTTACAAGGGTCTGGGTGAAATGAATCCGCAGCAGTTGTGGCAGACAACCATGGACCCGGAAAAGAGAATGCTCAAGAAAGTCACCATGGAAGATGCGGCCGAAGCGAGCAAGCTTTTCTCGCTGTTAATGGGTGATGAAGTAGAACCACGGCGGAAGTTCATCGAAGAGAATGCCCGCTACGTTGAGAACCTCGATGTTTAATGATTTCCATTCGGAAAACGACGATACGGCAAAGGAGGCATGATGGATCGGATCAAACTTTTGAAAGAACTGGCCGAAGCGTTTGGCGTATCCGGCTTCGAAGAAGATATCGGAGCGGTTTTTCG
>JBBIHN010000028.1:0-18055 GCA_037446995.1 Caldifarciminota bacterium | reverse complement strand
CTTGTTTCTCTATTACTTTTTCGGCCGGGGTATTGAATTGAACAACGCATTTCCCCGGTTCTTTACTTACGACCGTTGCCGAACTATTGTCCGCGAGCAAGATCTTAGCGCCTTCATGCAATCTCTTACTGCTGTGAACAAGTGCTTCCCAGTTTCCGCTTTCCAATTTGCGCACGAGAAGTATTTCAATGCCGCCGCCGGTTTCTTTCCGGCCTTTGAGACGTGCCTTGAATACTCGCGTGTTATTCAGAACGAGAGCGTCCGCCGGTTCGAAGAATTCGACGATATCCGCGAAACGCCGGTGCCGAATACGGCCGGTGCTTCGATCGAGAACAAGCAATCTGGATCGATCGCGTTTGGCCAATGGAAATTGAGCGATTAACTCTTTGGGCAGATCATAATGGAAATCTTCAAGTTTCATTTTTCCGCCAGGGCATAACTGCGGCGTCCGTGCGGGGCGTTCTTCGTTATGACGCGGATAACGCCGATGCAGTCGAGAATATTATACATGTTGATCTTGAAATGTTCGAGGCCGCGGCGGCATATGATGTTGAGTTTGGACGAAGGACAAAGATACGCCGCGAGCCGGTCGTAGATCGCTTCGATCATATTCAAGGGTTTTTGCCAGTAACGAAGCTCGCGTTCGAAACTGCCCTGTTCGATGATCCGGAAACCGGCATCAGCGATCAGCCGGGCGAGTTCGTCCGGTCGATAGGCGGTATGCAGATAAAGGTCGCCGGTCGTTCCGGTCTTGAGCCCGAAGCTGCGCATTATGCCGATCGGTATCAGTTTCGGCGGCTGCCTGGTATATCCGGGCACGGTGATTATGAAACGCGCGCCCGGTTTAAGTACCCGGTACAATTCTTTCAGGAAAACCATTGGTTGATCGATATGCTCGACAACCTCGCAGGCAATGGCGTTTTCGATTGTATTCGACTTTACGCAGTCAAGATCGCGCAGGTCGGCTTGAATGAAATTGGTCGCCGGGAATAGTTTTCTCCCCTTCGTCAGCACCGAATGCGCAATGTCAATGCCGTAAATAGCGCCGCTACGCCATCCGGCGGATAGACGGCCGGTATTGCACCCGCAATCAAGAAGATTTCCGGTTCCGAGCCGGTTCATCTTCTCTGATATCCATTTCCGGCGCAGCAATCCGCTGATCGAGGAATAGGTGATAGTATCCTCGGGATAATGCTCGCCGACCTGCTCGTAGAATCGCCGGTAATTATCGCTCATCAGAAGCTCATGCGGGCCTGCAGCTTGAAATTGTGCCGGATCCTATCCTCAGGAGGCATATCAATTCGGTAGTTCGCGCTCAACAGGGTATTGGTGCCGGCATTGAAACTAAGGTTCATGAATATTATTTTTTCCAGGCCGGCCGGTTCGCCGGCCGTGTAGTAATATGGGACCCGATCAATATTGAAGAAACGATAGTTGAGATCACCACCGATCTCGGCCCGACCTTTCTTGACGAATGGAATCGCGATCAGCGCACTGAGTACGGGTTTTTGCATGATAACGTTCAGGTCCGGAAAAAAATCCGAATAAAAGGAATGGTAGTAATGGCCGATCGACGGCTGATAGATCACGGTTTTGCCGATACGATAGGTCGCGCGGCCGCCGACTTCATTGCCCTTTTCCCTGGTGAATTCATCGAGTCTTTCGATATTGTCGTTGGCAACGAAACTAACGGTCGCGCGCCGATAGCAGGGCGTGAGCGACAGCGAACGGTAACGGCTGTTGATGCGGCCCAGGGCATAGCGTTGATCGTCGCTGATCTCATGGCTGATGTCGATACCTATGTCGACGTCAGCCAGGTCAAGGTTGTTAACGAGTTGCGTGTTGATATTTTTGAAGTTGGTTTCGTCGATATATCGCACGCGCGTCAGCAGTTCAAAAAGCGCGCTTGCATAACCGCCTTCAAAGGCTAGATTACGTACGGCTGTTTTTTCGTACTCGGGCAGGAGAACGAGCCGGCGGACATAATCGCCGCCGGGTTTTTCGAGATACGCGCCGGTGATCGGATCATAAACATAGTTTCCCTTGCCATCCTCGACCCGAACGTATTGATCGTCCTTCTTCTGCCAGTACCGCTGGCTTTGTTCGATACTGCCGACGGCCGTCCAACCGTGCCGGCTGAGACGGAATGCCGTGTTGCCGAAGAAATACGACGTATCATTGCACCAGCGCTGTCCGAGACGGATCGTTATCGGCCGGCTGAGCCAGTCGACGGTTGCCGTAAGACCCCGGTACCCGTTTTCCTTGTCATAATCGTAACCGGCGCCGATCGCGAGGCGGTCATGATTGGAAAAACCGTAGTCGAGCCTGAGATCGGCCTGATCATTATGCCGGCCGTGCTGATATTTGCCGGCAAGGTTTAACCGGCGGATATTCGTCGCCAGTCCGGCGTAGTATCGGCCCAGCGTATCGACAATGTCCATTCCCAGTTCAAAAAACACCGGTCGAACGCGTATTGACCGGCGTTGATGGTCGCCGTTTAAGACTCCGTATCCGGCTTCAACCGAAAACCGATCAAGAGGCTTCAGCATGATTTCGGTATGGGCGAGATAGCGAACAGGCTCGGCGCTATTCCATTGGTATTGATGGTCAACGTCCTTTTCCGCAACCGGCGATCGATAATTCGGGTCGTAATATCGGTAATCGGCGTTGATCCCGAATCGCGGCCAGGTCCTTACTATCTTCATCAATGTCCCGAATCCCCGATTATCTTCATCGCCGAAGCGTGAGAATGTATTATGATCATATGCTGATCCCAGCAGGTCAACGTGTATGGTCTTGTCGTATGCCCACCCGATACCGTAGAATTCCAGGCTCCTGGGTAACGGCAACAACTGCGTCGGCGAGTAATTGCCGGATCCCGATCCAAGATAGCGGAAGGCCTTTATGATCGGATCATATACGTATTCGCCGTTATTCTCGCCGACATAGAAGAAGTTAACCAGATAGTCGCCGTTGTTCTCGCCGGCATAGACAAAATGCCCGTCTTCAAGGCGATAGTTGCCGTGTGCCGAGGAATCGGCATATACGTGACGGACGCGCACGCTGTCGCCGCCGGATTCAATCTGCTGGATTTGTTCCGGGGTCAGGCGAAAGGCGAGCGGCGCGTTCTGATTGTCTCGGTCGACGCGATACAAAGCGCTCCACTCGGAATGCTGACGACTGAGCATGCCATCGGCCAGATAGTAGGCGTTCAGGTAGTTTTCATTGGCTCGTTGATATTCAACTATTATGCGACACAGGGCATTGATGATATGCCGGTTCGTAATCGAGATGATGCCCTGTTCATAGTCGATATTATAATCGCTTTCTCTGGTCAGCCTGACCGGCGATGAGATGCCCCGGGCAAGAAAAACGGTTTCGCTTGCCGGAATCACGCGGCCCTTCAACACGTACGGACTTTGTTTACCTTCTTCGCCATCAAAGACCTCTTGCGCATATTCGCCCCGATTCACGGCATAGCCGACGCCGATCGCCGCATTGTCCCGGTGGGCGGCGGTTCTCAAGCCAATGATGTTGTCCTGAATGCCAAAAGGCAGGTCCAGGATCAGGTCTCCGATCCCGGCATGGAATCCGCGGCCGTTTAACTGCAGGTTGATTTTTTCGACTTCGGAAAGGGCGATCGTGTTTTCGGGCAGGGCTTGATCACTGAGATTACCATGGATTTCAATGTCTTCGATCTTGCCTTCGATCTTCAGGTTCAGCCCTTGGTTAAAACCATCGTTGACGTCAAACGAGAAATCCTTTGATCCTTTTATGTTGAGTTCTTCCTTGGCAAAAAACGCTTCCGGGTTATATGCCGTCAAATCGCCGACCGCGGCCGCGGTGAAAACCGATTCGATCGGCTCGTATCGATAATAAACCGAATCAAGAATAACGGAATCGGCGTCGATTTCAATGATCTGGGATATTATGAATACGGACAGTATTGCCATAGTCCTCTAGAACGAATAACTTGTCTCCATCGGTCGCGATATCCCGGATATTGTTTTCGAACTCGATCGGAAACCACGTCTGATCGTATAGGTAGATGCGTTTTCGGCCCGGCGTGAATATTATCGGCCTGCCATCGGCGGTGATTATCCTTTTCATCGCCTGGGGTACGGGTATCCGTTCCAGCGTATTCAAATGTTGATCGCTGACGATCACCTCGGTTTTGGTCAGGATGTAAATCTTCTCGCGATGCGCGGCGATGTCTCTGGCTGATAGGTCGGTAATGCTTAGCCGTATTTTATAATGAGGATCCAGTATCAGTATTCGATCCGGACGGCGATCAATGACCACGACATCGCCGGATTCGGTCAGGCCGAAGCGGTTGATGCTGTTACCTTTGTATATTGTCTTGGATGAGGGCTGCATTAGATAATGTTTGGTGATCTGACGGCCGTCGCATAAATACAGGAAAAAAGAGGTAAGATGAAAATCTTCAATAACCGACAACGGATTGTCACCGAAAGTTAACGCTTTCAGGCTGTCATTTCGATAGAAGAAGATGCTGGTGCCGGTATAGGGCGCAAAATAAAGGCGATTGTCAGAATAATGAATGCGGTTGAATTCCCGGGGCGTCGCGATCAGGTTGTCCGGCGATTGACCGAGCGTCAGAAAAATGAGCGCCAGGGCGATCATTCGAGTATCTCTTCGATTCCCTGCCGCCAGGCAGGCTGAACAATGCATAAGAAGACCAGATCATCGTCGCCGGTGTTTTCTATATACTGCACTGCTCCCGGCGGTATGTAAACGGCATCGGCTTCTCTGATCTCGGCGGTTTCATCGTCGATATGCATCAAGCCGTTTCCGGAAACGATATAATACACTTCGGAATACGCGAGTCGGTGGCGCAATGTTTTTTGTCCGGGTGCAGCCACGGCCCGGGCCAGGCTGTAGGATATTGGAAGCGATTGTTTCTCCGGATTTAACAGCTCCCGTAGAACCGAGCCGTCACCAGCCAGAAGTTCTTTCTGATCTTCTAATCTAATGATACGCATGATCAATTCTAACTCATATTCATACTAAATCAAGAGTATTGCTGGGTTCCGCATTGCCGACGTCTTTCATCAAAAGGGATCTTGCCGAAAGCGATTAACCAATTTGCTGATTGACAGAAGCCCGAAAACGTGTATGATTCACAAATATGAAAATCGTTCTTTGCGGTATCGGTGACCGAGAAGCCGAAAACGATTGTTTTGGCCCGGATGTCATAGATCAGATTAATGAAACGCCGATGCTCAGCAAAATCGACTGCGGCGTAGTTCCCGAAAACTATCTTAATAAGATCATCGACCAGAAACCGGATCTGGTGATTTTTTTCGATACCCTGCGGAGCGACAACAACGATATTATCACCCTGATCAAAAATGAGGAGTTGCTCAATCTAAACCCCGGTTCGACTTCGACCCATAGTCTTCCATTCAGCGCAATATATATGTATTTAAACGCCCATTGCCGGGCCGACATCATGTTGTTCGGCGTCAAGCCGAGCGCCGACCAGAAACCAGGCAAGGCAACCGGTCGAATCGCGGCGATGATCGCGAATAGATTTCAGACTATTGACGCAATGGGCGATGTGGATAGAATAGCAGTCTATGAAATCCTATCTCATATCATTGGATAAAATCCCGAATTTTGTTGATGAACTCGCCCGTCACGGCTCGGTGTATTATCCGAGAACCGAAGATGGGAAAGCCCATTTCGTCGTCCATCGCGAAGACGCCGGCGTTGAACCCGATTTCACCGGAATCCGGACCGCCGAAAATATGAAACATTTTTTCTTTCACAGCCGCGACGTCGTCGCCCGCTTTCCCAATGATAAATCATCGGCGCCGCCGAAACAATATCTTGTCGGCGTGAAGAATTGCGATATGCGCGGTATCGACGTCTATGATCGGGTATGCTTAAAATGGGAGCCCATTGATCCGTTGTACAGAGCCCGGCGCGAAAATACGGTGATAATTTCGGCCGACTGCCCGGAACCGCAGGATTGCTGTTTCTGTAATCTGGTCGGATTAACTCCCTATGCCGAGGCGGTCAGCGATGTCAATATCACCCGCCTGGAACGCTGTTATCTTTTCGAAGCGCTAAGCCAAAAAGGAGAAACGATTATCGAACAGACAAAGGATTTGTTTACCGAAGCGGGCAAGGAACATCTAAAGGAACGGGACAACATCCGAAAGAACGCAATGAAAATAGTTCAGAAATATAATGCCCGGGCGCTGGCTGATGATCTGCCGGCGCGGGTAGGTCGTGCCGACAAAAAAACTAAACACGCATCAAGGCAGGACTGCGTTGAATGCTTTGCCTGTTTGCATGCCTGTCCTACCTGTTATTGTTTTTTGTTGAGCGACTATCAGAAAAGCCGGGAGACCGAACGGGTGAGGACCTGGGATGCCTGCTATTACGCGGCCTATGCTCGGGTTGGCGGCGGCGCTAATCCCCGTAGTGAAATCGACGACCGGTTCTGGAATCGTTTTTTGTGCAAGTTCGACTATTTCAAACAATATGAAGATATTTATGCTTGTAGTGGTTGCGGACGTTGCTGGCGCGGTTGTTCAGGCAAAATCGATATAAGGGAGATCCTATGGAATCTGTAAATCCTTATGCAACAATCCCGGTTAAGATCAAGAAAATCATACCTGAAACTTCGAATATAACAACGTTCATATTGGATGGTATGCCGATCGGTTTCAAGGCCGGTCAGTTTGCAGAATTAACCGTTCCTGGAGTGGGCGAAGCGCCTTTTACACCATCCTCTTCACCTCATGCAAAGGATATGGAATTCACGATCATGAAAGTTGGAAGGGTAACCACGGCTTTGTTCGCACTTAAAGAGGGCGATCAGGTAGGCGTGAGAGGGCCTTGTGGAAAACCGTATCCGCTTGAATCTTTCCGGAACAAGGAGGTATTCATTGTCGGCGGCGGCGTTGGTTTTGCGCCGCTGCGCTCGTTATTCCTGGCGTTGGTTCACGAGATCGATAATTATAAGAAGATCTATCTTCGTTTTGGGGCGCGCACCCCGGCCGATATCGTGTACAAATACTTGCTGCCCCAGTGGCGGAAAATGGCAAAGGTTGATATGCTTCTGACGGTTGATGTCGGCGATGAAACCTGGAACGGTCGCACCGGAGTAGTCACCGTCATTCTCGACGAAATCCCGGTGAATGTCAAAGTCGCGCCCGCCGTGGTTTGCGGGCCGCCCTTGATGATGAAGTTCGTCACCCAACGCCTGGTCGAAGCCGGGTTTCAGCATGATAATATTTTTCTTTCAATGGAACAGAACATGTCCTGCGGTATCGGTAAATGCAATCACTGCCGTCTGGGCAAAATATATGTTTGCAAAGACGGCCCGGTTTTGACCTGGGAAGAAGTCAAAGACCTGGAGGAGCCCTTCGTATGAAGAAGATCGATCCTGCTTTTAATTATGCCAAAAAGTTAACATGCCCTTTCTGCAGTCTGGGATGTGAATTCAACCTCATCTTGAATGATTTTGGTATTAAGGGGGTTGATTATCTGAAAACCGGCAGCAGCGGCGGCAGGCTTTGTCCTCGCGGAAGTGCGGCGGCACTATATCTGGGTCATCCCAAACGTCTTTCAATGCCGATGAAGAAGGATAAAGTGATCGAATGGCCGAAAATTGCCAAAGAGCTCAATAAGATATTTGCGAACCCGGAAAAGCTTGCAGTGACTTTTGATCGGAACATAACTAATGAAGAATATGAATTAATCCTCAGTTGCTGTCATGCGAACGGGATCGAGAATGTTGCTTCTTGCTATCTGGAGCCGGAAAGTGCTCTGGCTGAATTCGCTACCAGGAATTTTGACCCGGGTGATCTTGGGAGTCCCGGTATGGTAGTGGTCATCGGCGATCCATTCAACCAGTCACCATTGTTCTCTAAGTATATAATTGACTGGAAAATGAGCGACCGCAAGAACCGTTTGATCGTAATCGACAGCATTTCCACCCATACTGCATCGTTCGCGACCGAGTTCATACCAGTGTCGATCGGTGCCGAGCCGCTCGTTGTTTATGCGCTCGCCCAGGAACCCGGTATCAAAACGGAGGATATCTGCAAGGTCGGCGGCGACTGTATAAAAGAGATCGCCGGTGCGTTGAAAGCCGCAAAAAGCGGTTTGATAGTCGTCAGTTTACCATTCGGTCACATCTATGATCCCGGAGCGCTTGCCGATAGCTTACATACATTAGCCAGTGCAAGCGGGAAAAACGTTCTGCCTTTGGTTGAGCATATAGCGCCAGCCGGGAATATACCCTTCGGGGATCTGCTGGCAAAGAATAAGAAGGGTAATCTGCATTATCTGATGAACTTCGGGGAATTATTTCCTTATTATTATCCTCAATTATCGCTTGAGTTCAAGTTCAAAGATATATATGCGACATCCCCTTTAAGACAGCAAGAATATAACACCATACCTTTTGCTTTGAACCTTGAAAAGAGCGGGACGATCCACACTAATTATGGTGTCAAGAAACTCAGTGGCGGCATTGTACCTGCCAGCGGCGCACGTACTGTGCATCAGATAATCGAGATGCTCGATATCAAGAAGAATGGCAAGGCGACGGTCAGGAAATATGAGGTTAAGTACGATCGAAGTGCCCGCATCAGTACGCTTATGGATAAAAGCACCACAGCTCCGAAAAAGAAATCAATGATGTTGCTCGGCGAAAAGATCGCCTTTGATTTTATGAATATTTTTGAAAAGGAGATTTTGAAGATAAATCCTGCGGATGCGCATGAAAATGGGTTAGTTGATCATGAAACAGTTACAGTTGAGTCAAAACGAGGGAAGAACGAAATGGAGATCAAAGTTACCAATACTGTTCCAACGGGAATAATCGCAGTTTCTGCCGAGAACGCAGCGACAAGAGGGTTGTTCGATTTCGAGATCGTTGAAGGATCCGTTTATTTCATTCCGACTGAGGTGCAAATATGGCGAAAAGGATAGTTTTAGATCTTGATCTATGCTGCGGATGTCGTTCCTGCGAGGCAGCCTGTCGAGCTGCCTTTAAGGGAGAGTCCCGTATCCGTCATGCCGACGTCAATGGACAGGCATACATCCCGTTTGCGTGCCGGCATTGTGCAGAACCACTATGCGTTGCATCGTGTCCGGTCGAAGCGATCACGATAAATGAAAAGACCGGGCTGGTCATTCGATCCTCCAATTTGTGTATTGGGTGTAGGAGTTGTGCTTATGCTTGCCCGTTTGGCGTTATCGATGCGCCCTTGGTTCGTCATGTATCGCAAAAATGCAGTTTGTGTGTTGATCGCGATGACGGTCCACGCTGTGTCGCCGCATGTTCATCAGGAGCCTTGCAATTCTTGAGTGAAGAGGAGATCGAGAAACACGAGATCGGCATGAGAATGCAGTCAAAACACCGCTTCTTCAGGAGAAGAGCATGAACCCAGTATTGTTGCTTCTTTACTTCATAGTATTCCCCGGTTTTTTGTTCAGCGCGATAATCGGTCTTTTCCTGACCTGGATCGACCGCAAAGTGACGGCGCGGGTTCAAATGAGAGTCGGGCCACCCTGGTATCAACCTTATGCTGATTTCCTGAAGTTGTTATTGAAAGAGACGATAGTCCCGCAGGGCGCGTCAAAGCTCATGTTCTTCCTCGGTCCATTGCTTGGCGTGGTCAGCATGTCGATTTTCGCGGTTATGCTTTTCTACATGAACTTCAATCCGGACAAGACTTTTCTCGGCGATTTGATTGTCATGATATATTTGCTAGCACTGCCGCCGATCGGCGTGATCATCGGCGGTTCAGCTTCCAAAAACCCGCTGGCAAGCGTCGGTGCTTCCCGGGAAATGACGCAGTATTTCAGCTATGAACTACCATTTTTGATCGCGGTGGTTATCATTATCATCAAAGCCAGCGGCTCGATCAAGTTCGGCGAGATCATCGCGGCTCAACAGAGCGCCGGTTCATTTTTGTATTCGATTTCGGGCCTAATCGCCGCAATAGTTCTTCTCTTGTCGGCTCAGGCAAAGCTCGGTTATGTCCCGTTCGATACTCCCGAAGCCGAGCAGGAGATTATGGCCGGACCTTTTATCGAGTTTTCGGGAGTGGCTCTGGCAATGTTCAAGTTATCCCGGGCAATGATGCTGTTTCTGCTTCCTTTGTTCATAATATCGCTTCTCTGGGGTGGATTTGCCAGCTGGTGGGCGATACCAAAATTCCTCCTGCTGGTCGTTCTGATTGTTCTGATTAAGAACACCAATCCCCGACTGCGTATTGATCAGACCTTGAAATTCATGTGGTTTGGCCTTGGCGCTTTATCGATCATCGGGTTGATCCTCACTTTTTACGGATTATAAAGGAGCAAAGAATGGCTGATGCGAGATTATGGGGATTGAAGAAATCGCCGTGGGTTTTTCATGTCGCCGCTGCTTCCTGTAATAACTGCGATATTGAGATATTGGATTTGTTGACGCCGAGATGGGACGTCGAACGCTTCGGCATCGTTCTGGTCGGATCGCCGCGTCACGCCGACGCCTTACTGGTGACCGGTGTACTGAACCGCAAGAGCCTGCCGCGTGTTCTGGACGTCTATGAACAGACGCCAAAACCGTGTCTGGTCATCGGCGTGGGAAGCTGCACATGCGACAATCATATTTTCGCGTCTTCTTATAATGTTGTCGGTCCCTATGACAAATACATACCAGTGGACGTATATATACCCGGATGTCCACCGAAACCAGAAGCCATGATACTGGGCGTGGTTAAAGCCTTGAAGAGGTTAGGATGAAAAAAGAATATTCTGAAGAGATTTTGCAGGAAATCGCAGATAAATTTTCTGAAATTGAGGTCAAGATTCACGCTCCGCGCCGGCTATACCTGAGAACGCCAAGAGAAAAAGTATACGATCTTGCCGAATTTCTGTTCAAGCAGAAACGTTTTCGCCTTTCGATCGCGACCGGTATTGATACGCGTGAAGGAATCGAGATCCTTTATCATTTTACCCATGATGAAAGCGGCACTTACTACAATATCAAGACGTTGATCCCAAAGGATGATTGTCAGATCAGAAGCCTGGCGGTTTTTTGCCCGGCAGCGAACTGGATCGAGCGTGAAATGCATGAACTGCTCGGCGTTGATTTTACCGGTCATCCCAATCTGATTCCGCTGCTTACCGCCGAGAACTGGCCTTCGGATCTGCACCCGCTGCGCCGTGACTATGCCGACGAGCATACGCGCCTGAAGTTGAAGAAGAGAATGTAGGAGGAAAATTGAGAAGAGTAGTTCCGATTGGCCCATACCATCCTTTGCAAGAAGAGCCGGAGTTTTTCAAACTTATCGTGGAAGGGGAGCGGGTTGTCGATCTTGAGATAAATATCGGCTATAACCACCGCGGGCATGAATATATCTCCCAAACCCTTACTTATGATCAGGTGCCTTTTCTGGTCGAACGCATTTGCGGCATCTGCTCTGATTCTCACCCTTATGCTTATGTGCTGGCAGTCGAGGATATCGCCCGCATTGAGGCGCCGCCCCGGGGTCAGTATATACGGACAATAATCGGCGAGCTTGAAAGGATACACTCGCATTACTTATGGTTAGGTCTGGCCGGGCATTTTATCGGCTATAATACGGTCTGGATGTGGGTATGGCGCTATCGAGAACCGTTGCTTGATCTCTTTGAACTGATAATGGGTAATCGCAATCACTATGCGATCAATAAGGTCGGAGGCGCGCGCCGGGACATTCCAAAAGAGTTTTTTCCCTAGATCGAGAAGTATCTTGATCTGATCGAGGAAAAGACGACATTGTTCACCCGGGCGATACTCGACGATCCGGTGATCCTTGCCCGGCTCGAGGGAGTCGGTGTATTGTCCAAGGAAGATGCCGTCGCCTACAGCGTTACGGGTCCGACCGCCCGCGGCTCTGGATATGCCATTGATGTTCGCAAGGATGATCCGTATGACGCTTATGATAAAATGAACTGGGACATGATTGTATTTGATGAAGGCGATGTGCTCGCCAAGGCAAAAGTGCGTTTGCTCGAATGCTACGAATCGATCAAGATCGTGCGCGAGTGCCTGAAGAACATGCCGGATGGACCGATCGAAACCCGCATTGAAGAAATCCCCCCGGGCGAGGGCATTGGCCGTCACGAAGCCCCGCGGGGAGAGGTTTTTCACTACGTTCGTTCCGATGGCTCGAACATGCCGGTGCGGCATAAGGTTCGCGCCCCGAGTTACATGAATATCGCTTCGAATGTCGCTGCGCTTAAGGGATGCACAATTGCCGACGCCGCCTTGGTCTTAGCGGCCGTAGATCCCTGCTATTGCTGTACCGAGCGAACCGTTGTCTACGAAGACGGCGAGAAACGGATAAGCGGCATCGATCTGCTTAAAAAATCCTGGGAAAAGACCGAGAAATTAAAGAGGAGATACGGGAAATGATTGGCTTTGATTTTTTCTTGGATCGATTCGGGATTTTTCTATCAGCGCTTTTCCTTTTTGTCGGCTTGATGTCTTTCCTTTACGCACTCAGTTCGATCCGCCAGAAAGGACATCGTCTCGAGTACTATCTGATGCTATTGCTGATAGTCGGGTCCGGTATCGGCGTTGCGTTATCCTACAATCTGTTGTTGATTTTTATCTTGTGGGAAATATCGACGTTTGCGATCTGGCGGTCGATCGGGTATTATCGAGAGGAGAAAGCCATTAACGCCGCGACCCTCACTTTCATCATCAACTTTGTCGCCGCGTCGATAATGCTGACCGGTTTGCTGATACTGTATCTTGATAACGGCACTTTCAACTTCATGGATATCAGGGTCTTCAATAAATGGGCAATAATCCTGATCATGGTCGGCATTCTGGCAAAGTCGGTGAATTTTCCGATTCATATCTGGCTGGTTCCGGCTTATAATGCAGTGCCGTCGGCGATCGGCGGCTGTCTTGCCGGTGTCGCCGAGAATTTGGGCATTATTCTGTTCTTCCGTTTGTTCGCCAGCGGTAACTTCCATTCGCCCGATTTCCTTAATACGGTTGCCGTGCTCGCGCTGGTTTCTTCGCTGCTTTGCGGCGGGGCGGCGCTGCTGTCGAACAATCTCCGCAGCTTGCTTGCCTATTCGACGATAAGTCAGGTCGGTTTTATTCTTCTTGGATTTTCAGTGGGCGGTTACGGAACCATCGGCGGCATGTTGTACATTTTGGCCCATTCGCTGGCAAAATCAGGACTATTCTACGGAGTCGGTACTATTGAGGATTCAACGGGCAATGATGATTTGAAGTCCCTGTGCTGCATGCATCAGGCTTCGCCCGTGTTGGGCGTGTCAATGGCATTATTGGTTGGTTCGATCGTCGGTTTCTTCCCGTTGATCGGATTCTTCTCTAAGCTATGGGTGGTATTTGGCGCCGTGGAGAGATCCTTGTATTTCGGGATCGGGGCGATTGTCGCCGCGGTTTTTACCCTACTCTATAAATCGCGCTTTTATCACGAATTGTTTTTCAGCAAGCCCGACGTCTGTTTACCCAAACATAAACGGCCAAGCAATGCCGGAGTTGCGGTTGTTTTTATTTTGGCGCTGACATCGTTGTTGCTCGGGATTTTTTTCTATCAACCGGTGCAATACCTGATCGGTAGTGGAGGCTAATACTTATGCAGATATTTGGCGTTGATTTCTTCTACTGGCTCGTATTTCTGCCGATTACCGGCGTGCTACTTGGTTTTTTGATCAACCGATTGCGCAGCGAGTTCAGTTTTATCGCCTTTGTCGGTACGTTGTTCGTGGCGATCAATCTTTTTATCCGGTCCAGATCAGGTCCACTGGAGCCGGTTAGTATTGCCAGTATTCTGGGGATTAACTTCACGATATACGTGGATAGTCTTGCCGGTTTCGTGATTCTGCTCAATGCGATATTCGCGTTCCTTACCTGGTTGTACGCGTTGAAGGCGATGGCGAAAAATCCGAATGAAAAAGTCTATTCGCTTTTTATCGGGCTGACTCTTTCCGCGGCTAACGGCGTCATGATCAGCGGCAATCTTCTTTTCCTGCTGATCTTCTGGAATATACTCGTTTTTTCGCTCTATGGATTTCTGCTGGTCGGTAAGGCCGATAGTTCCAGAGCCGCGCTCAAGGCTTTGGTTTTGATCGGCGTAGCCGACTATCTAATGATGCTCGGCATAGTTATCTTGTTGATTCAATTCGGGACCGTTGATTTCCCCTTTGAACCGCGTATTCTGATGACCAATCCGTGGTCGTCTACCGCCTATATCTGCATCCTTATTGGCGCGCTTGCCAAGGCCGGCGCCATTCCCCTGCACACCTGGATACCAGAGGCGGCAAAAGTAGTGCCGGCATCAACCATGGCATTTATCCCGGCAAGTCTTGATAAGCTGTTGGGTATTTATCTGCTGTTTCGTATTTCATATTATGTTTTTGATATATCGGGTTCAACTCCGATCCGAATGGTACTGATGATAATCGGTATCGTGACCATACTGGCGGCGGTGATGATGGCAATGATCCAGAAAGAAGCCATGCGGTTATTATCGTTCCATGCCGTATCGCAGGTTGGATACATGGTGCTAGGCATTGGGACCGGCATCCCGGTTGCGGTTGCCGGCGGATTGTTTCATATGATCAACAACGCTATTTACAAGGCATGTTTGTTTTTTACTGCCGGAGCGGTTGAACACCGGGCAAAGACAACAATGCTCGACAATCTCGGCGGTCTGGGCGTGAAAATGCCGATCACGGCGATCTGTTTTGTTGTTGCTTCCTTCGCCATATCCGGAGTTCCGCCGTTTAACGGTTTCTATTCAAAATGGATGATCTATCAGGGCATTGTGCAATTGGCTGGGGATATCAAGCTGTGGCCGGTGTTTCTTATCGCGGCGATGTTCGGCAGCGTGCTGACCCTGGCTTCTTTTCTGAAAATGATCCATTCCCTGTTTCTCGGTGAAAGGCCTGTAGCGCTGGACAAAGCGCGCGAAGCCAGCTTTCCGATGCTGTTCCCCGGAGCCGTTCTTGCATTGGCATGCATAGTCTTTGGGGTTTTTGCCCATGCCGTACCGCTGAAATACCTGATATTGCCGTCGCTGCCGTTCGGCGTTAGTCAGTTCGGTTTCTGGTCGCCGGGTCTGGCGACGATCCTGATCCTGGTCGGTTTGGTGATCGGATTGCTGGTATTCCTACTGGGGACGGCGACAAAACCGCGACGAGCCGCGGTTTTCACCGGAGGCGAGAATTTACATGAGGAATCGGATCGAATTACCGGACCGAATTTTTTCTCTTCGGTTCATACTCTTGGTATGCTCGAGAAAACCTATCAATTCGGCGAGGCTGGGGCGTTTGACTTCTATAATTATCTGCTGTCAACGATGCGCAGTCTTGCCGCGGTCTTCAAGAGTGTCTTGAATATGGCGTTGGTCTACGGTTATCGCTATATTGGTGAACTGATACGGGATCTGGGCCGGTTGGCCGCTCGTCTTCATACTGGCGAGCTGTACGTATACATCGGCTGGTTATTCCTCGGCGGGATCGTCATTTTCGGATTGTTATTGATCTTATGATAATTGACAGGAAATCACTTCAGGAAATTCGCTGTTGGGAGGTTGGATGATTGAGCTCTATTTCTTTCTTGGGTTCATGATTGTTGCCGCGATAATCGCAACCGAGATCAAGGATCTGCTCGCCGCAGTGATATCGCTTGGCGCGGTCGGGTTTTCGGTCGCGATCATGTTTATCCTAATGCAGGCTCCGGATCTCGCGATTGTTCAGATCGTGGTTGAAGTATTGACCGTGGTGATTTTTGTCGCCGTGATCCTGCGTTCTACCCACATCGACGAGACCGTCGGTAAGAAGATCACCGGCACTCAGACCGCCGCGATCGTTCTTTTTTCGTTTTTCGCATTTTTCTTTCTCTACGCCATGGTCAGGTCATTCGCCGAATTGCCGGCTTTTGGCTATGCGACAATGAGGATAGCAAAAGAGTATATCCGCCTCGGGTTAAGCCGGGTAGGCGGCGCAAATATGGTTGCCAATGTGATCCTTGATTATCGGGCGCTCGATACCCTTGGTGAAGCTACGGTTCTTTTCACCTCGGTCATCGGTGTTGCAGCATTGATGAGAAAGTTCGGGAGGAAAAAATGAAGGGGATGAGCCTGATCGTCAAATCGATTACCAACGTGGTTATTGGCTTCATTTTCATCTACGGCCTCTACATTATTCTGCACGGCCATTTGACTCCGGGCGGAGGTTTCGCGGGCGGAGTTATTGTCGCCGGCGCCTTTATTCTGCGCATTCTTGCCTTTGGTTCTGATGCGCTTGGCGAAAGCAGATCGGTGCTCGCCGGGTCCGTTTTTGAGAGCATCGGTGGATTGCTTTTCATCGGCGTCGCCTTAGCCGGCATGGCAGTTGCCGGAGTATTTTTCGTCAATTTTCTGCCCAAAGGGGTTCCCTTCACTCTCTACAGCGCGGGCATTATTCCGGTCTGCAATATTGCGATCGGCATCAAGGTAAGCGCGGGTCTGTTCTCAATATTCCTGGCCATCGCGGCGATGAAATCGGGGACCGAAGATTAAGGAGCAAGGATGATAATTTTTATCAGCTGCATTATTCTGTTCTTGATCGGCTTGTATTCAATCGTAACCAAACGGAATTTGATAAAGATCGCGATTGGATTCGCGTTGATCGAGTACGCGATAAACCTATTGTTCGCGCTGATCGGGTTCAGGAAAGGCGCTTTGGCGCCGATTATCACCAGTGTCGATGGTCCGCGCAATTTTGTCGATCCGATTCCTCAGGCATTGGTTCTTACTACAATCGTGATCGCCCTCGGTACGACCTCGTTAATGCTCGTGATAATTATGCGAATCTACGAGAAATACAAAACATTTGATATCGCTGAGATCAGGAAGCTCAAAGGATAAGAGGAGGCTCTGATGTCATTCGTTCCCTGGTATTTTGCTTTGCCTTTACTCGGTGCTTTTCTTATACCAATTCTAAGTAAAATATGGAAACCGCTCGTGTTGATTGTCAGCACAGCCATTACTTTTACTCTATTCATTCTTTCCCTGTACGGAATCGCGGTCGTCCATGAAGTGCCGATGGTCGTGTACAAAATGGGTAACTGGCCTCCGCCCTTGGGCATTGTCATGGCATTCGACGCGTTGTCCGCATTAATGACCCTTGTGATATCAGTGATAGCATTCACCGCCAATGTTTTTTCTCTTCAGTACTTGCGCACTTATACTGGACAGGGCAAATTTTACACTTTGTTCATGCTTATTGTCGCCGGCATGATGGGCATGGTGGTAACCGGTGACCTTTTCAACATGTTCGTGTTTCTTGAGATCGCAGCGCTCGCTTCTTACGCGTTGGTCGCTTTCGGCGGTGAAGCGGAAGAACTGGAAGCGTCGATCAAGTATATGGTCATGGGCGAAATCGGCAGTTTGACGTTTTTACTGGCGATAGCATTGCTCTACGCCAAGGTATCGACCTTAAACCTTGCCGATGCTTCAAACCTCCTCCAGACATTCCGCTATTCGCCGATATTCTGGACCATACTCGGAATGATGATTTTTGCCTTTGCGATCAAAGCGGCGCTGGTGCCGTTCCATTCATGGCTGCCGGATGCTCATCCAGCAGCGCCGGCGCCGATCTCAAGCCTGCTGTCCGGTGTTCTTATCAAAGTGCTGGGGATATATACGATGGCAAGGCTGGTGTTCAATGTTTTTGGTCTAAGTCGCGCGACCGATCCGGTTTTTTTCAACTTGCTTATTGGTTTTGGTTTTGTATCGATCGCGGTCGCTGGATTAATCGCGCTCGATCAACGCGATTATAAGCGGCTGCTTGGTTTCTCGAGCGTTTCCCAGATCGGCTATGTCATTGTCGGCTTTGGCATCGGCAATTTTGATGCGGTAGTCGGAGCTGTTTTCTTCATTCTGGCGCATGCCCTGGCTAAGGGTCTTTTGTTTTTGACTTCGGGATCGGTTGTCGATGCCACGGGAACGCGCGATTTGAGTAAGCTGGCCGGCTGCGGAGAGAGAATGCCGACCACTGCCTGGAGCTA
>JBBIHN010000027.1:0-18404 GCA_037446995.1 Caldifarciminota bacterium | reverse complement strand
CCCCGATATTCCCCTCGTCTGCACCGGCATGGAAGAAAGGGTCGCGAAGAACTCGGGAACGCTGTTGATCGCTGAAGAGGAAGGCGTCGTCGTCGAAGTCGATTCGCGGGAAATTGTCGGCGAGACGAATAAGGGATTGAAGCGCCGGTATTTTCTTTCCAAATTCCTGCGGTCAAACCAGAATACCTGCATTCATCAGAAACCTTTGGTCCACATCGGTAAGAAAATAAGAAAAGGCGATGTCCTGGCCGACGGTTACGCGACAAAAGAGGGGTATCTCGCGCTGGGTCGAAACGTCCTCGTTGCCTTCATGCCGTTTCTCGGTTTTAATTTCGAGGACGCGTTAATCATCAGCGAAACCCTGCTGAAGAATGACGCCTTCACCTCATTGCATATTCTGGAATTTGACTGTGAAGTCCGAGAAACAAAACTTGGCCCGGAAGAGGTGACTCGCGATATTCCCGGGATAAGCGATTCTCTGCTCAAAGATCTTGACGAATATGGAATCGTCCCATGTCGGTCCGGATGATATCCTGGTTGGCAAAATCACGCCCAAGGGCGAAACCGAACTGACCCCTGAAGAAAGACTCATGCGCGCCGTATTTGCCGAAAAAGCCACCAACGTCAGGGATACCTCATTGCGCGTTGAGCCCGGCGTTGAAGGAGTTGTGATTGATCGAAAAATACTGACCAGACGCACGACCGATAACCTGGCCAAAAAGATGGAAGACGAGCAAAAAGCAAAAATAAAAGAGGAATTTGCGCTTTTCTACAATGAAGGCATAACTGCCCGCAACAACTTCCTTAAGAATGAACTCATAGGTAAAACTGCAGCATCAACGATACGCGATGATAAAGGCCGCATTTTGCTGCGAAAGGGCGATACATTCAAGGAAGAGTTTTTCGCCTCTCTTAATGCGACAAAAATTACCGCCGACGACAAGTTCGTGAACATTAACAAGACCAATGATGAGGTGATAAGTATCATAACGAGCAATGAAGAGAAACTCACCCAGATCGTTGCTGACCGTAAATTGGAAGAAGACAAGTTACTGCGCGGCGATGAACTGCCGCACGGCGTCTTGAAGATCGTCAGAGTATTCGTCGCCCAAAAACGCAAGGTCGCGGTCGGCGATAAAATGGCCGGTCGTCACGGCAACAAAGGGGTTGTCGCCAAGATAGTACCTGAAGAAAGCATGCCTTTTCTGCCGGATGGAACACCGGTTGATATTGTGCTCAATCCGCTTGGCGTTCCGTCCCGCATGAATGTCGGGCAGATACTCGAAACCCACCTTGGCTGGGCTGCCGAAGAACTAAAATTCCTTGCCATCACCCCGACCGTAGAAGAGATTAAGGAGAAAATGAACGAGGCCGGCTTGCCGGTCAATGGGCAAATTGACCTGCGAGACGGTAGAACCGGGCAATCTTTCAAGTCCCGGATCACCGTGGGACGCATGTACATGCTCAAATTGATCCATATGGTCGAAGAAAAAATGCACGCCCGTTCCACGGGTCCTTATTCACTTATCACTCAACAACCACTTGGCGGCAAGGCTCAATTCGGCGGTCAGCGTCTCGGTGAAATGGAGGTCTGGGCGCTCGAAGCCTACGGCGCCACCTATACGCTTCAAGAAATGCTCACCGTCAAATCGGACGATGTCGAGGGGAGAGCGGCAATGTATGAATCATTGATTCGGGGCAAGAATCCGCCGCGACCAAGAGCGCCGGCTTCTTTCAATGTTCTACTGAAGGAATTGCAGGGATTGGGGTTTAATGTGACACTCGAGAAAAAGGAGGTCCCGGATGAAACATAGAGCCTATGAAAGTCTGGACCTCATGGACTATGACGGCATAAGATTGAGTCTGGCTTCTCCTGATGTAATCAAAAGCTGGTCGCGCGGCGAAGTAACCCGCGCTGATACGATAAATTATCGCACTCAAAGACCGGAAAAAGATGGGTTATTCTGCGAACGTATTTTCGGACCGATCAAGGATTTCGAATGTTCGTGCGGCAAGTACAAGAAAGCCAAGTATCGGGGTACGATATGCGACCGCTGCGGGGTTGAAGTTGCGCCGGCCTCAATGCGTCGTGACCGAATGGGACACATTGATCTCGCAGTGCCGGTTGCCCATGTCTTCTATTATAAAATACAGCCCAGCAAGATTGGACTACTACTCGATCTTTCATTAAATCAGCTGGAAACGATACTCAATTACGAGGTTTACATCGTGCTGGAATCAGGCGATTCGCCCCATCGAAAGGGCAGTGTTTTGCACGAAGAAGACTATCAGGAAGCCAAGGAAAAGTATGCCGGTTTCAAGGCCGATATGGGCGGGCAGCCGATCTATAATCTCTTAAAGGAGATTGATCTCGAGAACCTTTCTTCAGACTTGCGGATTCGCCTCGAAAAAGAAACTCTAAAGGCACGCCGTTTTCAACTACTGAAAAAACTGAAACTCGTTGAAGCCTTCAGGCTTTCCGGTAATCGCCCCGAATGGATGGTAATGACGCGGCTCCCGGTCCTGCCTCCGGATCTGCGACCGTTAGTAGCCCTCGAGGGCGGTCGATACGCGACGTCGGATCTGAACGACCTGTATAAACGGGTTATCACTCGCAACAATCGAGTCAAATCGATCACTTCAGGCATCAAAACGCCTGAGGTCATTGTCCGCAATGAGAAACGCATGCTCCAGGATTCAATAGATGCTCTGCTCGACAATTCCCGCCGTTCCAGACCGATCAAAGGACGGGGCAACAGACCGCTGCGTTCTCTCGCCGACGCGTTGAAAGGCAAGCAAGGCAGATTTCGCAGAAATCTTCTGGGCAAACGCGTGGATTATTCGGGGCGCTCAGTGATCGTCGTCGACCCCTCGTTGAAATTGTATGAATGCGGTATTCCCAAGGAGATGGCGCTCGAGTTGTTCAAACCGTTGATCGTCAGAAGACTTGAGGAACAAGGCGTTGTTGATTCCGAGCGGAGCGCCCGACGCTTGGTTCGGGCCCGATCCACTGAAGTCTATGAAATCCTGGAAGAGATAATCAAGAACCGGCCGGTGCTTCTAAACCGCGCCCCCACTCTTCACCGGGTTTCGATCCAGGCGTTTCTACCGGTACTGCGCGAGGGGCGGGCAATAACCATTCACCCCCTTGTCTGCCACGCTTTCAATGCCGATTTTGACGGCGATACAATGAGTATTCACGTACCGCTGTCGCCGGAAGCGATCATCGAATCGTATTTGCTTTTACTTTCGATCCATAACATAAGATCACCGGCGCATGGCCGCGCCTTGATGTCACCAACTCAGGATATTGTTATCGGCCTGTATTACCTGACCAAGATCGATTCATCCTTACCCAAAACAAACAAGACCTTAAGTTCGGTGGAGGAAACGCACCACGCGATTGAACAGGGTTACATGCGGGTCAATGAACCGGTCGAATACCGATACGGCAACAAAAAATTCTCGACCACGCCCGGTCGTATCATCTTCAATGAGATTCTTCCTGAAGAAATGCGCTTCAAGAATATTATGGTGAACAAACGCAACCTAACCGATCTGATCGATGAATGTCTTGATAAATTCGGCACCGAGCGCACCGTCATTTTGCTCGATAATCTGAAAGAACATGGTTTAGAATACGCGACCCGCTGCGGCCTTACGATCGGCATTGATGATATGATCAGCCCCCGGAACAAAGACAAGATATGGGCACGAGGTACGCGCGAAGTGTTAGAAATCAACAAGGCGCATAAGAACGGTTTGATCTCTGAGACCGAAAGATACAACAAGGTAATCGATACCTGGACGCGGATCTCGATGGAAATTGAAGAGAATCTACTGAGCGAACTCGAACAGGATAACAAAGGGTTCAATCCCTTATTCATGATGGTCAATTCGGGAGCAAGAGGTTCCCGCAACCAGGCATGTCAGATCTGCGGCCTGCGCGGACTGATGTCCAAACCCCAGCGCAAAGTCACTTCGGTTCAGATCATCGAAACGCCGATCAAATCGTCCTGTAAAGAAGGGCTCTCAGTGCTTGAATTCTTCATTTCAACGCATGGTGCAAGAAAAGGACTGGCTGATACGGCCTTAAAAACCGCCGATGCCGGTTATCTAACCAGGCGGCTTGTCGATGGCGCGCAGAATGTCACTATCACCATGGACGATTGCGGTACGATCATGGGGCAGGAAATCGGCGCTCTTAAAGAAGGCGAGAAGATAGTTGAACCCCTGTATGAACGCATCGCCGGAAGAGTAGCACTGGTCGACACGGTTGACCCACTGACCGATGATGTGATCATCAAGGCCGGCACCGAGATTACAAACGAACAGGCTCTACGTATCGAAAAAAGCGGCGTGGAGAAAGTAAAGGTGCGTTCGATCCTCACCTGCGAAGCACCAATCGGACTATGCGCGAAATGTTACGGACGGAATCTTACGACCGGCAAAATGGTTGAAATCGGCGAGGCAGTCGGCATAATCGCCGCCCAGTCAATAGGCGAACCGGGAACTCAGTTGACGCTCAGGACCTTTCACGGTGGTGGCGTCGCCTTAAGAATCGCCGAAAGCACATACAAAAACGCAGATATAAGCGGTGAGGTTAGTTTCGAAAATCTAAATGCGGTAGAGAATGTCAATGGTCATCTGGTAAGTATCAACGATAAAGGCCGAATGATCCTCAAGGGAGAAAGCGGAAGACGAATAACCTACAACATTCCGATCGGTGCCGTGATTTACCCAAAACGCAAATCGACGGCTCAGCAGGACGAAATACTTTTTGAATGGGATCCTTATTCAATTCCGATCGTATCCCCGAACAACGGAACAGTAAAGTTCAGCGATATCATACCCGGCATTACCCTTCAGGAAAATTGGATCGACGAACGGTCGGGTGGCAAACAGCTCGTGATCGTCGAAGATCGACTGCGTCATCATCATCCCAAGATACAACTGACCGACAGCGAGAAGAAGACTCTGAAAACATTCTCAATACCGGCCGGCGCCTATCTGCTGGTCAAGGACGGCGACCACATCAAATCCGGAACTTTGATCGCGCGTATCCCGAAAGAAATCGGTAAGAGCAAAGACATTACCGGAGGACTCCCCAGGGTTGAAGAGCTGTTCGAGGCGAAGATCGTGAAGAATCCGGCGATCGTAACCGAAATCGATGGTATCGTGGATGTTGAAGAAGAGAAAGGCATATGGAAAATAACTGTCACCCCCGAAGTCGGCGATGCCCGCGCCTATCGCATATCAACGACCCGATATCTAAAGGTTCATTCCGGCGAATACGTAAGGGCCGGCGATCCGCTGTGCGAAGGGGCGGTCGACCCCCACGATATATTGCGCATTAAGGGTCCAATGGAAACCCAGCGATTTCTGGTCAATGAGATACTTGAGGTCTACCGTATTCAAGACGTGAAAATCGATGATAAGCATATTGAGATCATTGTTCGGCAAATGTTGCAGCGCGTGAAAATCGAAGAACCGGGCAATACACCCTTTGTGGGCGGAGAAATCGTCGATAAAAGGCGCGTTATCGAGATCAACCAGCAGGCGCTGGTCGAGGGGCGCAAGCCAGCGACCTATCGACCGATTCTGCTGGGCATTACGCGCGCCGCGCTGTCGACGCAATCCTTCTTTTCCGCCTCGAGCTTCCAGGAAACAACCAAGGTACTCGCTGACGCCGCGGTCGAAGGCAAGATTGACCGTCTTGAAGGACTGAAAGAAAACGTGATCGTTGGCCGCATAATTCCAGCGGGAAGCGGTTTGCCCGAGTTCCAGAAAATCTCATTGGCTGATGAGGATACCGAGGCAAAAGCGATGTAGATAACACTGATTTCACGGATTTCCAGGAAAACTGCACATATCATTTGTACATCAGACGAAGATGCTGATTATTATCCCGGTCAGGATCGGCACCGAAAAATTGTCGTTCCAGGGCAACGGTAGGGCCTCCAGCACTGCTGCCGACACGGCGCCGATGATCAGAAAAAAAATCGGCAAACCATCGGGCAGAAAACTCAACCCGATCGCACTCAACCCCGCGGTTACGAGAAAACTCAATGAACCCAGCAAAGTTTTATTGGCGGAAATCCGCACGCTCTTCATGTTCTGCCCGACCAAAGCGGCAAACGTATCCCCCACGATTACGAAAGTACAAGCCGCGATCACAACCGATCTTCTGAACAACAGTGAAGTAACCAGGCAACCAAGCAGTAAATAGGTGGCACCGCTGAGCCGGGTTAATTCCTGCCGCCGAAGGAATGAACCAAAAAAGATTATGAAGCCCTCTTTGAATCCATTAACGTGCAGGCGCATGAAGTCGATCGCAACGACGATTATGCATGTCGCAAACAGCCCGATCCGCGCCGTTGATGATGGCAGCGTGATAAAAGCGGTCGGAATCAACAGTGCCCAGAGGTTCAGGAGTTTACGAAAGACCTCGGCTTTTACTAGAATGTGTACCCCAGAGAAACCCGATTGGTGTTCCGCAGCTCGGAATGAGTCACAAGGGCATAATCGAGTTTGAATTTTTTGTAGGTTAATCCCAGCCCGGCCGTGAAGCGGCCGGCATTAAAACCGACACGGCCGGCGACTGCATCGCGGTAACAGAACTCAATACCGTATCTAACAGAAAACCCGGATACGCCGATCTCCTTGATGAAATCACCGGCTACGGTCAGACGAGAATTTATCTCTTCGAAAAGAATTGCCGGACTGACGCCGAGCATAATCTTCGGCAGAATCGTTTCGCGGCTTCCGTTATCCCAGATCAAAGGCGCCAGGACAAAATCACGGACGCAGAGTCCGGCATGAAAATTCCGGCTCGCGAAGGCAACCCCGAGATCAAGTCCGCCGCCGTAACCCTTAATCACGACCAGATCACGATAATAGATCTTGATATTTGCCCCATAAGCGAAGCTTGGGCGGTTGAGATCAAGATCGCCGCCGACCATCAATCCGCGGGCGTACTGAAGGTAAAGAATGAGATCGTTCGTGCCAACCGTATCATACGGATAGGGCTGATTATCGCTGCCGGGTAGTTCGCTGGTATCCGGTAAGGTCGTAAGCATGATGTCGCTGACCATAATATACTGCATGGCCAGGCCAAACACATGCTCCGGTTGAGGCGCGATCACGCCGACGTACTCGCTTCTAACCATACCCGCGAAATTCTCGGAGTGCATAAGCAGAACACTCTTGGGCGCAAAGAATGAGCCGCCCGGGTTATAGTAGATACTGGCCGGATCTTGAAACTGGGCGATCCCGGTGCCTCCCATACCGCCTGCCCGGCCACCGACGCCGAGCTCCTGAAAATCGCCGGCGTACTTTGTTGCCAGGAGCACAATCGGCAAAAACAATGCTATAAAACGCTGCATTTGACACCTGCCTTGATTATCTTTTCGAGACGACGTCCGTGGCCGTGCAATGATCTCAACCTGATCTGATACTCATAATCGCCGGGCGCAACAAGGTTTCCTTGATTATCCAGGCCATCCCAGACGACCAGGAATTCACCGACCGGACGCCGCATGCCGTCGATCAAATCCCGAACTTTGCCTCCCAATCGATCGTAAACGCTGATATTGATCTTGGCTTCGTCGGTGACATACAGCGCAAGCGTTGACCCCGGTTGCCGGGCGGTGAAAACATCGGGAAATGACCCGACGACAAAAGCATCGGCGGCAATCCACAGATACTGACCGCCTTCTCTTTCGGTAATGAAAACCTGTCCATAGCGCCGCCAGATGCTAATCCCGCGGGGCGCGATGTACTCACCGCGGGATGTTCCGGTGCGCCCCTGCGATATTATGTACTTGAGGCCGTGGTCAAATTTATGGATTTGATCGTTGACTTCGTCGGTCACGTAGATATTGCCGAAATAATCGATCGCCGCATACAGGAAACGCGCATCGGTCAAGCCGAGGTCATAATTGTTCACCGAACCGAGAAATCGTCCGCCGGTCGTGAACTTCGACACCCTCATGCCACCGCGATCCGTGATCACAATGAAATCATCCTGATGATGATTGTGTTTCGCAACCGCATCGATTACGGCGATCCCCATTGGTGCGGACAGTTCGCCAAAACCAATGCCTTCATATCCAAACTGCCCGATCAAACTATCATTATCCGAGTATATGTACACTCGAGAATTGTCAAAGTCAGTTACATAGAGATTGTTCTTCGAGTCAAGATCGACATCATAGGGCCGCCCGGCAACCGGTATATCCCTCATCTTCCTGAGTCTACCGCCCTCATAACGCAGCTTGACGACCCGGCCGTTTCCAAAATCAGCCACATAAACAAAACCATCATCGTTGGCAACGATACCCTTGGGTTGAGACAGCTCTTTGGCGCCGCCCCAAGTCTTTACGGCTTCTAAACCTACATTGTACACGATATGGCCGTAGCCAGCATTGACCGCGAATACGCTCAGTTCGTCATCGTCTTTTTTAGTTTTAGGGTTATCCAATTCCTTGAGCTTAACCGCGGTGATCCCCTGGGGATCGCTGTAATTATAGCTTGGACCGAGAAACAGTTGAAGATAATGCTTTGAAGCACGGTAAAATCCAAAAGTATGGCTTTTTGGAGGTACCGCTAAAGTCTGTGGATTATAACCGAGCAATAATAGTAGGAACAGAACCATGCACACAATTATAGATATTTAGCTTTTTTTGTCAATGTTTCTGTTGACTTATAGCGCGTCATGCGTATAATGCTTCAAACACAACTATGCATTCGACTTTTGAACAACATACCCATTACCATCAGTACGGCTCTTTTGCCGATATATTAACGCTTTAACATCGATCTATCAATGGAAAAGACCCTGTATTTCAACAACTCTGCTGAGAGGATCGAATTTCGGGGAGATCGCATAATGACTATCGCGATCCCGCCAACCACTGAATTCCCAGGGGACGTTCTTGAGACGCTTTTTAAGAAAATGCAGATCAGGAACGACCTTAACGCTTTTCTCGGCCCGACCAAGAACCTGCTGGTGATAGTAAATGACGCAAGCCGTCCGACCCCAACTTCCCGGGTTCTATCATTGATTTACGATCAAATTAAGCATCTGAATATTGATTTCTTGATCGCGACCGGTCTTCACCCGGCCCCAACCGAACCCGAAATGCGGAGAATATTCGGTGATCTATATAATAAGATCAAAGATTCCATAAAAATCCATGATCCAAAGAGCATAAATGATTTAAGTGAGCTGGGATATTCAAGGAACAATACCGTGCTTTCTGTCAATAAGCTGGTGCTCAAGGCCGATAAGATAATAACGATCAGTTCTATCGAGCCCCACTATTTTGCCGGATTCACCGGCGGAAGGAAATCGATACTGCCGGGAGTTGCCGGATACAATACGATCGAACAGAACCACCGTCAATCGCTGCATCCGAACGCGAAACCTCTGGCATTGAAGAGCAATCCCGTACATGAGGACATGGTTGATATGATCGAAGCCGTTGGGACGGACCGTTTTTATACGATCCAGGTGGTCATGGATCGACAACAAAGGATAACCCATGCAGGGTTCGGGCATATTCATGAAGTGTTTGAAAACACATGTGTCAGAACACGAAGTAATTTTTGTGTGACCATGCCAAATAAAGTGGATATACTGCTTTCGATCGCTTCTCCTCCGTTCGACGAAAGCTTTTATCAATCCTTGAAAGCAATAGAAAACACAAAGAATATACTGAACGAAAGCGGTATTTTTATATTAGTCAGTGCAGGTTATAAGGGTATTGGTCCGCCGCATTTTTCACGCCTATTTGAGAATCCGGACGACCTGACAGCTGCTGCTGAAAATGCATTGATAAATTATCGGCTCGGTGATCATGCCGCGGTTAATTTAAGGGCGTTGATGACCAAGGCGGATCTCTGGTGCGTTACGAACAGCAAGAACTATAAACTTGATAACGCCGGGATAAAAGTTTTTACATCGATTCAACGATCGATCGATGAAGCGATCCTGAAAAAAGGCGTCAATCCAAAGATCGCGATCGTTGAGGATGGTTGTTCCACTGTACCAGTTTTAAACGATAAGGAGGATGTAAAATGATAGGAAAAAGAAAGATAAGTATCATTGGTGCCGGGCATGTCGGTGAATCAGCCGCATTCATTGCAGCGCTTAAAGGCGTTGCTGAAGAGATCGTGTTGATCGACATCGTGCCCAATCTACCACAGGGTAAGGCACTTGACATGATGCAGACCGCTCCGATTCTCGGATACGACGCTCAGATCATCGGATCGAATAGCTATGATGCCCTTAAGGATTCAGACATCGTGATCGTAACTGCGGGATTCCCGCGGAAACCGGGCATGAGCCGTGATGATCTGCTGGGTAAGAATATCCCGATCATGAAAGAAGTTGCCGGGCATATTAAAAATCATGCACCCAACAGCTTCGTGATCATCGTCGCAAATCCGCTTGATGCAATGAGCTACGCATGCAAAAAGGTGACCGGTTTTCCAGACAACCGTATTCTGGGATTTGCCGGCGTACTTGACTCAGCCAGATTTTCATGTTTCCTCTCGATGGAAACCAAGGTATCTACCAAAGATATTTATGCCATGACCCTCGGCAGCCACGGTGATGATATGGTACCGCTCCAGAGTTATTCCTCGGTCGGGGGTGTCCCGGTCAACCAGGTTGTGGCTAAAGACAAGCTCGATGCGATTATACAGCGTACCCGGGTCGGCGGCGGCGAGATCGTGAAGCTGCTCGGGACCAGCGCATACTGGGCTCCTGCAGCCGGATCTATAATGATGGCCGAATCGATCCTGACCGATAAAAAACGCATATTAGCCTGCCATGTTCTGCTCCATGGTGAGTACGGTGTTAAAGACTTATTCGTAGGCGTACCGATCAAGATCGGGAAGAACGGGGTTGAAGAGATCATCGAAATCAAGATGGATGCAAGCGACAAAGCGCTTTTCCAGAAATCGGCCGATCACGTCAAAGAGATCTGCGACGCGGTCGATAAACTGGGTCTGCTCAAATAGCCGTTAAATAGGCCGGCGGTAAAACCGCCGGCCTACTCCAACCTATTGCTTATTTGAATAGTTTTATGTATTCTCCGTACCCCTGTTTGACAAGATCTTCTTTCGGTATGAACTTCAAAGCAGCCGAATTTATGCAGTAACGCAGGCCGTCAGGGCCTGGTCCATCATCAAAGACATGTCCCAAATGCGAGTCTGAACCTTTACTTCTAACCTCGGTCCGTATCATACCGCATGATCTATCGGTCTTTTTGACAATACTGCCATCGCTCAACGACCTCGTAAAATTTGGCCATCCGCAACCTGAGTCGAATTTATCGCGCGAACTAAAAAGAGGAACACCGGTTACAATATCCACGTATATTCCTTCTCTCTTTTCATCCCAATATTCATTGGCAAACGGCGGTTCAGTGCCGTTCTCCTGGGTAACGTGATACTGTATCGCATTGAGTTTTTTCTTCAATTCTTCTTCTGAAAATTTGACCTCTATCCTGCCGGCCAGGTCAACCTCATTGCGATCCCAAATCCTCTTCAAAAAAGGCTCTCGGCCGGACCGCGATCGATAGCTTTTATAGCGAACTGGACACTTTTTGTAATAATCCTGATGATAATCCTCAGCCGGATAAAAATCCGCTGCCGGTCTAATTTCCGTGACGATTGGCCGCTCGAATATCCCCGACTTTTCGAGCGTTTTCTTTGAATTTTCCGCGGCGATTTTCTGACTTTGATCATGATAGAAGATCGCGGTCCGGTACTGCTCACCCTGATCGGCGAACTGACCGTTTGGATCAGTAGGATCGATCTGCCGCCAGAATACCTCTAATAGATCGCGATAAGTGATCTTCTCAGGATTAAAAAGCACTTGCACGGCTTCGTAATGACCGGTAGTCCCACTGCATACCTGTTCGTATGATGGATCCTTCACCACACCACCCGTATAGCCGGCTGTAACCTTTATTACTCCTTCCATTCTTTCAAAGGATGGCTCCAGACACCAAAAACAACCGCCGGCGAATGTTGCCTTTGCCAAATTCGGTTGATCTCGGTCATCCATATCGTATCCTTTTCTTACGTCAAGGCTGTGCCGCCTTATTGCCGTGTTTCCTCATACTTCTTTGTCAGATCAAGCCATTGTCTGGCGGTCGCGCCGTTGTATTCAAAACCGCGGCGGTCAAACAAAACGGCAAACTGTTCGGGATGTTTTTCCTCAATCCATTCGGCTACCGCGGTCCAGGCATGCTGATATTTTTTGAAACTATCAATCGCGAACTCGGCGTTGATCGCGGTAATTTGACCGTCATCAACGGTTATCAAAAACGGCTCATAAACGATCGATTCGACACCCATGCGCCTCAGCCATTCGTTCGATTCAGTCAGACGACAGCGAACCCTGCCCTTCAGGATCATTGTGTGGGATACTTTGTAGGTCGGGTTCATTGCCGCTTCCCACTCGGTTATGCCCTGCATCGACTTTTTCCCATCGCGCTGCCAGATCCCGGCAAGTTTTCCGCTAATATCTTCTGCATAGAAGCTCAACACGCCGCTCACATCGCGGCGATTCTTTGCCGTGATGAAATTCACCAACAACTCGCCGATCTTCTCTGTCATTTGCACTCCTTTGAAATAATAATAGCTATTTCAACCGGTTAATCAAGGACGAATGTTCCTGCGGAAAGTCCCGGCCACACGCTGATACTCGTTCATTATCACCCGGTTGATTTCCGACCATGACTGCTTTCGGGCATATGTTAGTCCGTTACGACGACATCGGGAATAAAGTTCACGATCTTTCTTCAGTCTATAGATACGATTAGTAAAGGATCCAATCTGACCGGCCCGGGCAATCAGACCTCCCCCGGAAATCTCGACTACTTCTGGACAGCCTCCCCGGTCAGCGACGACTACCGGCACACCGGAAGCCATAGATTCCAGCAGCACGTTGCCGAAAGTCTCGGTTGTCGAGGGATGCAGCAGCAGATCACTGCTGGCATATACCCGTGAAAGGTCCTCACCGACCAGATAACCAGGGAAAATAGCCTCGGGCATCTCTTTTCGCAGTTCTTCCTCGATCGGTCCGGAGCCGACCAGGATAAAACCGATATCGTACAACCGATGTTTTTTGATTTCTTTATAAATCTGAATAAAGACCTTCAGATCCTTATACCATACGAACCGGCCGACATAGAGAAGTATGAATTTTTTTTCCATCCCCCACGCTTTTCTAAGCTGATCTGATCTTAATTCAGGATTGTACCGGTCCGGATGTATGCCCCGCGACCAGATCCTGACATTGCGTATTCCATGAGCCTGTAATTTTCGCCTGATGCGTTCGGTCGGGACAAAAACCGCCGTGCATTTATTATAGAACCAGCGGCCGTACCGCCACCCGGCATCGTTCAGCAGATGATAGAGAACTTTATGATAGTATAGCAGATAGGTCAGAAATTCCGTGTGGTAAACTGACACAACCGGGATCCCGCGTTTCCTCGCGTATTTCATGAAATTATAGCCGATGATATCCGGTGTGGCAATGTGGAATACGTCGGCAGCGAATTCATCGAGTTTGGCTTTGATGATTGGACCGTAAAAACCCAGTCGATATTCATGATAGAGCGGAAATGGTATTGACGGTGCCCGGTGCACATCCAGGCCGCAGATCTTGTCGGTCACGACTTCCGAATGCCAGAGCATCAGATCGTGACCGGCCTCCTTGATCGAAGTGATCAACTCGTGCAGCGTTTTGGTCACGCCGTCACGGTCCTTAGCCATTGTGCCGGAGTAGATCAAGATTTTCATGTCGGCAACGATTTATTGCCTGCCTGATACCGACGAATCAACGTGTAGACAACAACGGCAATCGCAATGCCGATCGACAAAATTAGAACCGCGATCGATAAGAAAATTGTTCCAACAAGCCTTCTGACAAACCCCTGCCCCAGGGTCAAAACAATGCGCGGTCCCGGTTCTTTTGCCGAATACCAGCCAGATATTTCGTATCGTCCGGGATGCGTGACTTCGAATTCGAAAACAGCATAGCCAGACCTACCCCCTATCGAATAATTGGAACTGACCGCCGCCGGCCGCACCGCCACTGGTTGCCGGTATTGCTTATCAACGACAAATACCTGAAAACCGGACAGGCTCTCCACAGTCGCGAATACCTGATTGTCGATGACGCTGCGATGTTCATAGAAAATAGTGTATTTCCCGGCTTTCCCAAAATTCACATCATGATTGCCGGGCATGATCATCTGGATCAAGCCTGTTTTCATGTTATTCAAACCACTGAATAACAAAATAACGAATAAAATGATCCCGGATAAAGCGATAACCGCTGAAAACAAATACCATATCCGACCCGGTTTGCTCTGATGGTTCATTTGTACCTCCTCAATCCTATTATATCGTTAAAATCCCTTGAGTCAATTCAATGACAGCCCGGGATTGCAGCAGTTTCTCCAGCAACATAACCGGTCGAGAAGGCAGCCTGTAAATTGTACCCGCCTGAGATCCCGGCGACATCAATGATCTCGCCGCAGAAATAAAGCTCTTTGATCAACTTTGATGCCATGGTCCTTGGATCAATTTCATCCAAAGCAATGCCTCCTATCGTTATCATTGATTCCTTGAAAGTCTTTATTCCTCTTATCTTAAAATCATTCTTTTTAATACTATGAATGATCCCCAGTCTGATCTCCCGGCCTATTTCAGCTCCAACCATGTTCATCGGGATACAGCTCTTTTCAACAATATAGGCTGACATCCGGGCCGCCAGAAACGAAGCAAGAATATTAACAATTCTCATGCGACCGTGTTCAGATATCAGTTCTAATAAATATCGATCAAGAGCAGCTTCGGTTAGATCGGGCATTAGATCGATGTCGAGCCTTATATTTTCTTTATGATCCATTGGCATATTGCAGCTCAGATCAAGGATGGCCGGACCCGAAAACCCGGAATGAGTGAAGAGCATATCCCCCCGGCGCTCGGCAGTACATACATCATCAAAATATAGTCCTGCCTTTACGTTTTGTGCAGATAACCCGTTAAGCCTTCGCACAACCGGACCTTCACCGATCATTGGGACTAATCCCGGTCTCGGCGTGATAATGCGGTGTCCGATCTCCTGGGCGATCTTAAGACCGCTGCCATCAGAACCGCTCTTAGGATACGAACAGCCACCGGTCGCAACGATCAAAGCGTCACATTCCATTAGCTCATGATCAGCAATAATACCGATGACTTTTTTGTCCTTGATCACTATCTTATCCATCGAACATTCGGTTACTATCTTCACGCCTGCTTTTGCCATGAAATCCAGCAGACAATTCACAATATCACTCGATCGTCCGCTTTTCGGAAAAACACTGCTATTATATTCGATCTGAATATCGATCTTCATATCTTTGAAAAATTCCATAAGATCCCGATTGGAAAAACGGGCAAATACGTTTCTCAGGAACTTACCGTTTTTGCCGTAACACGAGTAAAACTCATCTATATTACGATTGTTCGTGAAATTACATCGGCCGTTGCCGGTTAACAGCAATTTACGACCAAGAGCTGGCATCTTGTCGATCAGCGTTACGTGGGCGCCGTTCTTTGAAGCTTGACCGGCAGCCATCATTCCGGCCGGCCCACCACCAACTACAACAATATTTCTGCGCAATCCAAATCCCTCAATTCAGCTGCGATCTCATCAATGGGCAATCCAACAATATTTGTATAGCTTCCCCTGTATTCCTCTATCAGATCTTTGCCTTTACCCTGTATCGCATAGGCACCCGCCTTATCCATTGGTTCGCCGGACCTTATGTAATCCCTTATCTCTTGATCGCTGTAGTCGCGCATGGTAACTTCACTGCTGACGGCAAAGATTTTTTGACTCCGATCACCGATCTTTAATAAACATACGCCGGTTATAACTTTGTGCTGCCGATGCCGTAATCGAGCAAGGATCCGGAAAGCGCTTTTATCATCGCAGGGCTTGCCGATAAGTTCGTGATCCAGCTCGATCACGGTATCTGCGCCGAGAACGACATCACCCGGCAGCTGATCCGGCACGTTCCGCGCGGCATCATTGGCCTTGACAAACGCGATGCGCCGGGTAAATGACCGGCCGTCCTCTCCGGGCAGCATCGATTCGACAACTGCGGCCGGAAAGACCATGATCCTCTCCGCCGCTACGACTTTCTGCAGCAGTTCAAACCTTCGCGGAGATCGCGATGCCAAAATGATTCTCTTATCGTTCATTATCCAGCGCTATTAAGGAACTTTTCTATCTCCTTGGGTCTGATGCTGTTAGAGACCTCCCAGAACCATTTTTCAGCTTCTTTTTGTTTGCGGGCAAGCTGCGCGCCGCTCCTAACATACATAGTTCTGCAGCCGCTCGTAGACCCCGGCCGGGAGTTCGAATACCGCGTAGCTGGTATTGAAATTGAAGCGATGAGGACTGTGTTTTATTCATAAAATCTCGATCAATGGTCGGATAACCGAACCTTGATAAAAGGCAAAGGCCTCGACATATCTCTTCCGGTTCAGTTCCTTGCTGACCAGCACCTGGAAAAGCGGAAAAGTAGTTTTCAGTATCTCAAAACGTGTTGAATCCATATCGATCAAGCTTTCTTTATCTGCCCCCAGCGATTCTGGTAAAATCCCGCACCCAACAATCTCAGGCATTTGGGAAGTCGATTATGGAATTCCTTCCTGCAAGTCAAGAACAACCATTTATGCTCAAAGATATTGAACGCGGCGCTAATATCCCATAACGGCGGCAAAATTATCGTCACATCCTTGCCGATCCGCATCAATTCTTTCAGGAAACCATGAGGATCATCAACATGCTCGATCGTATGCGAACAAAGCACTTTGTCGAATTGCTTGTCCTCGAAAGGCAGTTTGTATATGTTATTGACCAGCGTGAAATTAGGCAGATCCGCGTGTTGCACGATATCAGCATTGACCCCGCCGCCGTCGGTCTTGCCACAGCAGATATTCAAATCCCATCTATTCCTTGCGATTATCCGTTTTTTCAAAACAATATAACTAAGGTGATGGCTGAACCAGACGTAGAAAACAACAATGAGGAAAACACACATTGTTATCCAGAGCATATTTTCCCGCGGTTCGCACTTCTTTTGCTTTCCCACTCGTCAAAATTCCGGGGCGGATGGGTGATCTCGGATTCAGTCTTCTTCTCAAGCTTCACGGCTTGCGCCGGGCAGCCGCTGACACATAGTCCGCAGCCAATACATTTGATCTTGTTCACGGCGAAAAACCCGTCTTCATCCGATATCGCTTTCACCTGGCATCGACCAACGCAGGAGCCGCAGCCGGTGCATTCATCCGAATCGATGACCGCATAATAATTCGCCGTGGCGATCGAAGTCTCGATGCCGTGATCCGTGATACCACGCAGGATTCCGCAGCAACAGCCGCAGCAATTACAGAAGTAGAATACGCCGTCGGCAACATTACTGACCGAATGCACTAAACCTTCCTTCTCGGACGCGTCCAGAATCGCGATCGCTTCTTCCCCGGTGATGCCGTCCGGTCGCGCCGGTCGTTTGGTATTGGAAAAATAAACGCAAGCCTTGATCGTGTGATCGCAGCGCCGCTTGCCGAGCTTGTCCTGTTCGACCCGGCAGATACAGTCACGAACACCGAATACCTTGGCCTTTTCGAGCAATTTATACACGTCATCATAAGGCATTATCCACTCGGTTTTGACAGTATTTATCGCCGGGACCACGCGCTGTAGGGCCGGCCGCGGCTTCATGATACCGATCGCACCGCCCTCGGCCATGTATTGTTCAAAAAGTTCTGCCATCTCTCGATCCATAAAGTCAAGCTGTCCTTCATAAATGCCGACAATAAACGGCGCCAGCCGGAAATGGAATAAGCCATCGATCTTTTTGAATAAAACCATCCATTTTCGGACCATACTGATCAATATCGAGTGCGCATCCTTGTCATCCATGTTCAACCGTTCGGCAATACGGTCAAGCGGCATCATCTTGCCGGTAAGATTGACCGCGACCCGCGCCTCTTCCGGATCGAAGATCTTCTTTAACAGTTTGATCTCCACTCTCGAGCGAGTGCGCGGAAAGCCGTTGGGTAGTTCATCAAGGAGTTCGGCCAGGCGTTCGTATAGATCAGAATGCATTCTACATGCTCACTGCGTTTCGCGCTCGATCAATGAATCGCGAATACCAACATTCAAACGGTAGTCGCGGTAAACATCAGCGAGTTCGATGTGCAGAAGATGAACTGGACCCGGCCTTATCTGCTGATTTCTCTGATAACGGTTATAGCCGTCATCGCCCGAACAACGATCGCCGGGGCGCTTGAGACTCGTTCTATTCTTTGAACCGCTCACG
>JBBIHN010000026.1:7378-18556 GCA_037446995.1 Caldifarciminota bacterium | reverse complement strand
AGCCTTGCTTCGCCCAAAATTTATTTTCTCACTGAATTTACAGAAGTTGTGTATTTAGTTTTATAGATATTACAGACTATGAGGAGGCCAATATGATGCCAAGAGTTGCAATCAACGGATTCGGCCGTATCGGCCGGCTTGTTTTCCGCGCCGGCCATAACAGCAAAAAATTCGAGATCGTCGCGATCAACGATATCACCGATGCAAAAATGCTTGCTCATTTGCTAAAATATGATTCAGTGCATCGGATGTTTGACGCTCGGGTCGAGGTCAAGTCCGATTCGATGATTGTTGATGGGAAAGAATACAGGGTTCTGTCCAAAAAGGATCCCGGTGAATTACCCTGGAAGGAACTGGGCGTTGATTATGTCATTGAGTCTTCTGGTAAATTCACCGAACGCGGCAAGGTTGAGGTGCATTTGCACCGGGGCGCCAAGCGCGTTATCATATCTGCGCCGGCTAAAGGCGAACCCAAGGTGCCGACCTTTGTTTTCGGGATAAACGAAGAAGATTACGATCCGAAGAAAGACCGGATTATCTCCAATGCATCCTGCACGACCAACTGCTTTGCGCCGATGGTCAAGGTTCTACATGAGAATTTCGCGATCCAGAAAGGTTATATGACCACGATCCATGCTTATACTAATGATCAGCGCATCCTTGATCAGCCTCATAAGGATATGCGTCGGGCAAGGGCTGCCGCGGTATCAATGATACCGACATCGACCGGCGCCGCCAAAGTGATCGGTGAGATTTTCCCTGATCTGAAAGGTAAACTGGATGGTGTTGCGATTCGGGTCCCAACCGCCGATGTATCTTTGGTTGATTTCGTTGTCGAGTTAGGAAAAGCTGCATCCCGGGAAGAGATCAACGCCGCCTACAAGAAAGCCGCTTTGGGCGATCTCAAGAGGATACTCGAATATTGCGAGGAACCGCTGGTCTCGATCGATTTTGTCGGCAATCCATACTCGGCGATATTTGACCCGGCGTTGACGATGGCTCAGGGCAACATCGCCAAGGTCTTTGCCTGGTATGACAATGAATGGGGATATTCGGTGCGGATCATCGATCTGCTCGAGTACATTATCGGGAGAGAATAATGGCAAAATTGTCAGTAAAAGACCTCGACCTGAGGGGCAAAAAGGTTTTTGTCAGAGTCGATTTCAACGTGCCTTTGAACGATAAAGGCGAGATAACCGATGACACCAGAATCCGAGCCTCTTTGCCGACAATAGAGTACATATTTGAGCAGGAAGGGATACCGATACTGGCAAGCCACCTGGGCAGACCGAAGGGCAAGATAGTTCCCGCCATGAGCCTACGGCCGGTTGCGGCCCGCCTGGCCGTATTGCTGAACAAGAAGGTCATTTTTGCTCCGGACTGCATCGGCGAGGAGGTTAGACGTCTAAAAGGTTCGATTGTCCGCGGCGAAGCATTGCTGCTTGAGAATCTACGTTTTCATGCCGAAGAAGAGAAGAACGACATTCAGTTCTCGAAGGCCCTCGCCGATCTTGCCGATCATTATGTCAATGATGCTTTTGGTGCCGCCCATCGCGCCCATGCATCAACCGAAGGCATGGCGCGTTATTTTACGGATCCGGCCTGCGGTTTGCTGATGGCAAAGGAGATCGCTTATCTGACGTCGGCTCTAGAAAACCCGAAGCGTCCGCTGCTGGCGATAATCGGCGGCGCAAAAGTGTCGACTAAGATTAAGGTCATTAAGAACCTCTTGAATTTGGTGGATCAACTGGTCGTCGGCGGCGGTATGTGTTTTACATTCTACCGGGCGAAGAATTACCGTGTCGGTAAATCAATATGCGAAAATGATTTTGTCGATCAGGTCAGAGAATTGGTTGACAATGACCGACTGTATTTACCCGAAGACATCGTTATTACCGATGAAGTTAAACCGGGTCGTTCGGTGAGAACAGTTAACGCATCATCGATACCCGATGATTATCAGGGGGTTGATATTGGCGAGAAATCGCGAACCAAGGTCATTGAGATGATTGGCCGCGCCGGGACGATCGTCTGGAACGGCCCGATGGGTGTTTTTGAGATTGAGGATTTCTCCCATGGCACCAGAGCCACTGCCATTGCGTTTGCTGATGCCCAGACACGCGGTACAATCACGATTGCCGGCGGCGGGGATACGGTTGCCGCGATCGAGAAATACGGCTTGAGCGGGAAAATAAGTCATGTTTCGACCGGCGGTGGAGCGTCACTGGAATTCCTTGAGGGCGTTGAACTGCCCGGGATTAGAGCACTAAAGGATATCTCGTCATGAAAACAATAATCGCCGGTAATTGGAAAATGAATATGGATCACGGGCAGTCCCGCGAGCTGGTTGTTAAGTTGCTTTCGCTGGTCAGTATTGACGAGCTTAAGGATCGTCAGGTTGTACTGATGCCGCCATTTACGTCGTTAGCCAGCGTAGCCGAACTGGTGATGAATACGCCGATCAAGCTGGGTGCGCAGAATATGCACTGGGAGCGAGGCGGCGCTTTCACCGGAGAGATATCCGGCCTATTCATCAAACAACTCGGCGGCGAGTATGTGGTCATCGGGCATTCTGAACGCAGGCATATTATGGGTGAAACCGATGAAGAAGTAAATAAGAAGCTCAAGACGGCGCTTGATATCGGATTGATCGCGATTTTCTGCGTCGGCGAAACTCTGGATGAGCGCAACGCCGGTAAAACCGAAGCAGTGATCAGGGAGCAATTGGTCAAGGGTTTGCAGGGCATTGAAAATGAAGTACACAAAATGATAATTGCCTATGAACCGGTATGGGCAATCGGTACCGGCAAGACGGCGACCCCTGAGCAGGCAGTTCAAGTTCATGAATTCATTCGCGGACTGTTAAGAAAGTCACCAACGATAATATATGGCGGCAGCGTGAAACCCGACAATATCGATCAGCTGATGGCAAACAAAGAGATACAGGGGGTGCTGGTCGGTGGCGCCAGTCTTGATCCGGAGAGCTTTGCGCGGATCATGCAGTACATAAGTCCGGCTTAATACCCTTGACTCAGCGAAGAATCCGGTTATAATATCATCAAAAACAAAAAGGAGCCAGTGTTATTATGTACGGTGTTGTCATATTCATCCATATATTGATCTGCGTGCTGCTGATAGTCGTTGTCCTGCTCCAGCAGACGCGCGGCGGTGGGATTACAAGCGTTTTCGGCGGCGGCGGCGGCGGAACCGACACGCTGTTCGGCGGCAAGGGCGCTACACCTTTTTTTGTGAGATTGACTACCGGGTTGGCAATCGGATTTTTTCTGACATCACTCACGTTGGTGCTTTTGTCCAAACGCTCATTGCCCAGAAGCGCCATTGATAAGGGATTCCAGGAAATCCCGGCACCATCGGAGCCCGAGGGACAGCCGATTATACCCGGCGAACCCAATAATGACCTGCCGATTGAGCCGTATGAGGGTGGAGGCCGATAGTGTTCGCGGTGATAAGAGCAAAAGGATTTCAATATCTTGTTGTTGAGGGTGAAGTGATCACGATACCGGCAAAAATCGGCGATATCGGCCAGGAAGTCGCATTCGATCAGGTTATGATGATAAGAGATAAAACCGATACGCATTTTGGCAATCCTTATATCAATGGCGCATTGGTTAGGGGAAGAGTTAAGAATAGCGGCAAGAACGAAAAAGTCACGGTTTTCAAATTTCGTCGCCGCAAGAAATACCGTAACAAACGCGGACATCGTCAGGATTTCAGCGATATTGAGATCACCCAGATAATCAAGGAGAAATAATGGCTCAGAAGAAAGGTGTTGGTGCGTCAAGAAATGGCCGCGATTCGGCGGGCAAACGTCTCGGCGTAAAACGTTTTGCCGGTCAGTTCGTAAACGCGGGAACGATAATCGTGCGGCAGCGAGGGACCTCGGTGCACCCTGGCCAGAATGTCGGCATGGGCAGTGATTTTACTCTTTTTGCGTTGAGCGCCGGCAAAGTTAAATTCGGGTATACGCAAGGCGGTAGACGAGTGGTGTCGATTGTGACTTGACGGCGTATACGAATTCCAGACTATATACTTCCGACTCTTTCAGAAAATCTCATAACATAATCTTGACATCGATAGCTTTGTGCGGATAATAATTATCTAACAGGGAGTTGATATGCTGATGATTATCTGTTTTTTATTGATGATTATTCCTTATCCCGGCACACCCAGCTGGGAGTCGATCGACGATGACTACACAACCGGTGGCGCTTTGGTCGATATCGACCTTGACGGCGATGTTGATTTGGTTACCGGTAATGGCAATGATATGGACCGGGATCCGAACCGGGTCTACTACAATACCGGCAATAACCTTGAGACCATCGCATCCTGGGTTTCCTCGGATTCTGGCTACAATGCCCATATCAGTCTTGGCGACATCAACTATGATGGATATCCGGATCTTGCGGTTGCTAATTATGGGGATCCAGGAACACCGCAGTATAACAAGATCTATCTGAATATCGGCGGGCAATTCGAAAACACGGCCAGCTGGCGGCCGCGTGATCTCGGCAATTCGTTCAGCTGTGCTTTCGGCGACGTCGACGGTGACGGTAATCTGGATCTGGCGGTCGCCTGTGGAGAAGATTATACAAATCAACCGCAGCGGGCGAAATTGTATTTGAATAATAACGGGATTATCGACACGATACCAATATGGCAGTCAAATCTGCAGTCATACTTCTACGATGTCGCCTGGGTCGATATTGACCTTGACGGTGACCTGGATCTATCTTTGGCCGGTATGCATGTTAAGAACTACATCTATCTCAACGCCGACGGCGTCCTGGGCAGCATGCCCTACTGGCAGTCGGCAGCGAGTCTGGGCACGATCAAAATCGCTTTCGGCGATGTCGACAATGACGGTGATCAGGATATGGTCTGCGCGAATAACGCTCAGACCGGCGGCACGAGTAATTGTCAATTGTACCTCAATAACGGCGTAACCCTTGATTCGTTTCCAATATGGTCCAGTCAAACAACCCAATACTATTCATGCGTCGCGCTGGGCGATGTTGACCGCGACGATGATCTTGATCTTGCCGCGGGCGGCTGGTGGGAATCGGTTAAGGTTTTTGAAAACATCGGCGGCATTTTCCCGACAACCCCGTCGTGGTCGTGGAGGCCGTCAACAGTCAGTCATCTGGTATGCGAGCACGTCTGTTTCGGAGATGTTGATAATACGATACCGGCCGCGGTCGTAGATGAAGTTCATATTGTTGATCCCAGTCGTCGTGTTTTCTACCTTGATAATCGCTGGATCAAGAACGTCACTCGGGTGCGCAGAAACGGCGGGGAATTAGGCCGCGACGAATTCTGTTTTTCCTATACCGACGGTTGGGTTTCGGTGAATGATCTATTCACTCAAAGCGAGACCTTATGGGTAAGTTACACCTACGCGTTGGATCTTGATCTGCTGGTCACCAATTGGCATTCAAGCCGCGGCAATTTCCTGTTTCTCAATACAACCGGCTCTGGTTTGGCCGAACTTGAACCAGGAACAAAACATGCCATACCAATCGTCAGTCCGGGTCGGGGCAACATCGCATTGCCGGTCAGTATCAGAAATCCGCGGGTCAAAGTTTATGATAAGATGGGCGCCCTGGTCGCCGAGCATTTTGAACATAAGTTAACATTATCGGAATCTGGCGTATACTTTGTCCGCGTATATGAAGGCCGAAATCTGATACTTTCGACCAAGATCGTGGTGGTGAGATAGTCGGGGGGTTAATGCTGAAACTATGTGCGGTTATCCTTATTGGTTGCATTTATCTTGGCCGCGCCGATATAATGTATGAGATGCAAACCGATTATCAAGGCATGCTCGGTATCGCCGATGGTCAAGTCGCAGTGCAGGTTTTTATCAAAGGGGATAAAGCGCGGATCAGCGTGTCTACCGATGTTGACCGTGAAACTACTAATGTTGTAACGATAATAAGATTCGATCTGAATAAATTCTGGGTGCTGGATGAGATTAATAACAAGTATGATGAAATTACCTTTGATGATTCTCCACCGGTCAATACAGCGGAGACTCATCTGATCACTGAGATTACGGTTGATAAGACCGGCGATAAGAAGACGCTGCTTGATCAGGAATGCGAAAAAATCATTGTATCGATGCGGGATTCGACCGGGGGTTCTTTTTTCAGCCTTGCCGAGACGCTCTGGGTAAGCAATGAGGTTCCGGCTTATCAGGAGTTGAAGCATTTTACCAGCCGGTTGACCGAGAAAGGGCTGAAATTAACTATGGGCTCGACCGATGCCAATGAGAATGCATTGCGCGAATTTCAAAAAAAAATCAACGAAATCGATGGATTTCCATTGGAATTCAGCCTTGATATGCAGATCGGGGTTGAGGATTTGAACTTCTACATGAGAGCGGTCAGCCGGGTGACCAAGCTTGACGAGGTGCCGATACACGACCGTGTCTTTGATCTGCCCGAAGGGTATACAAAGAGAAATACGAGTAAAGCAGTCCGGGAATAAAAAGGTCGTACCCGTGTATAATAATATAGAAAATGATGATAATCTTATCAGGATCGTTAGAAACGGTGATTGTGACGCCTTTAATCCGCTCGTCGAGAAGTACAAATTGCCGCTCTATAAGGTGATGTATCGAATGGTGCGCAACCGTGATGATGCTGAGGATCTGGTTGAAGAGGCCTTTATCAAGGCATACCGTTCGCTGGCAAGATTTGAAATTGGTCGTCCTTTCTATGCGTGGCTGTGCCGGATCGCGGTGAATAATGCGATCAACTATTTGAAAAAGGAGAGAAACGGCAAAATGCAGTCGATCGACGATATCGCCTATGGCTTAAGCGCAAAGCAGGGTAATCCGGTGGCGATGACCAGGGAGAAGATATTGAAAGAACGGATCGCCGATGCCATGGCCCGGCTTGCCGAACCTGACCGGGCGATTTTGTGTCTGCGGGTTGAGCAAGAGCTTTCATACGAGCAGATCGGCGTCGTTCTGAAGATTCCGCGCGGTACCGTGATGTCCCGATTGGCGCGGGCGAGGAAAAAATTGAAGGAAATATTCAGACAGATCGGAGTGACTTGATCATGGTTTGTGAATCGATCCGTGAATTATTGAGCGCTTATCTTGATAATGAGATTGATGACGAGCTGAAGCGCCGGGTTGAACAGCATCTTGCGGTTTGTTCCGAGTGCGTCCGGGATCTGGACACGATGCGCCTGATCGATGATTCGATAAGAGAAGCACCGGTTGAAGAACCGTCAAGGGAATTTGTTTTTGCTTTGAACCGCCGTATTCAGGACCGGATTTCGGCGCGTCCGAGGCCGAAATGGCTAAGAGTTTTTCCCTTGTTAATTCCGATTGCCGCTACCGCCTTGATCGTGTTGATAGTCAAGAATATCGAACCGGCTACGGGTTTTGTGAGTCTTGATCGCCGGATAAGTTACACCGACACTAAGCCCGAACCGGTTTTCGAGGTTGCGGTACCTGAGATTTCGGCAAAAAGGAAGTTAGAGGCCCGGCACGCAGATAAACTTGCCGCGGTTGAGCAACTTAAAGAAGAAGCCGCCGCCCCGGCACCGGCAGCTACGTCCGCGCAGCGAAGCATGGCCGGTAGAGCGGTATCCGCGGAAGTAATCGACAGAGAAGACGATGACCATACCAACGCTCAGATCATTGGCGGTGAAATGATGATCCCTGAGATTCCCCAAGGAAGAGTGGTGAGAGCGATCATTGATACGAGCGGCCGGATTTTGAGAATTGCTACGGGCCGGAATATGGTTCCTGAAGCGGATACTTTCTTGGAGAATCGGCTTCAAGGCCAGAAATTGATCGCGCCGACCGTCTCGGGCAAGAAACAGCAGTTGTATGTCGATCTTACCATATGCGAGGATACGAGCCGGTAAGAATCTCGTATCTAGCAATCAGGGGTCGGGCATGATCATTAGTTTCCGCGTCCCAACCCGGCCGAAAAAGGATGAAGTGACAAGACTGGACAGCAAGAACTACCGAGTGAAACTGGTCGCGCCGGCGCACGCGCAATGAAGGAGTCGAGATCACAGAACCTGGCTCCGTTTTTGCGACACGAACTCCTTGAATTTCAACAAAGCCGTTGCCCGGTGACTGATCTGATTTTTCAAATCCGATGTCATTTGAGCAAAGGTCTGCTCGTATCCATCAGGAATAAAGACCGGGTCATAGCCAAACCCGTTATTGCCCCGGCACTCATATGCCACCACGCCCGGACATTCGCCTTCAAAGGCTCGAAAGACATTCGGCCGATGATAATAGACGAAAACCGCGCGGAAAACCGCTTTCCGGTCAGTTGATCCTCGAAGATTCTCAAGCAGCCGGTTGATGCGTTTCTGGTCCGTCGATCCATATCGGGCAGAGAACACGCCCGGTTCGCCGTTAAGGGCATTGACAAACAGTCCGGAATCATCAGCTAACGATGGTTGATTGGTCAGCTCATAAGCGATGAGTGCTTTGTTTAAGCTGTTGTCATACAATGTTCGTCCCGATTCGGGGACGTCATCTGAGAGATAATCACCGATCAATCGGTAATCAAAAAGACCACCGAGTATGTATTTGATCTCGGCGATCTTATTTTTGTTTCTCGTCGCTAAGACCAGACCGGGTCTGGTTTTGTCTCCTTTGGGCAAGATATATGGTAACCGTTTCCTGTTTTTGGAAAATCAAGGAACAATCTTCGTTTCAACCACGAAGGCGCCGCGATATCCCATGCCGGCGGCTTTTGACTTCAGCATATCGGCGTCATCGCGGGTCAGGCAGTTACCAACCCTGACTTTGTAATAAGGAGCGACGTATTCGATATAGACCTCATTGAATGCACTCCGGGCGTCATTGGCAACACGGCTGGCATTCTTCTCGGTAGAGGATGCGAAGATCTGCACGCGAAAACCAAAGACGCTTGCCGGCGGCGGGACTGAAGCCGGCTTTGGCGCCGGCGCTGGTGTGTAAGCCGGCATAACCGGTGTGGGCGCGGCTGGGATCGGCGGCAGGATCTCTACCAGCGCTGGCGGCGCGGCAGCTTCTTCAATGAGCGTAGGCGCTGGTATCGGCGCCATGGTGATTTCCTCAGTGATCGGCGGCAGAACAAATTCTTCACTGATTGGCGGTAGTATGATCTCCTCTGAGATCGGCGGTATGATCACTTCTTCGACTACCGGCGGAGAAATCACAACCGCAGTTGGTTCCGGCATAACCGGTTCAGTTGATATGTTCGATTCTTCCTCGCCAAAAATGAGGACTTCTTCCAGTCCTTCGGTTTGTACGGTTGGTCTTTTTGAAACACAAAAGACCAACAATAAGACACAGCCAATCAACATGACTTTCTTCATCTTTTCCTCCTTTATTGAAGCAGGCTGGTTAAATTCTTTAAATCCGGTGCTCTATTCTTACGGCAAACCAGAACACCGGTTGGGGAGGCAACTATCACCATATTATTCACCCCATAGACCTTTAATGGAACACCAGAAGTATACATAATTGATCCGGTTGTATCAAGAACCTTGATATCACCCTGGATGATATTACGATGCCGGTCGGCACGGTGATATCTCTCAAGGGCGAGCCATGACCCAACATCGTCCCATTTGAATTGTGCCGTAATCACGCAGAACTTGTTCGATTTTTCCATCAGTCCGTAGTCGATCGATATATCCCTCAGTAATCTGAAAAATCTGACCCCGCCGGTTTCGCAATATTGGTGTAGATTACGATAAACATCAGGCAGGTGTTTTTTGAAGGCTTCGATAATTGCAGTAATGCGAAAACTGAAAATACCGCTGTTCCATAGATATTTTTTGCTTCGGACATAAAGCCGAGCCCGGCGCTGGCCGGGCTTTTCAATGAAGGCAATTCCGCTATGGGCGCGGATCGAACCGGAAGCGATACGGCGGCCGATCCGGATATATCCATACCCGGTTTCCGGTCGATCGGGTCTTATGCCATAAGTAACCAGATATCCCTGGTGGGCGAACTTTTCTCCGTTCTGCAGAGACAAAACAAAATTGCGCCTGGATCCGATCATGTGGTCAGACGGCATTACATGCATAATACCGTCGCCGTGTTTTGCAAGCAGCTGCATCGCAGCAAGGCATATTGCCGGTCCGGTGTTGCGACGATATGGTTCGATTATGAGATTTTCATTGCCAACATACTGCCGGGTGATGCGTCTTAGCTCCTCGGGAACGATCATGATCCGGTGTTTGGCGTCGATGAATTTTTTGATACGGTGCAAAGTTTGAATCAACAACGGCTCATGTCCAAATATGTCGAGCAGTTGTTTGGGAAAATCGGGTTGACTCAGGGGCCAGAAGCGCTCACCCCGACCGCCGGCGAGGATCACGGCAAACCGTTTAATGGCTGACTCCGACCAACTTGAAAATCACCGTGCCGATCTTCATCTTCGCCTTTATCTGCACTGGATATCGGTTATTGTCGTTCGAATACCATATGGACATGCTCCCCCCAGAGCCAAAAATACCTTTGCCCGCGGTTTGAGGTTTTACGAGTATGGTGCTGAAAACACCGGCCGGCGTTTCGAGACGCTCGCGGCCTTCGACGATGCACTTGATCTCGAAGTTCTCCATTGATTTATGGATGTTGACCGGTATTGTATCCCCGATATTCAATGGGATCGTACGGAGGTAATGCCAGAAACTCACCAAATCCCTCGCGTCCGGAGCGAGACCAACCGAGATGGAGTCGTCATAGACAACCGAGTCGATTTCATGGTAAAAACGCAGATTACTGCGCCGGTGATACTTCCCCTCGTGAATTGTTTCAACATATGATATCGGCAGTAATTTATCAGTTGTTGATAACACCTCGATCGTATCATTGAGGGAAAAAAGCCATTTCAATCCGGGGTTTGAATTTATCACCGAAATCAGACGATAACTGAGCCGGCCGGAATCGGCAGTGATCGAATCCTGTATTTCAAGGGTCATTGTACCCAGATTCAGCACCGAATACTTTGCCGTATATTCAAGTTTTTCACCGAGGGTAAGACTGATCAGCAGCCAGAGCAGGATCATATCACCAGTTTATTCAATCGTTCAATACGTTGGTTTATCGGCGGATGAGTTGACAGCCAGTTGGCAATATCGGCCCGGTCTTTACCAAAAGGCGACGCGATGAATAAATGGGCATTC
>JBBIHN010000026.1:0-7311 GCA_037446995.1 Caldifarciminota bacterium | reverse complement strand
ATGCTCGCTTAAGAGGTTCATGTTGATCTCGCAATTTTGCCAGCGCCTGCGCCAAACCCTGGGGGTATCTGGTTATAAAGGCGCCCGAGGCGTCAGCGAGATATTCACGCTGGCGTGAGGTGGCGGATCTTATCAGCGCCACAAAGATCGGCGCGATTATCGCCAGAACCAGCCCGATCGCCAGCATTATCAGTCCTGCTTTTCCACTGGCACGGCTGCTGCGACGCCGACCGCCGAACAGCATCGATCGCAGGAAAAAATCGCGCAGGAGCACAATCAGTCCTCCGATTGCTGAGACCACGGTCATCAGCAGCATATCGTAATTCCTGATATGGGCAATTTCATGGGCGATTACCCCCTGCAGTTCCTCTCGATTCATGACATCCAGTAGGCCGGTCGTAACCGCAAGCGCGGCGTTCCTGGGGTTGCGGCCGGTGGCAAAGGCATTGGGTGCCGGCGACGGGGTAATATATACTCTTGGTTTCGGGACCCCGGCGGCGATCGCAATTTCCTCGACGACATTATGCAATTGCTTAAACTCTTCCGGGTCAGCCGCCACTGAACCGGTTGCCTTTAGTGCCAGTTTATCCGAGTTGTAGTATAATACGACATTATAAACTACGATAAAAATGGCAAAAAAGACATATCCGACAATACCCCAGTCGAGCAAAGTGACAACCGTATAACCGAGCGCGCCAAGAAAAATGCTGGTGACAAAGATGAATATCGCCGTCTTTCGTCGGTTGGCGGCGATCAGATCATATAACGTGTCTTTCATCAAAACTTGACTTTCACGGATTCGCGTTCGGCAGTCGGTGCCTCAAAGAATTCGCGGAGTTTGAAGTTGAATATCGACGCGATCATTGCCTGCGGGAATTTCTGTATCGTCGCATTGTAGTCCATAACCACATCATTATAGAATTGCCGGGCAAAAGCGATCTTGTTCTCAGTCGCGGCCAATTCCTCCTGAAGGCGCATGAAGTTTTCATTGGCCTTAAGCTGGGGATAATTCTCAGCCACCGCAAACAGGGTTTTGAGTGTGGATGTCAGCATATTATTGGCGTCGGCGGCTTCTGTGGGATTGGTCGCATCCATAGCACGGGAACGCAGTTCGGCTACTTTTTCCAGAACTTCTTTCTCGTGCGCAGCGTAACCCTTCACGGTTTCGACAAGATTCGGGATCAGATCATAGCGTCGTTTCAACTGGACATCGATTTGCGCCCAGCCGTTTTCGACCCGAGTTCGTTTAACCACGAGCCCGTTATAGATGCCGATAAAAGCAATGACCAGCAATACGAGAATAATCAGCGGTAATATTAAGAGCATTTTGCCTCCATGTCTATTCTATGTTATTTTATATACAATTGAACGCTTGTCAATACAAACTGGGATTACGGCATAGAAGGCGGTCGTTTGACTAATGACCTTGTTTTTCTATAATCGTATTGGCATGGTAAATCGCGTTATTCGCAATTTCGAAATAAGAGAGTTGATCGCAACCGGCGGCATGGCCGCAATCTATAAGGCGATACAGACATCGCTCGATCGTATGGTCGCGGTCAAAATACTCCACGGTCATCTTGCCCAGGACCGGGATTTCATCACCCGCTTTGAGCGGGAAGCCAAAGCGGCGGCAAATCTCAAACATGAAAACATCGTGAACATCATTGACTTTGGCAAAGTTGAAGATCTGTATTTCATCGCCATGGAATACGTCGAGGGCAAAAGTCTCAAAGAGCTGATCGGGGCGGTGAAGTTCATTCCGCATCCAATTGCCCTGCAAATAGCCTGTGAAATCGGTCAAGGGCTTGAACATGCCCATCACAAGGGTCTTGTGCATCGAGACATCAAACCGGCGAATGTCTTGATCGGTTACGACGGAATAGTCAAGATTGCCGATTTTGGGCTCGCTCAGGCCCAGGATTTGACATCGGTCACCGTAACCGGATCGATTGTCGGTACACCCGCTTACATGTCCCCGGAGCAGGCGGCCGGCAAGAAAGTCGATCATCGTACCGACATATTCTCGGTCGGCGTGGTTCTTTATGAGATGCTTACCGGCACCAAGCCTTTTGCCGGCGAGAACTATTCATCGGTGATCCACGCGATCATGACCGTGAAGCCGCGTCCCTCGTTTGATGCCAATCCGCTTATTCCAAAAGAGGTAAACGATATCATCGAAAAAATGCTGGGGAAGGAACTGGACGCAAGGGTGGGCAGTATTAGCGAAGTTAATGCCGGCATTGAATCTTATTTCAAGCAGAGGAACGAAACCGTCACACGAAACGCGATCGGGAAATTCGTCAAATCCCCGGACGAACATTTCAAGAGTTTGGTTGAAGAAAAAAAGGCGAAGCATTTGGAGCGGGCGATTTTTTTCCAGAAACAGGGCGGTACCAGAATCGACGATGCGATCAGCGAGTTCAGTAAAGTGCTGCATCTTGATCCCAAAGACAAGAAAGCGCAGGAACACCTGGAGGAATTACGAAAGCGGCAATCCCACAGGAAAGCGGAGAGCCCAAGAGCCGTCAGGAAAGGGAAGCGAAGCAAAATTCCGCCAATCGCGATATTTGCGCCGGTACTGGCAGCGGTTATTGTAATCGGTTTTTTCGTGATCCCCGGGTTTTTTGAAAAACCCGCAGTGCCCGCGTTCGGGTGGGCATCGATAGACTCTGATCCTTCCGGAGCCTCGGTTTTGATCGATGACATTGACCGCGGCATAACACCCTTACTGCTTGGCAGTATGCCGAAGAATGAATACAGCCTGCAACTGGTGAAGAAGGAATATGATAATTATCAGGGTAACTTTGTTGTCGAACCGGGGAACACAACCAGTGTTCGGATCGCCCTGGTCCGGTCGATAATACCGGTGAAATTCGGCAAGATCGATATCAGGAGCAATCCGAGCGGCGCCCTGGTCTATATCGACAATGTCAACACGAAGTCTCGAACCCCTTGCGTCATTGATAGCATTACCGAAGGCAGTCATCGGTTCAGGTTGATACGCGATGGTTATGAGATAATGGATATTGTTCGGACCGTGGATGCAAACAGTATGTTGAAAGTCAATGTTACTTTAAACCGGATCGCGACTCAGCCAGTACCAGAGATAAAATACGGATACTTGAGGGTGCGCGTTGATCCCTGGGCGAAGATCTATATTGATGATAGTTATGTCGAGACTACGCCAATCGCTCGCCCGTTGAAAATCGCCGCCGGCACGCATCGGCTTAAACTCGAAAATCCCAGCTATAAGCCATGGCAAAGAAATATCAGTATTGTAGCCAATGATACGGCAAGCATTGATGCCAAACTGGAGCCCCGGGACGGTTCTTTGAAGCTGACCGTAAAACCATGGGCTGATGTTTATATCGACGGGAAGTTCTATGAAACGACACCCATTGCCGATCCGATTAGGCTGTCGCCGGGTAATCACGTGTTGAAGTTGATCAACCCGTCATTTAAACCATTCGAGCAGACAATACAGATAACTGCCGATAAGATTCTGAAAAAACATGTGGACTTGGAACCAAAATAGACAGGAGGTCTTTCTATGAATAGGATAATAGCCATGATGGCAACAGTAATGATCGGTGTCGGCATTGCCCAGAGCGTATCCAGTGATTCGCTTGCCGTGATGCTGGAACGAGCAAAAGGTTACTATAATAGTGGTGAATATGAAGAAGCGATCAAGGAGCTCGAGGATGCGCTTCAATTCCTCAAACAATTAAAGCAGGTGGACCAGGTCGAGGCATACAAATACCTGGCTTTCAGTTATGTGGCGTTCGGCGACAATGTCAAAGCCAAAGAGCAATTCAAAAAAGCCATTGCCCTGAATCCCCAGCTGGAACTCGACCCGGCATCAGTATCCCCGAAAATCATCAAGGTGTTTGAGGAGGCAAGATCCGAGATGGGGACATCCCCGGCGCCGCCGGTTAAACCGCCGATATCGCCGGTCAAGCCGCCGTCCGAACCGCCGGTTCGCTCTGTAAGCAAGTTCCACGCGACCATGCGGTCCTGTTTTGTCCCGGGCTGGGGGCAAATGTACAAAGGTCATAAGGCAAAGGGGACATTTATCATGATCAGTTCCGGGACTGCGCTCGGATTGGGAATAGTGGCAGCGGTCATTACCGAGAAGAAACATGAAGATTATCTTAATGCCGAGCCATGGGATTACGACGCGCTCGATCGGACCTGGAAAGCCTATAATCGCTGGCACAATATTACCGGTTTATGCTTTCTCACCTTGGGCTGCGTTTACGCATACAATATGTTCGATGTTCTAACCAGCCGACCGGTAACTGCCTGGAGCCGCCTGGATGATAAATCGGGCATCGGCGTCGCCCTTGAACCGAATGCAATCAGGATTGGTTACCAGTTTGAATTCTAGGAGATGAAAATGAAGCACACGATTACTGCTTTGACATTACTGGCGATGTGCGCCTGTCTGAAAGCTCCGCACGACCATCCGTTTGATCCGCAAAATCCGAACAAGGCTTATATCGGCGGTACCGTGTACAAGCATGATGGTTCGGTCATATCGAAAGCCGATATTAAACTATATTATCCAGATACCACAATCTATGATGAAACCGAATCGGGTAGCAACGGTCGCTACTATTTTGAGGATGTTGACCCGGGTATTTACCTGATGGTCGCCAGATATGGGTATTTTGCCCCGGTCGAGATCGAGGCCTGCAGCTTGCCGGCTGAAACCTATAATGATACTTTCGACCTGAATATCGGACATATGTTTTTCCATTTCGAGAACGAAGGCGTCGGCGTGATCGCACCGCGGGGTTTCAGCGTTGTACAAGGTGCTTGGTTAACAGCCGATGATCCAAGCGATCCGGACAAGCGTTCAACCCCGCGGGTATACGCGAGCAGGGCGGTCGGTCACCAGACCAGCATTGCGTTAATCAACGAGTGGTTGCGCGATTTTTGCGTCCGGATGATGCTAAAGGCCGTCGCGAGCCCACCAATTCAGGCATGGAGAACCGGAGTGTTGCTGCGTTATCAAAATCAGGATAATTTCTACGCCGCGATAGTCGAGCCTAATCGGATTACATTAATCAGGAAGCAGAACGGGTATATTGTGCCGCTTGCGTCGGATTCAACGAAAGCTTTTTCGCTCAATCAATGGTATTGTCTGGGCGCGTATTGCTGCGGCGATTCACTGCGTGTATTGGTCAATGGCGAACGCGTGTTAAACGCCGTGGACAATACCTTTGCCGAAGGCCATGTTGGTTTGTGGTTGGTTAACGATGACGCCAGCGAAATCGTAATGCATTTCGACGATATTGATGTCTGGCCATAGTTTCACGATGGTCTGAAGCCGCGATGGCGACATTTCTGATTCACGCGCCGAACGATGAAACCCGGGTCATCAAACTGGAGAAGAAAACCGTAACCTTGGGCCGCCGCGATGACAATGATATTATCGTGGATGATGTCTTTGTCAGCCGTAATCACGCCGAAATAGTATTCGAAAAGGGCAAATACAAACTTCGCGACCGCCAGAGCCGCTATGGTACGTTTGTAAACGGCTTGCGCATAACGGAAAGCACCTTGAACTACGGTGATGAGATACAAGTCGGCAATATCGTCATCACTTTTGTTGATGAAAAGACCCTTGATCAGATCCCGGCGAAAAAACCGCCGACCCGAAGGATCGATCTGCAACTCGATGTCAGCAAGCAACTCAATGATCTTGAAAGAAAATTCAGCGAGGATGCGTCCCAGGATACGATCTTCCGCACTATGGCTGAGCTGCGCAGTACCTTCACGAACTTCGAGCGGAAATTGATCGATGCGGAACGTTCCAAGGAGATCGCCTCGACTTTGTGCGAGGTCGGTAAGATCATCAATTTCGTGTTCGACGTTAATGTTCTGCTCAATCTGCTGATGGATCTGGCATTGAAGATCACTCAGGCGCGCCGCGGTTTCATTATGCTGCACGATGCGGCTAATAATCGACTTAATGTCAAGGTCGCCCGCAATATGGGAGGCGAGCTCGAAGCGGCTAAAGCCGGCGGGATAAGCCAGTCGCTCGCCTGGCAGACTTTCAAGAGCGGAAAGTTGATCGCAACCAATGACGCAAGCACTGACGAGCGTTTTCAGGATCAGGCGAGCGTGATCAACTATGCGATCGGCGCCGTGATCTGCGTGCCGCTCGTTGCCCGGGAGAGGGGGAAGATCGGCGTGCTTTATCTTGATAATCCGGCGACCATGAAGCGATTCGACCAGAGTGATATCGAATTCATGTCTTCTTTCGCCAATCAGTCGGCGATCGCGATCGAGAACGCCCAGCTGTACGAGAAGATCAAGGAAGAAGAAAAAATGAGGGCGCGCCTGCAGAGATTTTTTTCGCCGGCGGTAGTGGATAGAATAATGATCGAAGAGGGAGGATTCAAGCTGGGCGGCGAACACCGGATCGCGACCGTGCTTTTCTGCGATATACGCGGCTACACTTCATTGACCGAGAAAATCGATGTTATGATTGCGGTCGAAATCCTCAACGATTTCCTGAGCAGCATGTCCGAGGAGGTATTCATTTACGAAGGCACGCTTGATAAGTTCATCGGCGATTGCGTGATGGCGATATTCGGCGCGCCGGTCGCCCATGAGGATGATCCTTTGCGCGCGGTCAAAGCCGCTCTGGGCATGAGACGGCGCGTGCGGGAATTGAAACAACAATGGCTGGAGCGGATCAAAATGCCCGATATCGCCGGATTCGATATCGGTATTGGAGTTCACACCGGCGAGGTTATTGCCGGTAATATCGGCAATATTAACCGGATGGAATATACCGTGGTTTCCGCCGCCGTGAACCTGGCATCGCGTCTGGAGGGCGCGGCCGACCGCGGCCAGATTTTGATCAGTCGTGAGACTCATGAACTGGTCAAAGAGCGGGTGGATGCCAGGGAGCTGCCCCCGGTGAAACTAAAAAATATCAGTCGGCCGGTGACCGTGTTCGAGGTATTAGATCTTAAATCGTAGCATTGTATTAAAGCGGTCGCATCTTGACAAAATGACGACATTCGGCTAAAATAACTCATGTTGGTGTTGATCTGTTTGATCGCGCAGACGGTCAATCTTAAGCCGGCCGAGGCCGTTTTGATCACCAATATCCCAACGATCGAACGCTCGGTGCCGGGTCCCGAAATCAAAGATGAACGCACTGATTACGATGAGATAATCAGTAAATATAGCCGGCTTCACGGCGTGGATCAAAATCTAATCAGGATCGTGATCGACAAGGAATCGAGGTTCAATCCCCGGGCCGTGTCCAGAAGCGGCGCCCAGGGATTA
>JBBIHN010000025.1:0-18902 GCA_037446995.1 Caldifarciminota bacterium | reverse complement strand
ATATGAAGTCTCTCATCAGTTATCACGTGTTGCACTTACTGGTTGAATGTGGCAAAGAAACTTGGCTACAAAGACGAACCGTTCAGAATTCTTTCTAATTGCATAAATAATTTCACCGGCGTTGAGCTTAAAAAGCAGGCCGATATTCTGAGACCATTTCTCTTTGATGAGGCAGAAACAGAATTAATTGTCAACGCAAAGACAGTTGTTGAAAAGCTGGTTGAAAAAGGTGGCAGGTCTTGACAGATTTTCCTTTTCTATCATAATTATGACATGGATACAGCAAAAAGTTCGAATATTTTGCATAGAGATATAGTAAAAAAGTTAAGTGCCTGTAAATGCTCGTTGCAAAAGCGCAACATTATGTTGCATAAATACAACTATAGATTTCAACCCGTGATAATCCGTCGTAATTCCATATTATTTTAATTCATTTTTTGGCATAAATATTGCACAATATAGGTTTATCAATGGCATAAGGGATTGATGCCGATGTTTCTGTAGACTATGGTAGATATAAGCATTCGTTGTAGATCAGTAATGAGGGAACGCAAAAATATGGAGAGACATCGGCATCAATCCTGTTGGCGGCAGGCAGACATTGACCGATATTTAATATTTGTTATAATCTCGTGACAATATGACCGAATTGATATTCTTGAGTTTGCTGGTGGAAGGGGTGATCTGACCGTGCGCAGTTTGCTTTGCGAAAAAATGATCAATGATAAGATCGAGGAATTCGTGGAAATTAAGGTCGAGGACAATGGCAAGGGCATTGGCCCGCAGCTGCTGCCGCAATTGTTCGGTCCGTTTGTGACGACCAAACCGGGCGGCACCGGCTTGGGATTGGCGATCGCTAAGATCATTGTCAACCGGCACGGCGGCGACATAAGTGTTGACAGCCGCGAAAAGATCGGCACGGTCGTGAGACTATCCGCCTGCCGGTCAAGAAACACGCCAAGGCGGTATCATGATCGGCCATAAGCCCAGCATATTGATCGTCGATGACGAAGTGAAGATGTGCGGCATTCTCGCCGAGATCCTGGAAAGCGGCGGCTACGCGGTAAAGTCCGCGCATAACGGCGACGACGCTTTGATTCAGTTCCAGGACGCTGCGGCGGATCTCGTGCTGCTGGATATCAAACTGCCGGATCGGGACGGTATTGAAGTCCTCCAAGAAATGAAACGACGGAATCCGGCGGTGCCGGTGATCATGATATCGGCGTTCGGCACGGTGAGTTTGGCGGTCGAGGCGCTGAAAAACGGCGCCGAGGATTTTCTCGAAAAGCCTCTGGAAACCAACCGGGTATTAACGACGATACGCAATATCATGGAAAAGACTGAGTTGCGGCGCGAAAGCCAGAATTTGAGAACGGAAATAGAGGAAAAATACCGTATTCACGGCCGCTCCCGGGCGATACAGCAGGTTATGGATATGATCGCGAAGACGGCGGCGACAAATTCGACGGTGCTGATCACCGGTGAATCCGGCGTGGGCAAAGAGCTTGTTGCCCGTAACATTCATATCAAGAGCAGGCGCGTGACCAAACCTTTTATCAGCGTCAATTGCGCGGCGTTGCCGGCCGAACTGATCGAAAGCGAGCTTTTCGGCTACGAAAAGGGCGCTTTCACCGGCGCCTATGCAAGAAAGATCGGCCAGTTCGAAGCGGCGAATAACGGAACGCTGTTTCTCGACGAGATCGGCGACATGCCGCTCGCCGCACAATCCAAGGTGTTGAAGGTGCTTGAGGACAATAGTATTCTCAGATTGGGCAACACGAAGCCGATCGCCATCGATGTCCGCGTGATATGCGCGACCAATCAGAATCTGAACCGGCTCATGGCCGAGGGTAAGTTTCGCGATGACCTATACCACCGGATCAACGTTCTGACGATACGCGTTCCTCCCTTGCGCGAGCGCGAGGACGATATTCAATACCTGGCGGAAATGTTTCTCAACCGGGCGTGCCTTGAGCACGCTTTGCCGCCTAAGAAAATATCTCCGGAGGCGATGGGAACGCTCATGGCTCAGCAATGGCCGGGCAATGTGCGCCAGCTGAAAAACCTCATGGAGAAAACCGCGATCCTGGTCGAATCGAATCTGATCGATCTTGAGGAACTGGGCAAGGTATGTGATTTAAGCACGAACAACAAGAAGGCGGATCAGAATCGCGCGATCGACGGCGTCCGCGAGGAGTTTGAACGAAGGCACATACTCGACGTTTTGAATCAAACCGGCTGGCGCATCGGCGAGACCGCGGCGACGCTCGGTATCGACCGTTCGACCCTTTTCCGCAAAATGAAAAAGTACGGCATTAGCCGGGATATTTAGGAAAGTGGTAAGGTAGTTGTCCCAGCATTATTACTGTGCACTATACGTCAGCCAGGTCTATGATGATAGAAAATGTTGGTAATGAGTTAGGATAGTTTTTCCGTGCTCGTTTCCGCCGGGAGCAGGATGATCATGCTGGTGCCGATGTTTTTTGTGCTTTTGACTTCAATTGTACCGGCATGGGCGGCAATGATTCTTCTGGCGATCAATAGGCCCAGACCGGTGCCTTGTTTTTTAGTTGAAAAGAACGGTGTAAACAGATTTTTTTGATCCTCCGGCGATATTCCTCTGCCGGTATCGTCGATTCTGATTTCGACGTATTTTTTTATTCGATCAGGTTCTGATCGGGCTTTATCTTTGACAACCTGGTCAAAGGTATTGGCACGAATCGTTATCGTGCCGGCGGTTTCGACGGCTTCAACCGCATTGTCAAGAATGTTCAGAAAGGCGGTGGTGAGTTGACCCTGATCAGCACTGATTGCCGGCAGATCGCCGGCATATTTTTTTTGTATGACAATTCCCGGCGGAAGGGCGGCTAAATGCTTGTGCAGGATTCGGTCGAGCAGGCGGTTTATCTGTATTGTTTCTGGTTTTGGGTTTTCAAAGGATAGAATTTTCATGAACTGATCCGTGCTTCGGCGTATTCTTTCAATCTCTTCCAGCATCGATTCGATATAGAGGTCAATGTCCTTAACTTTGTTCTTTAATTTGTCGCGGCAAACCGTTTGCAGGCGCTGCAGAGTCAAATTGATGGTGGAAAGCGGATTTTTGATGTCATGGGCTAATTTCTGAGCAACTCCGGACCAGGAAATCAGGTCGCGCGATGTCGTTTCGAGGGTTTTGTCGCGCATAGTAAGCATTTTCTTGTTTTTGATTTCGAACGACCTTAGTTCATAATGACGGTCGTTGTATTGGAAATCCATGAGCGTTTTACCCGGTACATTTTTCAGGAAGTGCGCGATTGTTTCTGTTTGAAGAAATTCTTTAATTTTCTCTTTGGTTTCGCCAAATGTCTCGGTTGCTTTTTTATTGCCGTAAATGAATTTATTTTTTCTGGAAAGAATAATTAATATCATCGGCGCGATGTCAATGAAGCCGCGGAACATACGTTCGGATTTATTTTTATTGTACAAGGCAAAAATCAAGACAGAAATGAGCAGCAGCCCGCTGGCGACCAAAATTATGTGCCATTGAATTTGTTCAACGGCAACGCTCTTTTTCACTGCCAGCGTTTGACAGATGTTTTCAAATCCGATATTTGTATAGGTGATTATATTGTATTTCTTGCCTTGGCGGGCAAGTCGGCAGGCGCCGATTTTGCCGTGCGGCGACCGGTAATTCAATAATTGCTCGAGTTTTTCATTTAAAATAATCAGACTGCCGTCCTCGCTGGTCAAAATGATTTCTTTAGTGCCGTTGCCGTCAATATCGGCAATATGCGATAATGCAATGCCGGCATTGAATTCCTTTTCGGTTGTCGTTTCCAGCCCGGCATTGAGTATTCGGAGAACGCCGTCGGTATTGCCGGTAACAATATCAAGTTTACCGTCACGGTCATAGTCATCAACAATCAAGCCAAGGAATTTTTCGCCGGCCGCCAGATATTTTGTAACCTTGCCGCTTGCAGCATCCAGCAGCCAGATACTGTTTGGGTCTTGGGTTTGCTCCAGTCCAATAATTTCACATGCGACCAATTCATGTTTATCGTCGCGGTTGATGTCGCCTACCCAGAGCGAAACCAATGTAGATTGATCGCCGATCTGTTTTTGCCAGAGCAAGTTGCCATTTAAATCAAGCGCAACAACCCAGGATTGAAAATCGTCGATCTCTTTTTCCATCACTCCGTTGCAGGGCGCAAAGGTGCCGATGAAAATTTCGTCCCGTCCATCGTTATTAACATCGACGAGCTTGAGCGGCGGGACCGGGCAGGTGCTCAACCAGTAATGCCATAATTCGCATCTATTGTGCCAATCATAGGCAATAATGCCTCGGGGGGAAAGATCGAAGCCCGTGGAGACCGCGCAGATTATGTCCAGGTGACCATCGTTATTGATATCCTGAAAATGAATCTCATCGATCGAACCGTCATATCCCCTCGGACCGGAATCACGGATGTCTTTACCGTGGAATATCCGCTGTTTATCGCTGGTGCCGCGACTCAGGAAAACCGTGTCATTGCCGAAGATCCCAAAGAAGATATCTTTCTCGCCGTCGCGGTCAAGGTCATAAAAACAAAGGGGCAAAAACCGGTCCATGTTGAAGGTCAACTGTTTTTTCATTGTACCGGTCTGGCTTCTTACATATGCATAGGTACTCACGCATTCGATGATTTCGTCAATGCCGTCATCATCGAGGTCCATAGGAATTACCGTATTGGCTCTGGTTTCATAAATCGCATTCAGCTGCCAGGGTGAATCTTGCCGGGCAGAGGCAAATAATACTGCCCATGACAGGACGAATGTGAGGCGTGATACTATCGCCGAATTCCTCCGGATTTTCGATACGGACAAAAGTTCTAATGATTTTCTCATTCTACCTCTTCAGAATACTCAATTAAGCAAGTTTATTCAAAAAAAATGAATAGGCAAGAGGTTTTAGAGGTTCCATTCCATGGGAGCTGGACTTATGATTTGTTGTTGACCAGGCAGCCGGCAAAGAATGACAGCCCGATCAATATGGTGTTTCAAAAAGAATAAAATTCGCCGCTTCGCAAATCGACCGTAATGTTGTTATCCGGTGGATCAAGATCTTTTTCCCATCCTTCGATCATCTCGTTGGTCAACCCGAGCAGGCAGCAACTGGCGCCGCCGCGGACGCGCATGTAGCGTTTGCCGGCCGGTTCGTCGCCCTGATAATGGGCGATCAATAACTCGGTGAAATCGCGCGCCGAGCGCCGCGCCTCGCCGGGCAGCCAGGGAAGCATTTTGGTTTTTTGAATAAACACGTTCTTTATGCCGGACCGGAGAGATCGAAAAGCATGTTCCGGAAAATCATGCGGATACGAAGGAATTGATTCAACATAGCGGCTGCGGACGGTCATTTTTTGATCGGCGGTGATCGTGATCATGCGCCAGGGGCAGGGAAAAGTCACCAGTGATCCGGTTCCGATATCATAAATGAATTTGTCGTCGGAGAAACGGCGTACCGTGATATCCTGAGCGTGGAAATGCCCGGTGAAGACGACTTTCATGCCGCGCGCGGCGAAGATCGGCGCCTTCGAGAGGTTGACGATGAGGAAGAACCTTGATACTGATCTCCATTTTTTAACTACGTAATCGGGGAAATACTCTGCCTGGTGGTCAAAATGCTCGAGCACCGCGTGATGCATGACGCCGATAACCGCCTTATGTTCGTGACGAGCCCGGTCGAGCATTCGTGTGATCCACCGCATGGTAGATTTTTTGATCCGGCCGCCGATTACTGGTGATCTTTCCTGTGCCCGGTCCTCATATCGGCAGGCGTCCAGTCCGAAGATCCATAATCCCGGCACGGGCTCGGCGACATAACTCAACGACGCGCTGTCCCGATCGACTGCGTCATCATAGCCAAATGACCGGTAGATGCCGGCGAAAACATCGGGATTGACCGAGGCAACCGGTTCCACGGTATCGCCGCGGTACCGGTGCGCTTCGGGATTATTGATGTCGTGATTGCCCGGGATGACAAAAACCTTTATATTGTGTTGTTCGATCCGTCTCAGCAAGCCGGCGACATATTGGTGATTGATCATCTCACCGTCCTTGGTTAGATCTCCGGGGATGAGAACAAAGTCCGGCTCGGCTGCAATGACCAAATGGATGGCGGTTTCGAGTATTTCCGCGCTTTCTCTCAAAAGCTTGCGGTTATGCAGTACGTATCGTTCAAACGCCGCGCCGGTTGTTCCCAGATCCGGATGAAAAAAATGAAGATCGCTGATGACCGCGATTCTGACCGGCGGAAAATCCGGCGCCGGATCAAGGTTCGCGTATCGGTCAACATAGGCGCGCTGGCAATGAAGCAGCGTGATGACCAACAGCGCCGCCGTTGTCGCAAATATTCGTACGGTGATTTCCGGGCCGGTTTTGGACCGCATCGTATCATTTATATGCAGCTATCGGCAAAAGTCAAGAAACAAAGAATGACAACAACCTTGATTTATCTGCGGCGGCGATTATCATATACGGTCAAAAGGAGGTTTTCATGAGATCGTTTCGACCGGTTTTCATGATTGGTTTGTGCGTTTTGTTGACCGTGTTTTGGATCAACTGCGCGGCCGGTGACAAGCGCTGGGATCAGGAAGCGAATCCCGGGCATCGAGCCGGATTTTTTGCCGGGATCTGGCACGGACTGATCATTATCATTACTTTTATTATCAGCCTTTTTGTTAAAGGCGTTAATATTTATGAGGTGAATAATACCGGATGGGGTTATGATCTCGGATTCTTGATCGGACTTTGTTTCTCTTTTCTCGCGCCGTGGCGTTTGAGCAAACACCGCGGTCACAAGAAGGTGAAAACATGAAGGCTGATCCGGTATTTTGAAGGAAAAATAACAAAGGAGATATGATGAAGACACGTAACGTGTTATTGCTATTGATTTTCGCGTCGTCGCTGATCATTACCCGGTCGGCCGCGGCCAATTATCTGCAGCACCGGGATTTTGCCCTGGCTTCAGCCGGCGGCTTTGGCGTGGGTTTGTACGGTTATGACAATCCGGCAGTGCTGAATTATTTACACCAGCCGGACATGATGTTCACATGGCAAGATACCACCGGCCGGGTATTTCAACTGGAAAACTGGGCGCTTTTCCTGGGCGTGCCGAAATTCAGCTTTGGCGTAACGCGTCAGGAAAACCCGCTGGGCAGTGTTCTTGATTACCGCCTCAGCACCGCTTTTGGCGGCCGCAAGACCGGTTTTGGTATCGGTTACGGCTGGTCAGCGGGTGATACTGATATTTTTGACCGCACCAGCGTCTTATCAGTCGGTTCATTATTCCGGCCAAACAAGTATCTATCCTTTGGTTTGAGCGGTTTGTTCGCGCTGAACCGCGGTAATGATGAGGGTACGGCTGAACTGGCGATCCGTCCCCTGGGTAGCGAATTGATCACCTTTTTCGGCGACTACAATGCCCAAGAGGGGTTGGCCCTGGATCAAGGCTTCTGGAGCGCCGGGATCGTGCTTGAACCGGCGGCCGGGCTGCGGGTCACGGGCCGATATCTTGATGATCAATCATTCAATATCGGCGTTAACATAAGTTTGGGCCGCGCCGGTTTCTTCTATCAAGGGCATTACAGCGAATCCGCGGATTTGACCCGCGGGGTTTACGGCATTCGTTCGGGAGCGTATGACCGTTCACTGTTAAAATCAATGGTCAGCAAGCGGAAAAAATATCTCAAACTGGATTTTCACGGCCGCCTGCAATACCAGCGCTATGTATTGTTCGATCGGACAAAGACCTTGAAAGATGCTCTGATCAATATCGAAGCGGCCAAGAACGATCCGGCGGTGGCCGGCATCGCGATCAATTGCTCGGGCATGAAAATCGATCAGGAAATGCTTTGGGAGATACGCGATCGTTTGAGCGATTTTCGAGGGGCCGGCAAGCGGGTCGTCATCTATATCGATAATGCGGGGTTCTTTGAGTACTATTTAGCGTCGGTGGCGGATCGGATCGTAATGGATCCCTTGGGATTGATCGATTTGCGCGGCCTGACCGCCGGACGCACCTATTTGAAAGGGACGCTCGAAAAACTGGGGATCGGTTTTGATGAATGGCGCTTTTTGAAGTACAAGTCCGCCGCCGAAATTTTATCGATGGACAGAATGTCTGACGCCGATCGCGAGCAAAGACAGGAAATAATAACCGACATCTATTCGCTCGTCCGCTCGGACATTACTTATTCCCGTAAATTCGGCAGCAAGGATTATTTTGACGATCTGGTCAACAAGACCGGTTTCTTCACTGCCAAAACCGCACTTGAGAAAAAATTGGTCGATACGCTCGGCCGGTGGGATGCGGTGAAAGAGACGATCAAAGAGTTGGAACGGGGCAGAAAAGCCCTGATCAGCGCGGGCGATCTTTGCGGGTACAATCTACCGCCGGATAATGTCTGGGGCGAGCGTCCGAAAATCGCGATCGTTTACGGCCTCGGCGTATGCGCAATGGATGAAGGCATAACTGCCCGCCAGCTCGTCAAAGACGTCGAAGCCGTTGCCAAAGATAAGGGCATAAAGGCCGTCGTTTTCCGCGTGGATTCGCCGGGCGGGGACGCCCTTGCCTCGGATATTGTCGCCGAAGCGATCAAGCAATGCACTGAAAAGAAGCCGGTAGTTGTGTCTCAGGGTTTGGTCGCCGGCTCGGGCGGGTACTGGCTGTCAATGTACGGCGACAAGATTGTCGCTTCACCGGTGACGATAACCGGATCGATCGGCGTGATCGGCGGCTGGATGTATGATACCGGCCTGAAAGACAAGCTCGGCGTGACCACGGACAAGGTGCAGGTGGGCGAACACGCGGATCTCGGTTTTGGCGCGGTATTGCCCTTTATCGGCGCCCTGGTTCCGGACCGCAATCTAACCGAGGACGAGCGGGACCACATGAAAACCGAGATCATCGGTATGTACGAAGAATTTGTCCGGAAAGTCGCCGACGGCCGCGGCAAAACCTATGATCAGATCGAGGCGGTCGCTCAGGGCCGGGTGTGGTCCGGCTCTGACGGTCGTATCGTCGGTCTGGTCGACACGCTCGGCGGGCTCGACCTCGCGATCAAGATCGCCCGGGACATGGCCGGGATCGATAAAAAGGCCGACATCAACATTGTCGAGTATCCGAAAAGAAAAATGTTGAACCCCGAAATACTCAAGCCGAAACTACTTTCACTTGATTCGCGTGCCGGAGCGATGATCGATATGATCGAATTCTATCTGGAGCATAACGGCAGGCCCCTGCCCCTGATGCCGATCGAGTATGTCGACATGACCACTGAATAGCGCGCAGTCCTTTTTGGTAGATGAAACAGGAGGTTTTTGATCAATGAGCAAGGGTAAGATCATCGTGGTTGATGACGAGGCGGTAATGCGCGATTCGCTTAGCCAGTGGTTGCAGCAGGAAGGTTATGACGTGCTGACCTTCAACACACTGAATTTCGTACCGAGGAATTTGCCCAGGATGGCTCCTTCGGCATTTTCTTCAACCTCAAAGACAGCTGTTTCAGCGAGCTCTACAGCGGTGGAACAAGGACGACGCTTCAACGCATTCAATTACCCTACCGATAAGAACCTCGATCGCCTCGGGCAAGGGGTCTACTTCATAAGAGTCGACTCAGGAAAGAATGCATTGGGGCTGAATAAGTTGATAAAGATCAACCGGACTCGTGATTAGCAAGCCGGCGGAGATTGAGCCGGTAATTTATTCGGAGCGCCGGCTGCATATTGCCGCGCGGCTAAGAACAACGTTGCCGGCATAATGTGGAGCAGCATTCTGGGATAAACGATTTTCATCTGGAATTCGACATCCCAGGGTGTGATAATGAAGATTCCGAGATAGAAAATGATCAGGAGCATAAGCGCGGCGGCAAAATGGATTGTCTCCGGCTTTGGTTTCCGGTGCATGAAAACGAATATGCTCAATGGCCAGAATAGGCCCCAGTGCCTGAGGTCGAATATCTCGAATAAGGCGGTTTTCGCGATCAAAGGGATGCGATGCAAATAGAGGTAGAACTCAGGGACATAGCTCAGGTAGTGTTCGGCGTAGAGGCTGGGCAGATGCTGGGCTAGTATCAGCCAGGGGAGAACCGGGAGCACGATCGCCGATAAGGTGATCAGTATATCCGATTTTCGCCGTTTTTTTATCAAAACGAAGAAAAACATGATAATGGTGAATAACAATCCTTCATTTTTCGTGAATATTGAAAAGGCAAGACACAGTCCCGCGCCGATCAAAGGTTTTCGGTTTCCGGTATCAAGGTAATCGGCGAGCAATACGAACGCACCGAGGTAGAAAAGGCCGAGCGGTATATCAGCATAACCGGTAGCAATCCCGCCGTCGGCAAGCGTATAATACGCGGGTATCAGCGCGATGATCGCAATCGAAGCCAGGGCGGTGTTTAACGATTTGCGTCTGAGTGCCTCGTACAAAGACCCGATAATCAGAACCCAAATATAGACAAAAATGAGTTTCACCAGCCGTTCGTCAATACCCACGGCGAAAAAAAATGATGACTCGAGAAGGGGAAGAAGCAGGGGATAGCGCGGATGATCGTGAATACGGTGCGGATCGAAAAAATTTTCTGAGTAGATCGTCCTGTCCAGGGTTATCATCTTCGCCTTGGTCAGCCATATTGCCAGTCCGTCGCCTTCATACACCGGTGATTTCATGATATGCGCCGCGCCGACAAGTAATGTCAGCAGTACGAAGAAGGCAAGAAGACATGAATAGATGTTCCTGCGCTTATTCGGCGGAAGCCCGGTCCAGGGCGCGACGTTTATTTTGTATAAGATAAAAGGGATGAAAACGAGGGGAAAGAAGACGATTATGCTGTTCAGGCGTATTCCCAGGACCATGAGAATGAAAATAATGATCGAATACGCGCCGGCAAAAATCGCCTGAGAAAGAAAAAAATGAGATTTGAATACGTATTTCCAAACGAATACGCCGCCGATGATCAAATTGAATATGAAAAGAATGGATAGAAGTATCATTTCTTGTAGAAAACCATTAACCCGCTGGTCATATCCTGGTCAACGCTCCGGACAAACCAGTAGACCTTTTGACCGCGCGGTATGCTTGACCAGTATCCTTGCGGCATTGTCCACCTGTCAGTCAGCAATATCTCCAGATCCCGGTAGGTGTTTAGAACTTCCGCGTATTCACTGCAAAGAGAAAGAGAATAGGGGCCGGTGTCCGGCGCTACCCAACTGAACAGGGGAGGATATGCCAAGGTATCGAAATTCACCGGCGATTTTGTCATGATATCCGGCATTCTGGGAACATGGCGTTTGAAATAGAATCTCTTTTCCTGCGGAATAAGGACGAATTTGATACCGCGCTTCGCCGTGAAATCGTTATCGAGCATGAAATATTCCGGAAAGGTGTAAATCTTCCTGGGCAGGAAGAAATAGTTTAGTATCCAGAAAAAAGCAGCGCGCTCGCCGGGCGGTTCAAAAATAACCGCATTATCTTCAGCCGGGATTTGTCTTATGTAATCCTTCATCGACCGGTAAAAATGTCCGTATTTAGAAATCTGTTTCTGTTCGGTGGTTAGGGTCAGGGACGCGGTGAATTCTTTTGTCGACTCGTAGAAAATTGGAACAAGGATTATCAACGATAGGATGAATTGCGCCGCCAATAACAGCCAGAACAGCATACGTGTATATGATTTTCCACCGTTTCTCATTGAAGATATTCCTCACTCACCGTGACCTCAGAAGCGCCCAGACAAGAGCAACGAGTGTGCTTAGTTTGAGCATGCACAGCACGATGCAGGCGCCCAGCAGACCAAAAAGCGGCAGTAGGAAAATGCCGCCGGCAATTCCGGCCAGCCAGCCGCCGATCAGGTCCGCGCCGTAGAACAGACCAGCGGTATGACTCAATCCCGAGCTCGGTTTGTTCGATAAGTATATATGGTTCGCCAATGGAAATTCAAGGCCGACAAGAATGCCGGAAAACAACGCGAGCGGAAGAAAAACAAGCGGTCTGTTTTCTGCCAAGTTTGTTTGCGTGAGGATGATCGGCAGGATAATGGTGAAGGCTGCGACGGCCAATTCTATGTTCATGAAGATCCTGAGATGATTCCTGGTACGTTTCAGTGTGATCGTGGCGATGTGCCCGCCCAGCGCGGTCCCGGCCATGATGGCGGATATGATAATACCGATCCAGTGGAATACGTAGCCATAGAGGATTTGAAAGGCAAAGATCAGGACCAGGTCGAACAGCATGCCGGCAAATCCGGTCGTGGCGACGCACAGGGGTATCGGGGTGGTTACACTCTTGAACTTCGCTCCGACTCCCAGGAGTAACAGCGTAAGTCCCGTAAATACCATCAGAACCATCCATAGGTTGACGCCTTCGAGAAACGTGAAAATCCGCCGGAGTCCGGGAGCGAAAAGCGCATTCCAATAAGCGAGACTGTAGTACACGGCGGCCGGCTGGAAATCCCGGTTGATCCTATCCGTGCCTCTTTCCACGGAGCGTATAAACCTTTCAAGCCAGCGCGGGTGTAATTTGTACATGATATGATCTGGTGTCAGCAGCCGGGTATCCAACTTCCTTTTGTTGTACCGTTCGGTCAGATCGCTGTGTCCGGCCGACAAAATCGATCCGGACCGGGAAGCAAGATACAAGTTCACGTCTCCGGGGATTTTCCTCGTGTAAGGATAAACTTCCTGTAGAGTGTTAATGATGCAGCGGTTGAGGTCGCTCAACTCTCGGCTCAAATAGGTCAGGGAACCGGGCAGGTTGAGAACGAGCAGACCTTCGGTCTTCAGTCGATCACTGCAGATGATAAAGAATTCCTTCGTGTACAGACGGTTCACCTGCAGGTCCCGCGGATAACTGAATCCGATGAAGATCAGGTCGTATTTGTTGTCGGTATGCGCGACAAAATAGCGGCCGTCCTGATAGTGGATTTGCAGTTCGGGCGATCTGAATTCGTTATCAGTAAGGGCCGTGGAGTACCTCTTGACCAGTTTCAATATCAATGGATCCAATTCGACATAATCGATCTTTTTTACCGAATGCCTTAATACCTCAGTTATTATGCCGCCGGCACCGCCGCTTATGATGAGTATCTCCATCGGTTCGGGGTGACTGAGCATCGGCAGATGGATGAATTCTTCGACGAATTCTGTGTTGGGCGTGGGGGTTGTGATTATCGGAACGCCGTCGGAGAAAAAAGTATATTGCCCCTCACGCGCGGTTACCGCGACATTGCCGTGGATGGAATTCTCGTAATGGAGGACATGCTGTCCGGGCCACTGGTTCGCCACCGAGGCCTCGTTGAGGTTCTGGTCAAACCCGGTCAACACGATCGCTCCGGCCAGCAGCAGGAGCAGCAAACAGGCAGAACCCACGATTTTCGTCGAGCGTTGCCGGCTGAGCCAGAATCTGCCCAACAGGAGAATACAGACGATGAGATTCAAACCGGTGATCGCCAACGCTATTTTGATCGAGTTGAAGCGGGGTATGAGCACGTAGGTCAGCAGGACGCCGCCGATAAGCGTGCCGATTGCTTCGAGGATATACACCCGGCCGATCGAGGACGCGTGACGAGATTCTTTGCCGACCGTATCATATAGCTTGCAGCAAAAAGTGAAAAGGGCGCCGTGTGCGATGCTTACCGAGAAAAGGATAAGCAGCGAAGCGGCAATCATCGAAAACAGCCCAAGTGCCTCGGCCTGGGCAATTCCAATGATCGCTTTGATGTTTCTGCTGAAGTATACTGCCGCGGTGAAGCACACGCAGAAGGCGATTTGGACGATGACGAAAAATTCAACCTTTGATTTCCGGCGATCGATTATCCGGCCGAAGAAGAAGGCGCCGCATGCCTCGAGAATGAGCCAGTTTGCCAGGATGACGCCGATGGACAGCTCATTGCCCTGAAAAACGATCAGTAGTTCGCGCAGGAGCAGGATCTGAGCAACGATGCCGCTGGCGCCCATAACCATGACTGCGGGCGTGATGCGTTCTTTCATTGAATATTCATTGTCCTGAACGCCGGGGAGAGGCGGGCGAGGCCAGAGCGATCACCAGATTCCCGCGATTGGATAGCCGCAGAATGCGCACTTACCATTAGTTACTTTGTTCTCGACGACCCGGAAATGGGTGCGGTGAATTATCCGTTTATCGCAATTGGGGCAGAACGTGGAATTGTGTTTATGCCCCGGTACATTCCCGATCGTCACGTATTTTAATCCCGAGTTCCTCGCGATCTGATGCGCTTTTTCAAGTTTTTTTACCGGTGTCGAGGCGATGTTGGTCAAACGATAATTGGGGAAAAACCGGGAAAAATGGAGGGGAACATCTTCGCCAAGATTGTCCTTTATCCAGAGGCACATTGCCTCTATGTGATCCGGGTCGTCGTTCAGCCCGGGAATGACAAGATTCACGATTTCGAGCCACCGGTTCTCTTTCTTGATTGTTTTCAGCGTCCTGAGCACCGGGTCCAGTTCTGCCGACGCAACATTTTCGTAGAATTGCCTGGTAAATCCTTTCAGGTCGATCGTGACCGCATCGGTGAATTTAAGCAGTTCTTCCAGGGGTTCGGGATTCATCGCACCATTCGAATGGAATAAGACGTTTAACCCCTTTTTCTTAGCGATCCGGGCAATATCGTAGACATACTCGTAAAACGACGTTGGTTCGTTATAGGTGAAGGAAATAGTGGGGATACTCTTTCGCTCGGCAATTGCCACCGCCTCCGCTGGGGGGAGATCGTAAGTGTACTCCATTTCTTCGATCGAACGCTGGGATAGATGCCAGTTGTGGCAGAATTTACAGCGGAAATTGCAGCCCGCGGTGCCAAAACAGAGAATTTCCGTGCCCGGATACATGTGATATGCCGGTTCTTTTTCAATCGGATCGATCTGCACCGCCGCGGGCCGGGAATGGACCAGATTGTAGAGCCGGCCGCCGATGTTCATCTTGTTGCGGCAGAAACTGCGCTGACCTTTGCCGAGCCGACACTGGCGAAAACATACGTCACACTGAACTGCGCCTCGGTCGAGTTGTCGGTAGAACATTGCTTCACGCAGAGAATCCTTGTTCAATTCCTGGGGGTCGTCTTTGTCCGGTAGGTTTGACAGGTTGAACAGGCCAAGACCGATGCCGGTCAGAAAGAGACCCCCCCGCTTCAGAAAGTCACGGCGCGAGATTCCATTCTTGAATAGATTTTTTGATATGGGGGTGCCGCGGGGGTAAATGCATTCGTGATGATTTTCTAGTTTTGTCATTGGCGGTCAATTATAATATAGTAAGAATAGTCAGTCAACGACAAGTGAGGCTCTTTGCCCGGCTTGCCGGTGACCCGATTCGCGTATCATAGAATGTGCTTGCTGACGAACTCCTCGACCTCCGGGATGCCGCCCTGCAGGATCAGGTACCCATTGGGCGGTTCGCGGTCGGTGAATTCGCCGGCGATTGGCTTGAGCATGATATCCTTAACCTTGGTCAGATCGCGGGTGTGGCCGAGGGCCCAGCACAGCTTGCCGTAGGCGACCTCGGGCAGCATGTTGTTGGCGGGGACCACACCCATCTCCATCAGGTCCCGGCCCGTGTCGTACACGAACATTTGCACATACCCCCAGAGGGTTTGTACTGTCATGTAGACGGCTATCCCCCGGTCCTTGGCCTTTTTGAGCGGTTCGTATAGTGGTTTGTTGACATGCCCCAGGCCCGTACCGGCGATGACGATGCCCCGATAATCGTGATCGATAAGCGATTCGATGATGTCCGGCTGCATGTTGGGGTAGTAGTAGACGATTGCCACTTTCTCTTCGAACGCGGTGTCGATCGTCACTTCCCGATCCTTGCGCCGGCGCCGGTAATCCATCTTGATCGGGATGAAGGTATCCAGGGATACGATAGCCAGGGGTGTGTCGCCGATGGTCCGGAATGTGCTGCGGTACGACGAGTGCATCTTCCGGACCCGGGTGCCGAGGTGGAGCAAGTTGTACTTATCGCTGGTCGGGCCGAACATGCAGACCATGATTTCGGCAATGTCGGAATGGGCCGCGGTGTTGGTCGCGCAGCGGAGATTGAAGGCCGCGTCCGATGATGGTCGATCGCTGGACCGCTGCGAACCGACGAGCACGATCGGGACCGGCGGGTTCTGAACCATGAACGAAAGGATCGCGCTCGTGTGGTGCATGGTGTCGGTGCCGTGGCCGATCACAATGCCATCCACGCCGTCCTTTATTTCCCGGCCGATGGCTTGGGCCGTCGTTTTCCACTGGATCGGTCCCATGTTCTCGCTGAAGATGCCGAATAGTTTTTCCGTTTTCAGGTTGCAGATTTCCGCCAGTTCTGGCACGGCGCCGTAAAGTTCGCCGGGAGTAAAGGCGGGGATAACCGCACCGGTCCGGTAATCAAGCCGGGAGGCAATGGTCCCGCCAGTTCCCAGAAGCGTAACGCGACGTTTGCCTGGATCCACGGGAAACTCGGACTCGGGAATTTTGTAGTGGCCTTCCTTGTAACCTGTCTCGGTGATGCTTTCGATCAGGCGCGCGGCGATGCCGATGTTGTACCCGTTGAACATTTTCAGCACGATATGTTTATCGTCCATGATCTCGGATCGGGGCAGGATCACGCCCCGGAAGACGCCCTTCTGGCTTTTAATCTCGACTTCGCTCCAGACCTTGACTTTGAACTTGACCAGGGCTTCCCTGGCAAGACCGCGATATCCCTTGTAGGTGTCATCGTTCATGGGCAGACCTCCATTAAGCGGGCTCGGATATCCCGGCCGTCAGCCTGGACCCCGGTCCGTTCCTTGACTCGGCCGATCAGAAAATCGATCTTGCGGTCAAAATATTTTGATTCGACCGCCTGTCCGGTTATAGTACGGACCAGCGCCGCCAGTTCGGCCGCGGGCATTTTCCGGTGTCGTTCGAGCGCGGGCCCGAGCTCGCCGCCGTTCCGGGCTGAATCCGCGATCACCTCTGGGATAGCTTCCCGGCTGATCGTGCCTTCGCGGTAGGATTCGAACAGCCGCTCGAAAAAACCGTCCTCGAGACACGCCACCTTGGTTCCCCTACGGTCTAGGTCCCGCAGAACCGCGGTCAGGATATAAGCGATCGTACCCGGCTCATGCCCGGCGGTCACGTGGATCCGGTCGAAAAGGGCGATGCGGCCGAAGTCAATCAACTGCTGGAGCAGCGGTTCGCTGAGGATTCCCCGGTACTTGTTGCGCCAGTACTCCGGCGTGGCGGGCAGGCCCTGCTGGATACCGGCGATGAATTCCTGGGTGATCGGTATCGGCGGTGAATCAGTGTCCGGATACATTCGGTCCGGACCAGGCAGGATCCGCTCGAAATCGGTCTCCAGGTTGCGTAGAACCTGGCGGGTTTCGTTGGGCACGCCGACCGTCGCTTCGCGGGCGCGGATCGCGATCTCGGCCAGGCCAGTCTGGATGTCGGCCATGTCGCCCCAGACAACGACCAGGGAATCCGTGTAATTTGCGCGCAGTTTATTCCTGACTGCCAGCCATTCTGCCTCGTCCGGGCCAGACCCGGCTTCGCGGCGGTCCGAATGGAACAGGATTGGCGCCTGGTCCAAACAAGCGATCACCCGGACCCGACCCTTCATCTCATCCGCCAGGGTCCGGTGCGGCGAGACCATGTAATTCAGAAGCCCGGCGAATCCGTTCAATTTAATCGCGCCGACCGAGCCATGTGCGGCCAGGGATTCGCGGATCGGCGGACATTTCGTGTCCCGGAAGATGTCGGTGCAATCGACTTTCTCGAACACAAAGGTCTCGCGGTTTATGCCCCGGATCTTCAACTCGTCCTTAATCTCGAGCAGGGCCTTCTGCCGGAGGGCCTCGTGATGAACGAGCCGCGCGATGAAACCGGTCTTTGCCACGCCTTTGATCTCCACTCGAGTCCCACCGGTTATGCTGACGTTGACGTCCTGACGTACGGTACCGATGCCCCGGCGCACCTTGCCAGACGCGCGTAGAATCCGCCCCAGCTCTCGGTCGACCTCCATAGCCTCATCCGGGGTATGCATATCCGGATACGTGATGACCTCGATCAGGGGCGTGGAGAGCCGGTCGGTCCGGAAGATGACAACGTGGCCGATGTCGTCCATCTCCCGGCAGGCATCTTCCTCGAGGCAGACCTGCATGATTCGGATCTTCCGGCCGCGAAAGGGGATCCAACCGTCGACGCCGATGGCAATAGTCCGCTGAAATCCGGTCGGGATGCTGCCGTCAAGGTACTGCTTGCGGGAAACGTGGATCTCGTCGGCGATCTGGCAATTGAGAAGCAAGGCGAGCTCGACCGCAATCTCCAGAGCCTGCTGGTTGACCGGGAAGGGCGGGGTGTCGTCCATCTCGTACGTGCAAACCGTTTCGTAATGCAGCTGGTAATGGACTTCCTTCTTGGTCTTGAACTCCATGAGGGCGGTGCCGTCGTATTCACCCAGCTCGGATAGCGTGGGCCGCATATGCCGGATGATCTCAGCATCCGGTAGGTCATTCCTCAGCCCGACCGGGCAATTGCAGAAAAGCTTGCGCCGGGTGTCCAGTTGATAGTGGATCTCCAGTCCGGATATCAATCCCATTTCTTGATAATTAATGTTATGTTCGGGATCGGCCACGTCATGTATTATCTACACAAATTCCGTCAAGTCAAGACAACAATTAGCTGAGTCCTCTCCGCTTTTCAGTTTCCAATCGGTCATTGCGAGGAACAGAGTGACGAAGCAATCTCATTGATTGAAAAACTATCGAAAAGACATGAGATTGCCACGCGAATCCGCCATCCAGTATGGCGGATTCGCGTGCAATGACAGTAGAAAAGTATTGACAGAAGAGAATATTTTTGAAAGGTGGCAGGTCTTGATATTAGACAAATGGCGAAGCGGGCGCCTTTTTTTT
>JBBIHN010000024.1:0-19357 GCA_037446995.1 Caldifarciminota bacterium | reverse complement strand
ACCGTATCGTACCAGGCGATATAATCAAATGCCGCGCGGGCAAGCTGCCACCGATATTTTTCGTCAAAGCTATCTTCTTTCAGTGCCTTCAATACCCCATCGTATTGATCGTGATCATAGGCAACGCCGACCTTTTTGAAATTCTTTGCGCCGGCACGGATCAAGGTAACGCCTCCGATATCAACGAATTCGATCATTTCGTCAGTCGATTTCCCCTGCTGATTGTAAAACGGATACAAATTGCAGATCACCAGACCGATCTCACCGCTCTCCAGGATTTCGTGGGCAATACGCTGGCTAAGCGTTTTCACGCGTTCGCTCTCGCTGCCACCGGTATAATCGCTGATCTTGACCGCCTTGATGCCGTTTTCACCCAGCAATTTATGGGTACCGCCGGTCGCGATCAACTCAAACCCCATGGCGGCGAGTTCCCGGCAAAAGTCAACGATACGGGTTTTGTCCGCAACCGAGATAATCGCTTTTTTGCTTATTCTATCGCTCATTTTACGCTCCGTATTTTTTTAGCTTCAGGGCATAAGCCAGAAGGTTGGGCATGACATCCAGCGCCCTCATCTGTCCCAGAAAACCAACCGCGCAATTCCTTTCGGTAAACCGCTTGTGCTCCGGGAACACAAACTGGGCATTGATAAGCATCGGATTCGGATGCCATGAATGGGCCTGCAGACGGATCGGGGTTGAATGGTCCGAAGTTATGCATACGACTTCCGGCTTCAGCCTCGTTATTTCCGGCAGGTATCTATCGAATTCTTCCAGTGCCTTTATCTTCTCCTCCTGTATTCCATCTTCACCTGCCTTGTCCGTCGCCTTGAAATGGATGAAAAAGAAATCATATTTTAGGTAGTTCTCTTTCAAGGCGGTTATCTGATCATTGATCGTTTCACCGGCTTTCAGAATATCCATGCCGACCAGCTTGGCCAGGCCTCGGTACATCGGATAGGTTGCGATCGCGGCCGGTCTGATACCGAACCGTTCCGCCATCGAAGGCAGGTTTGGATTGCGCGCGTACCCCCTCAAGAGCAGATAACTGGCCTTTTCTTCATCGCTCAACACTTCGGCCGCTTTTTTAATGAATTCATTGACAATCTCGGCGCTTGCCGCTGCCGCATTTTCTTTGGCTTTGACAAGAACGGCCGGTTTCTTATCTTTTTGGGGATCAGCATCGGTCAACTTGTCGGATAATCCGGCTTCCTCGAATAAGACCACAAAACGGTGTTCTTTGGCCGGCGTGATCGTCAGTTTCACGTCCTTGATGCTCGGCAATGCGGCCTGCAGTTTTACGCATAAACGGCGGCATTCGTCGGTCGAAATACGACCGGCTCTTCGATCAATGATCACATTATTCTTTATGGTTGCGAAATTTGCCCTTACTGCCATATCTTTTTCCTTAACCTCAAGCCCGATACCCAATGCCTCGAGCACGCCTCGACCGATTTGATATTCAATCGGATCATAGCCAAAAAGGGCAAGATGCGACGGGCCGCTGCCCGGCGAAATGCCCGGGCCGATCGGTATGGTTCTGCCGAAACTGCTTTTCCTTGCCAGCCGATCAAGGTTAGGCGTCTTGGCAAGCTCGAGCGGGGTTTTCGTCGGATTCGGGATATCTCCCAGTCCATCAAGCACAATAAGAATGATATGATTTTCATTCGGGCTCAGCAATTCACCGACAATATTATGCATCAGCACTCCTTTCCGGTAAACCTCAGTATAACCAATTACACCCGTTAGTCAAGAAAACCCAACGCTAATCCCTCACCTTTATCCTCTCCCTTTGACATATTGACTACAGTTATTATTTCATTAGACTGACTGAAGCAAAGGGAGTTACGATGAAGAAATTGCTTAATATCGTTATCATCGCGATCATACTGGCGGCAAGCGTTTTTCTAATAACCAGGATACCTCGTCCCGGCCGGATTGCGAACAAGGTCAACACCGACCACCTGCCCGGATCGACCGAGGAATGGTTGGGCGTTTTCATCCAGGGACAGCGTATCGGCTACTCATTCACCAAAATCAGCCCGCTTGACTCGGGGTTCAAGATCGAGAACAATCAACAGATGACGATCAGCATGATGAATACTCAAACCACCCTTAACAGCCGGCTTTTCGCGCATACCGATAGTCAATACGCGCTGCGGGACTTCGTCATTGAAGTACAGACTGAAGGGCGCGTAATGCGCATCGAGGGCGTTATCGACGGTACAAAGATGAAGATTACGTCCTACTCCCACGGTGCCGCCCAGCAGCGGACAATCCAGCTCAGCGAAAGACCGTACCTGCCCGAAGCCGTCGATGAGATCATCAGGAAGAAAAATCTCAAAACCGGCAGTTCGATCAACATCCCGTATTTTGATCCGATAACCCAGTCGTCGTCAACGGCCCGCATCAGCGTCGGCGCCAAAGAAAAGGTAACGGTTCTGGATCACGAAGTACAGGCGATAAGAGTCGATATAAGCTACCTGGGCATTGACGCGATCCTGTGGCTTGACGATGATTATCGGCTGGTAAAACAGACGACACCCGCAATGGCAATGGATATGATACCCATGACCAAAGACCGGGCCATGGCGGAAATCGAGCCGGCAAACGCTTTTGACCTGCTGTCGTTTTTTGCGGTTAAGATCGATCCGCCGCTGCCTGACCCGGTCCGTCTGCGCACCCTGACTATTGAACTGCATGATATCGACATCGATGGACTCGAGATCAGCGGCGACTATCAGCGGCTGGTAAATCGCGATCCGCCGACATTAGAATTCAGCCTTCCGGTCCTCGACCACCTGCCGGACAAGACGATACCGATCGATGAATTCCATGAACATCTCGAACCAACACTCTACGCGCAATCCAATGACCCGCAGATAATCAACGAAGCCCGCAAGATCGTCGGTTCGGAAACCAACGCCCGCCGGGCCGTTGCCCTGCTGACCCAGGCAGTATACAAAATGATCAGACAAAACCCGGTCGCCTCGGTACCCTCGGCGATCGACGTTCTCCGAACCCGTGAAGGTGACTGTAACGAGCATTCGATACTGTTCGCCGCGCTTGCCCGGGCCGTGGGCATTCCGACCAAGATCTATGTCGGATTGGTGAATCTTGACGGCCATTCATATTATTATCATGCCTGGTGCGCGGTCTGGCTCGGCAAATGGGTCCCGGTCGATCCAACATTCAACCGTTTTCCGTCGGATATCGGTCATCTGAAGATCACTGAAGGAGAACTATCAGAATGGGCAAAGGTCATGAAAGTCGTCGGCAAAGTGAAGATCAAAGTGATCGACTACAGCGAAATCGAATAGCCGATGGCAAACCTGCAGATTAAAGATTTAGGCAAGCGATACGGTAATCACTGGGCGGTCAATAATCTCAATCTGGTCTTGAATCGCGGGGAGATTTTTGTTTTGCTCGGCCCCAACGGCGCCGGCAAAACCACCACTCTCAAGCTTGCCGCCGGCTTGCTGAATCCCGACCGGGGAGAGATTCTGGTCAAGAACATAAATATTCACCAAAACCCGATCAATGCCAAGCGCCATATCGGCTATGTCCCGGATGAACCATTTATCTATAACAAGTTGACCGGGCGGGAGTTCATCAATTTTGTTGCCGGCATATATCGGGTCGACCGCGCCGACTACGAAAAACGCCTTGACTTCTACCTCGATCTGTTCGAAATCGGTTCATGGATCGACGAGTTCGCCGAAACCTATTCTCACGGAATGAAACAGAAAATAATAATGTGCCAGCTGCTCGTCCATGACCCGGAGATTATTCTGATTGATGAACCGCTGGTCGGACTTGATCCTAAAAGCAGCCGGACCGTGCGCGAAGTGTTTCATGCAAAGAAGAATGAAAACAAAACTTTGCTAATTTGCACGCACACGCTGTCTTTTGCGCAGGAAATCGCCACGCGCATCGGGATTATTGACCACGGCACGCTGAAATTCACCGGCACACTCGACGAACTTGCCCGAATCGCCGGAAAAAAGAACATTGAGGATATATACATCGGCCTCACCGAGAATCACGCTTAAGACCGTGCACCAGTTCACAAGAATACTCGCGATAAACGCCCGTCTGATTCTTCAGACGATAAGAACCCAGGGGGCGATTCGCCTGGCATCCTTTGTCTTCGTCATTTCCTGTTTCTTCCTTGGTTCATATTATGTGCTTTTCCGCGTGTTCACATATCTAATTGGCGTCGAAATCATCGGCCCGGGACTGCTTGACCGGATCATCGAGATGTCTTTCTTCGTTTTTTTCATCATGCTCGTTTCCAGCAATATCATCACTTCATTCTCGACCTTCTATCAGAATCGCGAACTCGATTTTCTCTTTGCGATGCCGGTAAAACCGGCGACCATATACCTGGCGAAATTGTTCGAAAATTGCCTTTACTCTTCCTGGGCGACCATGGTGCTGGCATTGCCGATGCTGGCGGCCTACGGCGTTACGAACCGGGCGCCGTGGCTGTACTATCCGGTCAGCGTTTTCAGCGTTTTCACATATTTGATCATGCCGGCGGCGATCGCCTCGGTGCTGATTTTTCTGATCTTCAGGATTTTTCCCAATCTGAGATCACGGGAGGTGATCTTTGTTGCGTTAGGTTTGATCATTATTATGACCATCAGTTATATCAAGATCAGCAACCCTCATATGCTGAAAATACTTGAGACCGAAAGCGAACAAGATCTCCTGCGTTTTGCCGCTAACATGACCTCGCTTGGCGGCATCTATGTCCCCTCAACCTGGCTCTCGAACGTGCTTCAGGAGTTCAAATCGACTCGGCCCAATCCATTCTACTTTCTCGTTCTGATGTCAGTCACGGTCAGTGTCACCGTGATCGCCTATCAAATTGCCAAATGGCTGTATGCCCGGTCGTGGATGCGCATCGGCGAACATGAAAACAGGAACCGCCGCCGCTCTTCCCTATTGAAGGATTTCCGTCCCGGAATAGCGCGCAATCTACTCAGTAAAGATATACTATTGTTTATCCGTGAACCTTCGCAATGGGTGCAGCTCTCGGTGTTCGTCATCCTCCTCGCGGTCTATGTTTTCTCGCTGCGCCGGACACCCTTGTACTTCACGCTCCCTTTCTGGCGCACAGTCGTATCTTTCGCCAATTTTGCCTATGTTAATTTCATTCTCGCCACTCTTGGCGTGCGCTTTATCTTTCCGGCATTGAGCCTGGAAAGAGCCGGTATCTGGCTGCTGGGTTCTTCGCCCATACCGCGGCGGCAGATATTCTTCACTAAATACATCGCCAGCCTGATTATGACCGTGATCCTCGTCCAGGGGCTTCTGTTCATGTCCAACATTTTCATAAATACCGATCCCGGGCTTTCGGTTATTTTACCGGTTATTGGCTTGTTTCTTGCCGCCTCGCTGGTTTCGATATGCCTGGGCCTGGGCAGCCGTTTTCCGCAATTCAACGAAGATAATCCTTCAAGGATCGCGGCCGGCAGCGGCGGGATAATCACGGCGTTGATCAGCATCGCTCATGTCGGGATATCAATCATCATTCTCGCGGCACCCGCCTATAACTATTTGCGAGGTAAATACATGATGCGGCCGGGTAATCCGCTATTGGTCGCTTTGTGTTTTCTTCTGTTCGCCGCCGTTAATGCCGCCGCAATCGTGTTGCCGATCAGGATTGGAACCAATGCGCTGGAAAAAAGGGATTACTGATCACACCGGCCGGGACGCGTCGCCGTCCGTTTACGGCCGAATCTGTCCTGCAGGAATCTTATAACCCGGTCGACCTGGTCGATCGGCGTTGATGCGCCGGCCGTTATACCGATTCTTTTCGTGCCCCGGAACCAATCGATATCGATTTCCTCGGGCGTTTCGATATGAAACGATGGCTTGTGGTTCTTACAGATCTCATAAATCCGGGTGGTGTTGGCGCTGTTCTTACCGCCGATCACGATCATCGCGTCAACTTTTTCGGCGAGCCTTGCCGCCTCGGTGAGTCTCATGATCGTCGCATGGCAGATCGTATTGTAGATCTTCATCTCCACAACCCGGGCAAGCAGATCCGAGACCGCCGCGGAAAAATATCCGGGTTCAACCGTGGTCTGGGGAACGACTCCGACTTTCCTATATCTTAGCCTCATGCCCGGCGAATAAACCACGGCCCTTTTGCTGCCGTACCCTAGCAGACCCCTCACCTCCGGATGATCCTTCTCGCCCACGATCACGACATGATATCCTTCTTTTATCAGTTTCTCGACGTAACGCTGAGCACGACGCACCCGCGGGCAGGTCGCATCAACGATCGCGTAATTCTTCTTTCTTAGTTTGCCGAGTAGTTTCGGATGAACCCCGTGGGAACGGATAATGACTTTCTTGTTCTTGACGTCTTCGATGTTCTCGACCGTTATCACCCCCTGTTTCATAAGATTCTCCACGACCAGACGATTGTGAATCAACGGGCCAAGCGAATAGACGGTTTTCCATTTATTGACGGCATCCAGCGACATCTCGATCGCCCGCTGTACGCCGAAACACACTCCGCCGTAACGCGCCTTCAGGATTTTCACATTAACTTCCCGATCTCTTTTTGCAGTTTTTCGGCAAATCGCGCATAATCCTCGCGGCATGTTTCATAACCGTCACTGGATAAAGGTCGACCGAACTTGATCCTGAGCTGATATATTCTGAGCATCAGAAGAAAGAAGTTCCTGCCTGAATTCTTGATGTACGCCGGAATTACCGGGATACGGTAATTGATTGATAGAAAACTGACTCCGGGATTAAAAGGAAGCATTGCCCCCTGCAAAGACCTGGTTCCTTCCGGGAAAATAACCACTGCCTGGCCTTTTTTCAACAGCTTGATTGCCGGTCTCAAACCCATGACGCCGCTGATTGGAATAGCATTATAGGCGCTGATCAGCCGGGTGAAAATACCCGATAACTTAAAAAGCCCGATTTTCGCCAGGAAGAACACCTCGCGGCAGGCGGCAATGCCGAGTGCCGGCGGGTCGATAAAAGACGCGTGATTGCATGCGATGATATACGCGCCGCGCCTGGGGATGCTCCCGATTATCTCCGCGCCGGTAAGAATTTTCAGCAAGGGAAATGTAAGCATCCAGGAAACAAACCATAATAATCTCACGCTCTAATTATACACCTCGGGGCTTTTTTCGCAATAGTCTTATGGGCTCTTGCCCTAAGTGTGAAGTACTTGACATGTTATTAATCGTATTTATAATATAAATAACAAGCAAGGAGGTAATATGATGTTATTGATCATTGCGTTGGTTGCGGGACCGGTTTGATACCAACCAAATAAAATTAGTAATTTTCACCAGCCGCAACACTAATTTACCAAAAACTTCGCATTTGATTCGGCAAGGCTGGTCAGCCGACGCGGCTCTTGACCAATAAAGAAAATTGTATATCATCTGTATAATGCGTTAATGTTAATAAGGAGGTTTTGATTGGCACACGCTTATACTCCTGGGCTGAAAGTCCTTAGTCATACGGTACTGATCAAAGACCGAAGGCTGCCGCTGCCCGGCGAGATCATGGTGAAGCAAGGCGATACCGTTACCGCCGAACAAGTCGTTGCCCGAACCAAACTGCCGGGCAATGTTCAAACCCTTAATGTCGCAGGTTTGTTGGGCATACTACCCGAAGAAATCAATGAATCAATGTTGAAGAAGGTCGGCGACAAAGTCCAGAAGGACGAATCGATTGCGCGCAGCAAAGGGCTTTTCGGGCTTTTCAAATCCAATGTCAAAAGCCCGATCAACGGTGATATCGAGAATATCTCCAAGATCACCGGCCAGGTGATCCTGCGTGAACCGCCGGTGCCGGTCGAGGTTATAGCCTACATCAACGGAGAAGTTATCGAAACCATCAAGCAGGAAGGCGTCAGGATCCGCACCAGCGGAAGCTTTATCCAGGGTATTTTCGGTATCGGCGGTGAAACTATCGGTTTGCTGGCGACCGCGGTGGATGATCCCGGTCAGCCCTTAACCGAAAAAGACCTCGACAAATCCTTTGCCGATAAGATTGTCGCCGGCGGGTCGATCGTTGACTACAACACATTGGTCCAGGCCCGCAAGACCGGGATAAAAGGTATTGTCGTCGGCGGCATCGAAGACAACGACCTGAAAATGTTCATGGGCTATGATATCGGCGTTGCGATCACCGGTTCGGAACAGGTCGGCTTAACCCTGATTGTCACCGAGGGTTTTGGCCGGCTGCGGATGGCGGATCGCACTTTCAACTTGCTCAAATCGCTTGAAGGCAAGAAGGCGTCGATCAACGGCGCCACCCAGATCCGCGCCGGGGTAATGCGACCCGAAGTTATTGTCCCGCTCGAGACCGCGCCAGCCAAGAAGTCGGTGGACATATCCGGCGGCACCGGACTTGAAGTCGGCATGTCGGTCCGGATAATTCGCGAACCGCACTTCGGAGCAATCGGCAAGGTCGTCAGTCTCCCGGTCGATCTCGCTAACATCGAGACCGAATCTCATGTCCGGGTACTCGGCGTTGAGCTTGACACTAAGGAAAAGATCACGCTGCCCCGGGCTAATGTCGAGATAATCGAAGAATAAAAAAAGGAAGAAACCATGTTGTGTTTACTATTTTTTCTATTGAACAGTTCGGGCGTCAATTCGCTGCTTCTGCCGGTCTCACCGCTGGGATTGACCGCCGGTTTTTCAAATGCCGAACGCACCGAAGCGATTTTCTACAATCCGTCTCAATTTCAGGCCGGAGACAAATACCAGATCTGGTGCTCGTACAACAAATTCTACCTTGATATGCACAGCGTTTCCATGGCACTCAGCAAGAACCTCGGCCCGGTGTGCGTCGGCGTCGGGTTTGTCAACTTTGACTACGGCGAGATCGAATGGCGTCCCGACTACCCAACCGAAGATCCGCTTATCGACTACACGGCTAATGACTTCTCTTTAATATTAGGCGCAAACGTGAATGTAACCGAGCAGGGAAAGATCGGTATGAATTTGAAGTACATATCCGAGAATATCATGGTCTACTCGGATTATGCTCTGGCCTTTGACCTTGCTTTCTCGTACCGCGCCGAAAGAAGCCGCATCAGTCTCGGCGTTACGAATTTTGGCTCGAAATTGACGATCCGTAATGATGAGATTAGCCTTCCGGCCAGGCTGAGCACGGGCCTGAACTATCAGTTCTCGAGGTTCGGCATCGGCGGCGACGCTCATTATCTCGTCAACACCGGCGATTTCGAAACTTCGGTATCGATCAAAGTGCCCGTGCATAGGCTCATGGCGCTCAATCTCGCCGCCAATTATCGCCAGAGAATATATCCGGCATTCGGTTGCGACATCGCGATCGGCAATATTGCCTTCAAATATGCCGGGTCCATATATCCAATGAATCTCGGCATGATCAACACGGTCGGAATCGGATTCGAGTTCTAATGAACGGCATCTGGCTGGATTTTGAACGCCCGATCGTCGAACTGGAAAAGAAGATTGAGGAACTCAGGGGATTAAAGGATGTCGACGACGAAGTTGAGCGACTCCGGGCTCAAGCCGATCGCCTGAAGAAGAAGATCTATTCCAATCTGTCCCGCTGGCAACGGGCTCAGCTCGCAAGGCATCCGCGCCGGCCCTATCCCCTTGATATAATAAATCGCATTACCGGCGATTTTGTCGAGTTGCACGGCGACCGCCGGTTCCGGGACGACGCAGCCATTGTCGCCGGCATTGCCAAATTCAACGAGTATTCGGTCGCGATCGTCGCCCAGCAAAAAGGCCGCGACACAAAAGAGCGCATGAGACGCAATTTTGGAATGCCCCATCCCGAGGGCTACCGCAAAGCATTAAGGATCATGAAAATGGCCGCGAAATTTAGAATGCCGATTTTTAGTTTCATCGACACCCAGGGCGCTTATCCGGGCGTGGGTGCCGAGGAAAGAGGCCAGGCCGAGGCGATCGCGGTGAATCTTTTTGAATGTTCGGTACTGCCGACACCGATCATTGTCGTTATCGTCGGCGAGGGCGGATCCGGCGGCGCGCTGGCAATTGCCGTCGGCGACCGTATTCTGATGCTCGAAAATGCGTTCTATTCGGTAATATCGCCCGAAGGATGCGCCTCGATACTCTGGCGCGATTCATCGAAGAACAAGGACGCGGCCGAAGCGCTACGCATGACCGCCCAAGATCTCAAGGAAAACGGCATCATCGATGAAATCATACCCGAACCAATTGGCGGCGCTCATTTTAACTTTGATCAAACCGCTAAAAATGTGGTCGATTACCTCAGGACTAACCTTGAAGAACTAATCAAGATTCCGGCTGAAGAACTGATCGCGGCGCGGGTTCAAAAGTACCGCCGAATGGGAGCATACAAAGAATAATGGCACTGCAAGGCAACCTGGATGATTTTGAGCTGACCGATGTTTTTCAGCTGATCCAGCTCGGCCAGAGGGACGGGGGTCTAAGAATACAATCGGCGACCGATGTCGGCATAGTCTACTTCAAAAATGGCATTGTCGTTCACGCCCGGACAAATACCTCGGACGGCGAATCGGCAATTGATATTATCCTCGGCTGGAAAAAAGGCCGTTTCGTGTTCAACCCCAACGAAGAAACCATGGAACGCACGGTTGATCTTCCGATCCAGCAGGTGATTCTTGAGGCTGCCCGCCGGATCGATGAAATGAACAAAATACAGAAATTGATACCGTCTTTTGAAGTCGTTGTGCAGATCGTCGAAGTTCCTGAAGCCGGCGTCGAGAAAATCCATCTCAAGCCCGAAGAATGGAAAGTGCTTTCTTTTGTCGACGGATCCCTGACCATCCGGAAGATCAGCGTCAAGGCGAATCTCTCGGAATTCGAGACCGCGCGCATACTCTATGGCATGATCTCATCCGGACTGGTTAGGATCACGACACCGGCCGAACCGGTCAAAAAATCAGCACCGCCAGCCGCGCCGCCTCCGGCTGAAAACAACAAAAAAGAAGGCGGCTTATTCGGTTTCTTCCGCAAGAAATAATAACCAGATTCACCGAGCGGGTCGTCCGGATTATCAAACAGATACCGTGCGGCCGGATTATCACTTATGGCCGGGCGGCCGCCCTGGCCGGCAATCCGCGCGGCGCGCGCCAGGTCGCCTATATCTTGCATTCATCAAGCCAAAAATACGATTTGCCCTGGCATCGGGTCGTGAACCGCCGGGGCGGTCTTGCCCTGAAGAAAGGTCGGGGACATGAGCAGCAGCGGCAGTTGTTACTCGAAGAAGGCGTGATCTTCAGTGAATCGGGTCTCATCGACCTGGCAATATTCGGCTGGCCGCCGACGGACAGCAAGACGTGTAGCAGAAAAGAAACCTAACCCCCATTTCCCCGGGCACCGACGCAGCGAGAACAGAGAAAAACAGCCTCTTGGCAATAATCAGACCTGTGCTATAATGCTCAAAGGAGGCAGGATGAAACTTATCGCAGCGGCATTGTGTATCTTTGTTATCTTTACGTGGACAAGCTGCAGTCGAACCAAAAACGTGATTATCGATCTCAGCAAGGGCGATATCCTTCAGGGGATAATCTATAAGAGCGATTCATCCAATTTCACCGATGCCCTTGTCTTCAAAATACTCATCGACGATGTTGAACAAACGGCATTCACACGCAACATCCTTATCCCGACCGAACTCGGCGGCATTAGTTTTCAACTGAACGTCCAGTAATAACAAAAAGCAGACGTTGACTGATCTTCTTTGGTCAGAGTCTGCTTCTTTTATTTTCTCACCTACTCACATCGTATGACAGAATCGTTATTAGTCATTACGTCATTGGTCATTCACGGATTACGGCTTACCGCTTACGGTTTTTTCGCGCTACGCACTACGCAATACGCTTTTTATAGTTCCTAGTTCTTAGCACTTAGTTCCAACTGTTTTTTCTCCTCTTGACATTCTGTTCCATTTAACTATATTGTGTTATGAATATCGAAAAAGTAACACGCACCGGAGGCCGACGATGAGCAAGGCGATCCGTTTTGGTGTTTCAATGAACACGACCCTGCTGCGCGATTTTGACCGGCTGATCGAACATCTCGGTTTTCCCAACCGTTCCGAGGCGATACGGCACATGATCCGGGAATATCTCGTCAAGGAAGAATGGAAAAACCCGAACCAGGAAATAGTCGGCACGATCACGGTCGTGTTCAGTCATGAGGTCCGGGAGCTGACCGAGCGTCTTACCGAGATCCAGCACGAATACCATGATCAAGTCATGTCGGTAATGCATATTCATCTTGATAAACATAATTGTCTCGAAGTACTGGCGGTGCGCGGCCGGGCCGGCGATGTGCAGAAAATAGCCGACCGCCTGCTCAGCACCAGGGGCATAAAGCACGGCAAGTTGACGACAACCAGTACCGGCAAGAAGATCGCTTAAACAAACAAAAGGAGATCATCATGCCAAACATCAACAACCAATGCCTGCCGCTGATATGCGTCGCGGCCGCGGCGTTTGCCGCCCGTCCTTTTTTCACCGATGACGCGGGCACGGTGGAAACCGGCATGCACGAGTTCGAAGCCGGTCTAGAATATTGGTCCGATAACATTGCGCTGTCGTTCGGGTTCAAGCACGGCCTGACCGACCGCATGGATATGGGCATCGGTTTTGCCCATGTTATGCAACCCGACGAGATAAGCGGCTTCACGAATATTGAAATGGGCGTGAAATACGCGTTGATTTCCAATATGCTCTCGGCGTCGGCGGCGGTCAGTCCGGGCGCCCCGGGGTACGCTCTTACCGCCATTCTGTCGCGCGCTTTCGGCCCGATCGCCTTCAATCTGAACGCGGGCTATGAAGTAACCCCGCTCACCGATAATAATGGGACATTGTTCTACGCGCTGGGCGCGGTGTACGAAATGAACCGATTCACCCTTGGGCTGGAAGCCGGCGGCAATGAAGACAATCTTGACGCCTGGCAGATCGGCGGCAGCGCCGGGATCATGACTGATGTGCGTATCGACCTGGGATTATCCGGAGCCTTCGAGGATATCGAAAACTCCCTGCTGCTCACTGCCGGATTGACTTATGAGTTCTAGATCAAAGGAGCTATCATGAAATCAATATGGACAATGATCGCCACCGGTTTCGCGTTCTCACTTTTTGGTCATTTCCAGATGATCATCCCTTCGGCCTCAATCGTCGACGTCGGCCGCGAGAAAATAAGCATCGACATGCGGTTCTGCCATCCGTTTGAAGGCGGCATCATGAACATGGTGAAACCGAAACAGTTCGGCGTGATCATCAAAGGCGAGAAGCGCGATGATCTGCTGGCTGGTATTTCTCAATATGTGCTTGACGGATTTTCGGCATGGAAAATGGACTATGTGTTCCGTAAACCCGGTGATTATGTATTCTTCGTCGAACCCCAGCCCTACTGGGAACCGAGCGAAGAAGTGTTCATCATTCATTGCACGAAAGTCGTCGTTAATGCCTTTGGTTTGGAGGACGGCTGGGACGCCGAGACCGGCATGCGCGCCGAGATCATACCGCTCACCCGGCCTTACGGCTTATACGCCGGCAACATCTTTTCCGGCCTGGTCAAAGTGGATGGCCTGCCCGCGGCCGACATCGACGTCGAAATCGAATACTATAATCAGGACCAGAAATATAAAGCGCCGGCCGCCGCCTTTATCACCCAGGTTGTGAAAACCGACGCCAACGGCGTGTTTCACTACGTAATGCCCTGGGCCGGCTGGTGGGGGTTCGCCGCCCTGAGCGAAGCGCCCGAGAAAATGCGCAACCCGCAGGACAAGCGGGACTATCCGGTCGAGATCGGCGCGGTCCTCTGGGTACAAACCGCCGACATAAAACAGTAATCCGGCATGCATATATCCGAAGGGGTGCTCGCCGCGCCGGTGATCATTGCCGGTGCGGCGTCGGCCGCGGCCGGCTGCGGCATCGGCTTGCGGAAGATGGATTTTGACAAAACGCCGCGCGCCGCGGTCCTGGCATCATCATTTTTCGCCGCATCGTTAATCCATGTACCGCTTGGTCCGACCAGTATTCATCTTGTGCTCAACGGCCTGATGGGCGTGATTCTCGGCTGGGCGTCGTTTCCCGCGATCCTCGTCGCGCTCCTGCTCCAGGCGATACTTCTTCAATTCGGCGGCCTCACGACCCTGGGCGTTAACTGCTTTGCCATGGCTTTTCCGTCCTTGCTGTGTTTTTTGCTGTTGGGGCCAGTCATCAGGGGAAAAAACGATTTGATTGCCATAATCGGCGCCTTTGTTGCCGGCTCACTCGGCATATTGCTCAGCGGTTTGATCATTGCCGGCGCCCTGGCGCTGAGCGGCGAACAGTTCATCATTGCCGCGCGCCTGGTTTTGATCGCCCATGTACCGGTGATAATCATCGAAGGATTTATCGTGGCCATGGTGGTCGCATTCTTGCGGCGCGTGAAACCCGATCTGCTCAAAGGAGTAACATGATTAAGATATTAATCTGTATTGTTGTCGCGCTGGGTGCTTTGCCGCTGGTCTACGGTCATAAAATAAATATGCTGGCTCAGGTCGAAGGATCTTCGATATTAACGCAGGTATATTTTAGCGACGGCACACCGGCGAAAAACTGCGTGATCGAAATCTACGGCCCGACCAACAAGAAGATCAGCGAAGGCAAAACCGGCGATAACGGCGAATTTTCCTTTCCAATCACGGCCCGAACCGACCTTAAGATAATCGCCGATGCCGGCATGGGACACCGCGCTGAAACCGTAATCAGGGCTTCGGACCTGCCCCCGCTCAGGATTGACACAAAACCGGCAGGTAAGACGCCGATCGCGGCGATCGAGCCGAGAACGATCGACAAAGACACCCTGCGAACCATACTTGCCGAGATCCTCGATGAGAAGCTTCAGCCGATCGCGACACGCGTATCCCGTCTTGAAAAACGGCATGTTTCGGTTACCGAGATTATCGGCGGAATCGGGTATATTTTCGGACTCATGGGGCTTTTCATGTATTTTCGCCGACGCAAATAATAGATGATCAGACAGGAACTTTTTCGCGGCGATTCGCTGGTACACAGGGTTGATCCGCGGATCAAAATCTCGATCGCCTTGCTGTTTTCCATAATTAGCGCGTTGTCAACGAACCGGCCGGCAATAATCGCGTATCTTTTTGCGGCAATCGCCCTCGTCCTATTGAGCCGTCCGCGATTCAAAAGCCTGGTTTTGCGCCTCGGCCTGGTCAATTTGTTTTTTCTCTTTATCTGGTTTATCATCCCGTTTTCGTATCCCGGCGACACCGTATTTCAAATCGGGCCGTGGTCGGCGAGCCGGCAAGGCTTGAACAGGGCGCTCACGATCACGCTCAAAGGCAACGCGATAATCCTCGCCAATATTGCCCTGCTGGCAAGCAATACGATATTCCAGCTGAGCCACGCGCTGCGCCATCTCGGCGCGCCGGATAAACTGGTTCATCTATTTTTTCTGGTCGATCGCTACGGTTATGTGCTTGCCGACGAGTACCGGCGCATGAATATCGCCCTGCGATCAAGGGGCTTCAGACCAAGAACCGATCGCTTCACCTACCGCGTTTACGCCTATATTGTCGCCAATCTTCTGCTCAAAGGCCATGAACGCGCCGAACAGGTTCACCGGGCAATGATCTGCCGGGGATTCACCGGCAAATACTGGATCCTCGAGCATTTTTCCTTAACCTCGCGGGACATAGCATTCGCCGCCGCGCTTATCGGCATAATTTTCGTTCCGCTGATCATCCTATGGACGAAACTGCTCTGATTACGATCCGGCAGTTGAATTTCGGTTATCCCGGAAAGCCGTCGCTGCTCCACGATCTTGATTTTTGCCTGAGGACCAACGAGCGCGTCGGCATTACCGGGCCTAACGGCTGCGGGAAAACAACAATTCTCTATCTGATCATGGGATTGCTGAAGCCGACCGCCGGCACGATAAACATCCTGGGCAAAACCCGCTCCACGGAAAAGGATTTTGTCGAAGTCCGCGCGAATATCGGCCTTCTTTTCCAGGATTCGGACAATCAATTGTTCTGTCCGAACGTTGAAGAAGAAATCGCCTTTGCGCCGCTCAATTTCGGTTTTAAGGGAGAGCCAGTCAAGACCATGGTCAAAGAGGCTTTGCATTCGGTGGGGCTTGACGGTTTCGAAAAACGCATTCCCCATACGCTTTCCGGCGGCGAAAAAAGACGGCTTGCCCTGGCGACGATAATGGCGATGAAACCAGGAATAATGTTACTCGACGAGCCGGAAAACGGGCTCGACGAGGACGCGGTCGAGAAGTTCATCGCGATTCTGCGAAGGCCGGATCTGGCGTATGTTATCATATCCCAGAACCGCGACTTTCTCCGCCGAACAACCGGCACCCGGTATACAGTCGCGGATAGAAGACTATTACCGATCAGCGACTAACGTCAACACCTGACTTCTCTCCGCTTTTCGTAAAATATTGTCAACATTGCTATTTTGCAGTGTCATGTCTTGTGTCATTGCGCCGTTCCGCCGCTTTGCTTGGCGGAATCCTGAGCTTAAAGAAAAATTGTTCCTCCCGCTGCCATGCGCTACGGGGCAAGCGCAATGACCGGTTGAAACTTCCAAAAGAAGTAGAGAGTAGTCAGACCAGTCTACTGTTGACAGAGCCGATATTCCATAGTATACTGCGGGATGGTGACACGACAGTGAAAACTCTTCTGGTGTACCCCAGATACCCGGAGACTTTCTGGTCGTTTAAATACGCGCTGAAATTCATCTTTAAGAAATCCACTAATCCACCGCTGGGCTTGCTGACCGTCGCGGCCATGCTGCCTGACGATTGGGAAGAAAGACTTATTGATATGAACGTGGAAAAACTAAAAGATAGGGATATCGAATGGGCAGATCTTATTCTTATCAGTGCGACGACAATACAGAGAAAATCAGTGAAGGAGATTATTGACCGCTGTCAGGCGAAAAAGAAGCGCGTTGTTGCCGGCGGGCCTCTATTCACAAGCTGTTACCAGGACTACGATCACGTTGATCATCTTGTGCTCAACGAAGCCGAAGTAACTCTGCCGCTTTTTTTGAAGGATCTGGAAAAAGGCAAACCGCAGCATCTATACCGGACCGACGAATGGGCGGACATCAAGAGAACGCCCATGCCTAAATGGAGTTTGATCAAAATGAACAGTTATTCATCAATGAGCGTACAGACTTCGCGCGGCTGTCCTTTTCAATGCGATTTCTGCGATATCTGGCAATTATACGGCAATCAACCGCGGGTCAAAGATGCTTCACAGATCATTGCCGAGCTGGAAAATCTGCACGCCCACAAATGGCGCGGCACGGTTTTTTTCGTCGACGATAATTTCATCGGCAATAAGAATATTCTGAAACGCGAGATGTTGCCAGCCATTACCGCATGGATGAAGGAGCATAAATATCCTTTTCTCTTCTTGACTCAAACTTCGGTCAATCTTGCTGATGACGAAGAACTCATTGGATTAATGGCGCAGGCCGGCTTTGACACTGTCTTCGTGGGCATCGAAACGCCGGATGAAATAAGCCTGGCCGAATGCGGTAAACGCCAGAACACGAACCGGGACCTGGTTGCCAGCGTACAAAAAATACAGCGCTACGGTCTTCAGGTGCAGGGTGGTTTCATTGTCGGCTTTGACAGCGACACGATCACGATCTTCGAACGCCAGATACGGTTCATACAATCCAGCGGAATCGTCACCGCGATGGTCGGCCTGCTCAACGCGCTTCACGGCACGACGCTGCATCAGCGGCTGAAAAAAGAGAACCGCCTGCTGGAGAAATGCACTGGTAACAACACGGATTGCACGATCAACTTCGTACCCAAGATGCATATTCAGACATTGCTCGATGGTTACAAGAGAATTATCAAAACAATATATTCACCGGATTTTTTCTACGCCCGGGTGAAGAATTTCTTAAAGACTTACAAACAACCCAAGATCAGGAAGGCGCGCCTGCGCTGGCATGAGATCAAGGCATTCATCATGTCGATCTTCGTTCTGGGCGTGAAAGAAAAAGAACGATTTCATTACTGGCACCTTTTCTTGTGGAGCCTCTCCCACCGACCAAGTCTCGCGCCGCACGCCGTGACCTTTGCGATATACGGCTTTCACTTCCGCAAAGTCTTTGAAAAAATAGTATAACTGCCGCTTCTACAGATTAGTATTTCCAGTATATCTCGATATTGAAATCAGTGGCAACGCCGCCCAGGCCGTTGGCGACTTCATCGTAAATGCGCAGCAGCCATGTGCCGTTAATGCCCTCAGCCGTGAATCCGTTCGTGGCAACCGTATCGGTCGGCGGATTGAAATTGTTATCCCATAGTTGATGTTCGGTGCTCGCCGGCGAGCGCAAGTAAACGTCGACATCGGCAACTTGCTGGTGTAAAATAGTTGCCCACACGACCACGCTGTCAACGACCGCGGAATCCGGCGCGTTTGACAGCGGGATATCACAGATCGTCCAGGTGCCGTCGTATATCAGGACTGTGTCCGCGAAGGTGCCGCGTAGCGCGCCCCGATTGACGACCGTGACGACGACGATATCTGATTGGCCGGCGTTTTCGGCCGCGTCATAAGCTGTTGCCTGTATCGAAACGGCCGCCAGGTTGTCATAGCCGGCGACCGACCAGCTGGTTTGGTACGGAACCATGGAGTCTGCGCCGATCAATGCGTTATTGACGCGGAATTCAACGTATTCAACTCCCTTGTTGTCGGTCGCTTCGGCGCTGATGATCGATGTATGCTCGGAAACCGTGTCATTGTTATTGGGCGATGTTATTGAAACGACCGGCGCCTCGCTGTCCGACGCGCAATCGTAAGCAAAAAACGAACACAGCATCACCGCAAAAATCAAAAAACCGCGCTTCATCCTGCCTCCTTTGTGTATTATATTGCCAGTCAAACAGTATGTCAACCGGGCGGTTAAGCAAATCGTTTACCGGCTTTTTTTGAATGGACCCGACACAACCGTTCTTTGAGCCAACCGATGCGAAAAGACCGCCGCCGGTCGAATTCCGGTACATAGGGTTTGATATCGAGCAGCGGCGTGCCGTTGATAATATCCATATCCTGCACATAAAGCCGATTCCCCTTTTTGCGCATCAGCCTGACAGCGGAAACGCCGATCGCGTTGAAAATTATCTTTTTTCCTTGTGCCATATCATGATTATAACCGCCTTTCTCACTGCCGGCAAGGATTCGGATTCTCATCAAAAATCCTGTCCTGTCTGGGATTCTATACTGATATACATTTTTTTGCTGAAATTAAGTAAGTTACACGACTTCTGTAAATTCAATGAGAAGATAAATTTTGGGCGAAGCAAGGCTC
>JBBIHN010000023.1:8003-20016 GCA_037446995.1 Caldifarciminota bacterium | reverse complement strand
TAATTTGACCGCCGGCATGTTCCTGACGAGTTTCGCTTTGTATCTTGGCTTGAACAACATCGGCATTGGATTTCTTTCCGCGATTCCGGCATTTTTCACCGCTTCTGCCTTTTTTTCGATCTATCTCTCGAATCTTCTAGGGGGGCGGCGCCGGCTTTGCGTTCTGACGTCGAGCATTGGACGAGGGATTTTCCTGATCTTCGGCATAATGCTCCTATTCAAAGCACGGATCAGCAATGAGCTGTTTTTTCTCTTAATTATTATGCACAATATTTTAATGAATCTTGCCGGCAATGCCTGGTTGACCTGGATGAGCGCGCTCGTCCCTGGCGAAAGACGGGGGAGGTATTTCGCGATCCGCAATACGGTTCTTAATATTGTCGGCATGATCGTAAATGTCGTCGGCGGTAAGGTGCTGGATGTCTTCAAAGCAGCCGGCGATATCGCCCGGGGCTTGGGCATGTTGTTTACCGGAGCCTCGGTTTCGGCCGTGATCGCCGCCGGATTGCTCACTCAACAGCATGAACCGAAAGAAAATTTGCCGACACCGGATTTCCGTTCATTATTCACGACGCCTTTGCACGACCGGAATTTCAGGAGGCTTCTATTATTCGTGTCCTTCTGGTATTTGCTGGGCGGCATGGCCGGACCTTTTTTTCTGGTGCACATGCTTACCAATTTGAAGATGTCCTACTCGACCATCGCGATATACTCGATTGTGGCCGGTTGTTCAAGTTTTTTGTTCCAGATAATCTGGGGGAAAGCGATCGACCGGTTCAAGGCAAAGCCGGTGCTGATGATAAATTACACGCTTAGCGCCTGCCTGCCGCTTTTCTGGCTGTTTGCTACTCCTGACTTTTTATTGCCAATATGGCTTGATTCTTTTCTGACCGGCATATTCTGGACCGGTATCAACTTGAGTTTGTTCAATATCGTTTTAAGCTTGACCGAAGATAAGGATCTCAAAGAGGGGTATTTCGCGACTTTCGCTTCGATCACCGGCATATTCGCGTTCGTTGCTTCGCTGATGGGGGGTTTGTTCGCTCAACTCCTGGCCGGTATTCATCTGAAGATATTCGGACTCACGTTTATCAACTATCATTTTCTGTTTACCTTTACCGCGTTGGTCAGATTATCCAGCGGTTTCTTGCTGGCGCGGGTCGAGGAGAAAAAGGCGACGCCCGCGATCAAGGCGTTGCAGTTGATGGGCGATTATACATTGCGTCGGCTTGAGCTCTATCGTGGCCTGGTACTCAATACGGTTCGCTTTAAGAAATAACCAACAACAATCAGGGAATATTTTCCAATAAATGAAGCGAATTTCTTTGCTTTTGGCATTGGCTCCGGCGTCAACCGGTATTTGATTGAGGGTATTGCCCGGGTATCAATGCCGGATATTTTTGCCCGGCGGACATTCGGGGCAAGATGGAGATCGAAATGCACTATCGGTAGAACTGATAAATATCATGAGCCCCGCACTAAATATGCGGGGCTCTTTGTTGATCCCCAGGTTTCCGTACGAACTTCGTCGAAAATAGTTGGATTATTGCCTGTCTGCGCTTTTTTGGTATAATCATGAAAAAGCAGATCGAATGAAAAGGAGAAAACATGAAAAAGAGAATCGGCGGATTGAGTGAAGTTGATATCCGACGCAAATGCATAACGGATAATGTATTCCGTCTGATGAGCGACGATTGGTTTTTGTTCACGGCCGGAAATATGAAAAAATGGAACACCATGACCGCGGCCTGGGGTACGTTCGGCTATTTATGGAACAAGTGCATTGCGATCGGGTTTATCCGCCCTCAGCGTTATACCTATCGATTCGTTGAGAAAAACAAGTATTTTACTTTCTGCTTTTTCGAAAAGAAATACCGCAAGGCGCTATTGTTCTGTGGTGAACACTCGGGTCGATATTACGACAAAGCCAAAGAAGCCGGGCTGACGCCGATGCCGACAAAACTGGGAAATGTCTATTTTAAAGAAGCCAATCTCGTGCTCGAGTGCCGGAAGATCTATTATCAAGATCTTGATCCGGAAAAATTCCTGGATCGGTCGATAAGTCAACTATATCATAATAATGACTATCATCGGTTTTACATCGGCGAGATAATAAACTGTTGCGCTCGAAAATGATCGTCTTTATCGCACTCGTATTATTTTTTCGGTACGGTATGAGTTATCCATGTTCAATTCGCAGAAATAAACGCCGGCGCCGAGCGCGATCCCTTGCTGATCCCGGCCGTCCCAGGTTATCACCGCCGCATTGCGGCCACCCGGGACATCAAACGTCCGTACCAGACGGCCTTGGGCATTGTATATTTTCAGCGATACCTTGCTTGCCGGTCTGAAGCCGCCGTAAGAGATATATGTGTGATCGTTGAATGGATTGGGCGTGATCACCAGCATGGTTTTGGTGTTAATAGTTTTGTGTTTATTCTCGAATACGCCGATCGGAGTCGTGCGTTGCGAAATATAGATGTCGATGCTGTCGGTTGCCATATTGCGTGTGTCTTCCCAGGCGCAATAATAGTATTGGGGAGCAAAAAGCAGACCAATGCAATGGTAGCCCGTGTCAGCGGTTGCTCCCGTATTTACCACTTCCGGGGTTGTCTGCCAGGTGCCGGGCATGCCGTTGACGGCGGAGTAATTGAAAAAAACATTGTTGATGCCGTGATTGTAGGCGCAGCCGATTATATCTTCGGCGCCGTGCAAACGCGGGTATTGTTCATTGGCGCCGTTATTGGAGATGTTCTGCAAAGTTAGATCCCAGGTTGCGCCCCAGTCAATCGAATAGGTAAAAAATATTTCGTTGTTGCCGGCACCAATGTCACCCTGAAAGGCGATATAGGCCGAATATTGATCGCCGAATACCGATGGGTAGCGGTCGTCACGCGGATTGGTTGTTGAGATTCCCCAGAGCCGGAATATGCCCATGGTATCGTGATACCAGACAACGTCCCGGTCACTGCCCGCGCTGTCGACGAATTCGACCGCGTGGGTGAGCATGGTATCCCCACCATTGACATTGATCGCGATCGATGTCATGCCGACATTGCCGCCCGGCGGCCTGAACCGAACTTGAAAGAAGGACACCGTGTCGTGGGAAAAGAGAAAGGCGACGCTGTCGGCACCCGCTGCCGGGCGATCGACCGTGTATTGCGCGATTACCAGATTGTTTCCGTTGCCGTAAGTCGCGCACTCCGGAGCATAGCGTAATGGAATATTGAAAAAGCTTACTCCGCGCAATGAATCCGGGTTGTTGTAGCAGGTCATGGAGGAACGCATAAAAGCCGGCACGAAATTGCGTGTCGGGCTTTGTAATGTTCCCCAGATCCAGATCTTTCCATTGTCCGTAATATCGACATCAGGCATGATCATAGTGAAAGCAGGGTCGGTGATACGATAGACTCGGTTATCCCAGGTTAATCCTTGATTGGTTGAGGTGGCTACACCCCATCCGTATTTCGCGTCTACCCCGGTACCGGTCCAGGGTGTTTGATAGACCACGTAGAACCGGCCGGTCGCGTCCACGTCCATTGATATCCAGGTGTCGTTGCGGTTAGAAAGATCCACGAAAGTTACACCCGGGCTCCACGGCGGGTCGAGCTGAATCCAGGGCGGTGTACTGCTCACGCCGGTATGAACAACCGATACTTCCTCATCGAGCGCGCTCAGTTGGACCGGTTCGACGGTCGCTTCGATTGCCGAAGCCGCTTTACGCAGACCGATACCGGTACCGATCACGATCATGACGAGCAGACTTGCGCATAGTTTTTTCATAACGCCTCCTTAGTTAGGCAATATGTTTCACTGGTTATATTATAGTAATTATCCTGGGATTGTCAAGAGGAATAGCGACTACTCAACGGGTATGTCATTGAAAAATAGACCATTATCCAGGTCACGCTGCAGGCTGAGCGCGCGGTCAAGGCCATCAGCATCAACATGTCCTAATTTCATTAATATCTCGCCCAGGCGCGGACTGCGCTTCAGTTGCATTTGAGCAAGCCGGGCTTCGCTGATCTGACCGGGAGTAGCAATCTCCAGATGGATCAGTATCTGTCCGATGCGCAAGTGCCCCGGCCGAATCGGTTTCATGAAAAATTCCCGTCAGCATGGATGATGTCTGGTGTTGGATAACGGCTGAGTTGTGCTGATTCCACAAGGAGGTTGATTATCCTTGATGCAGGCAACACTATCGGAATTATATACATAATTATTCATTTGTCAAGGAAAAAAATCGATAACATAGATAAATGACACGGGTTGGCCGAGATGTTCTAATTGCCCTCTTGACAATAACCTACTTTTTTAGTATGATATATTATGAAGCTGACGACGAGAACAAGATACGCGATCCGGGCGATGATTTCAATGGTCGATATCGCCGATGGCAAAAGCCTCAGCTTGAAGACGATTGCCGGCCGGCAGCGCATTCCGGTCAAGTACCTTGAACAAATATTCCATAAACTGCACCGTGCCGGTCTGGTAAAAGCGCAAAAAGGTCCTGGTGGCGGGTATCGTTTTGCCCGCGCTCCGGAACGGATATCATTGTATGATATTGTTGCAGCGGTCGGCGAATCCACGGTTCCTGTGCAATGCGCCGCTGGCAAGCCAGATCAGTATTGCGCCCGAAATAGAGATTGTCCACTGAAGGATTACTGGGTCGAACTCGGGTCAAATATAGACGGATTTTTTAAACAGCACTCGGTTGCCGAGATATGCAAACATAATAGAAGAAAAACAAAGGGGGGTAAAATGAAACCAGAAAGGATCTCGCAACATGCATCAGTTATTAAGATGTATGAACGTATTAAAGAATACGGGCTGACCAATATCTGGGACCGCTATGAAGCGCAGGGCATGGGCGGCAACCCGGATCAGCGCTGTCCGTTCTGCATGGGCGGCGTGCGCTGCGATCTGTGTTCGAACGGACCATGCCGGGCCGACGTCGGCAAAGACAAACGCGGCGTATGCGGCATCACCGGCGACGGCATGGCAATGCGAATGATGTTATTGCGCAATGTAATGGGCGCATCGACATATCATTATCACACTGAGCAGACCTTGAAAACTTTGATCGCAACCGCTGATGGCAAAACCACGTTTAAAATATCGGAACCGGATAAATTGAAAAACTTCGCCGCGCGCCTTGGTGTCGACATATCCGGTACTAATACAGAGATTGCCCGTCGACTTTGTGATTTTGCTCGCCGGGACTTTAATCGTAAATATGATGAACCCAGTGTTATTGTTGAAAGACTTGCCCCAACCGAGCGCATCGAAGCCTGGCGCAAGCTCGATATATTCCCGGGGGGTATTTATGGCGAGATGATGCTTTCCACTAGTTCATGTCTGACTAATGTCGACGGCTATTATGTTAGCCTGGCCCTGAAAGCAATGCGTCTCTCGGTCGCGACGGCCTATCAAAGCCAGATAGTAAACGAATATTGCCAGGACATACTGTATGGCATTCCAAAACCGCATCCGGTGCGGGTCGATCTGGGCGTGCTCGACCCGGATTATGTCAATGTTCTGGTCAACGGGCATGAACCGTTCCTGGGGTTTGCCATGGTCCAATCGGCAAGAAAGCCCGAATGGCAGGTAAAGGCAGAAAATACCGGAGCGAAAGGACTGCGCATCATCGCCAATATAGAGACCGGTCAGGAAATGATACAGCGCTGGGAAATGGATGACGTGTTCTACGGGTTTACCGGGAACTGGATAATGCAGGAAGCGATTCTGGCAAGCGGTTGTGTTGACCTTTTCGCCGCCGATATGAACTGCTCCATGCCGATCGACCCGATTTACGCGGGCAAATTCAAATTCAAACTTGTGCCGGTCAGCGAGTTGGTGGTATTTGAGGGTATTAATGATCGGGTCAACTACGTTCCGGAAAAAACGTCTGAGCAGGCGGCAAAGCTGCTTGACATGGCGATCGAAAATTTTACCGAGCGACATGAAAGCGTACCGGCAATTAAAGGTCTGCCAATGAGCGAAGCGGTGGTTGGCTTTTCGACCGAAAGCATACTCGCTGCTCTGGGCGGCAGCCTTAATCCCTTGCTAGACGCGATCAAGCAAGGTACTCTGCGTGGCGTCGTGGGATTGGTTTCCTGCACAACTTTGCGCGATTCCGGGCAGGATGTGCATTCGGTCCGGGTGGCCAAGGAATTGATCAAGCGTGATCTGCTGGTGCTTTCAATGGGCTGCGGCAACGGCGCCATGCAGGTCGCCGGTTTGTGCAGTCCCGGCGCAAAGGAATTTGCCGGACCAGGGCTAAAAGCAGTTTGTGAAAAACTGGGAGTCCCGCCGGTATTGAGTTATGGTACATGCACGGACACCGGTCGGGTGGCTGATCTGATCGCCGCCGTATCACAGGCACTGGGAAACGTGCCGGTGACCGAACTGCCGGTGGCGGCGGCGGCGCCGGAATACATGGAGCAGAAAGCCACGATCGACGCAGTTTTTGCTCTGGCATTCGGTCTTTACACGTACGTTAATCCCGTGCCGACCGTTACTGGAGCCCCGAATCTCGTGAAACTTTTAACCGAGGAATGTGTAAACGTAACCGGTGGACAATTGCATGTTGAGACCGATGCGGTCGAGGCGGCGGAGAACATCCTGAAGCATATTGAAAATCAGAGGAAAAGAATTGGTTTATAATAACGACCAGAGTGAATAATATGAAAAAGCAAAGAAGGAAGATTATCAAGATCGACGAAGAACTCTGTGACGGCTGCGGTAATTGCATACCAGGCTGTCCGGAACAGGCATTGCAGCTTGTTGATACACAAAAAGGGAAAAAGGCAAGATTGGTTAAAGAGATATTCTGCGATGGTCTTGGAGCTTGTCTTGGTGCGTGTCCGACCGGAGCGCTGGAGGTTGTCGAACGGGAAGCTGATCCATATGATGATGAGGCTACGATTAGACATGTCAAGGCAGTGGCACCAGAGATGCTGGAGGAACACATTGATCACATGCGCGCCCATGCGCAGGCTACGAAGCCGCGGCCAAAAGAGTGTGGATGCCCATCAGCCCAGACCATGCATTGGGACAGAAAGCGGCAAACCGGAAAGCATGGGTCACTGCCGTCGGAATTGAGACAGTGGCCGATACAGTTGAACCTTGTCTCGCCGAACGCACCATATTTCAAGAATGCTGATATCACGATTATTGCCGATTGCGTACCGTTTTCCTACGCTAATCTGCACCGGGATTTCATCCGTGATCGCGCGATCGCGGTGGGTTGTCCAAAATTCGATGATGCTGAGTTCTATATCGAGAAGATCGCCCAGATCATCGGCAATAGTCATCCGAAAAGCGTCGAAGTCGTACATATGGAAGTACCGTGCTGTTCAGGCTTGGTGCGTATCGTTGAAGAGGCGATTCGGCGATCCGGAGAGGATGTTCCTCTTAAGACCGCCAAAATATCGATAAAGGGCGAGTTAATGGTTGGATGCAAACATCCTTGACGGTTCAATCTCAATAATGTAAACTGGTCAATGTCCATGGAACGTCTGCAAAAGATTCTGGCGCGGGCCGGCATTGCCTCACGCCGTGATGCCGAGCTGATGATTCTCGACCGAAGGGTAAAAGTAAATGGTCGGGTCGTAAAAGAATTGGGTGCGAGGGCCGATGCGGCTAGAGATCACATCAAGGTGGATGACCGCTTGATCGTGATGAACAAGGTGATCCCCCGCTATTTCCTCTGCTATAAACCAAGGAGGATGATCACGAGCCTGTCCGATCCCCAGGACCGTCCGTCAATCGGCCGTCTTTTGAAGGAAAGACGTATTCGGCATAGACTGTATCCGGTAGGCCGCCTGGACTGGGATGCGGAAGGATTGCTGATACTGACCAATGACGGCGAGCTGGCTAACAAAATCATGCATCCCAAAGCGAATATACCTAAGATATATATTGTCGAAGTCCTGGGACGGCCCGAGGAAAAGTCTCTGGCAAAACTCCGCAAGGGCATATTCCTCGAACCCGGAATACGGACGATGGCCGCGCAGATCGTCGCCCGGAAACCGGCAGGCACCAAGGCACAGTTGAAGGTAACGCTGTATGAAGGACGCAAGAACCAGATCAAGCGAATGTTCGCGCGTATCGGGCATCGCGTAACCGCGATCAAACGCATTGCAATCGGTCCGCTGAGTCTTGCCGGGATGAAACCCGGTGATATACGGCCGATGACCCGGGATGAAATCAGCCAATTTGCCGGCTTTTTGAATAGATCTGGAGTCTCTTCACCTTGATTGTGTTGACTAATCGAACGGTTACATTAAGCTAATCCGTGAAGATCGAAAAACTCTTTGAACGCTACCAGAGCATTATCAGTGATTATCAGGTTTTTGTCGATTACCTGAAAAGACCGCTCCGAAGATCATTCCGAGTGAATACGTTGAAGGCGAACAGGGAAGATATTCTTAGACTGCTTGCCGACCTCAATCCGCAGAAACTGCCGTTCTATGATGACGGTTACACGACCGCTGAGCGCGCGCCGTTGGGTAATCATATTGCCCATAATCTGGGATTGATCTACGTGCAGGAGATCGCTTCGATGGTGCCGGTGCGCGTTCTCGATCCGAAAACGGATGAATACGCGCTCGATCTGTGCGCGTCGCCCGGTTCAAAAGCCACTCAGATCGGGCAGGCAATGCGTAATTCCGGATTGATCGTGATCAATGAAATGAGCCGGAGCCGCATCGCGGGATTGGCGCACAATATCAAGCGCTGCGGACTGATCAATGAAGTTCTGGTCAACGTTCCCGGTCAACGTATCGGAAGGATATTGCCTGATTATTTCGATCGAATCCTGATCGACGCGCCGTGCAGCGCCGAGGGGACGATACGCCGGTCAAGAGCCGTCTTAAATCATTGGGGCGAAAAGAACATTGAGCGCATGTCAAAAATACAGAAAGGACTCATCGTGTCCGGATTTCAGGCGTTGCGCGGCGGCGGTTCAATGGTCTATTCTACATGCACGATCGCTCCGGAGGAGAATGAAGCCGTGGTCAGTTATTTGCTGGAAAGATTCCCCGCGGCCGATATTCTGCCGGTCAACTTGCCGAATTTCAAATTCCGATCCGGGATAATCAAATGGCGGGGCGCCAGTTATGATAAGCGAGTCGCGAATTGTATCCGTATTCTGCCCCAGGACAATGACTGCGCTCCATTCTTTATCGGTTTGATCACCAAGATTGGCTTCAAAAAGCCCCGGGTTGAGTATATGGGTAAGATTGAATTCCACGGGAAAGCGGTCAGACTTCTCGCGGATCGTTTTGGGATCACGCCGACAACAACCGCTGACTATGCGCTTTTTCGGGATAAAGAAAATATCTTGATTTCAACTTCCCCGGCATATTTATTCCGGGAGCTTAGACCTTTGCGCCGGGGCATTGAACTCGGGAGAATTTATGAATCGGAGATCAAACCGGATAATGATGCCATACAACTGATCGGCCGCAACGCTTCAATCAATGTCTATAACATAAAAGACCATGAACTAAGACCATTCCTGCAGGGCGGTACAATCAAACCGGATCGACCATCGGGAATTGATCCGGGATTTGTTATTGTGAAGTATCGTGGTTTACCTATCGGTATCGGCCGGTACAACGGCCAGGAATTCAAATCTTCGATAAAACGGGCGCGCCGCATACCCGGCGGTTATTGACGAAGGCGCCTAATTAAATATACTACCGAAATGTCCGATCTCGGGAAAATAAGAAATATCGGGTTGGCCGCGCACATTGATGCCGGTAAGACGACGACGACCGAACGCATTCTATTTTATACCGGCAAAATTCATCGGATGGGCGAGGTCGACGACGGCGCCGCGACCATGGATTGGATGGTGCAGGAACGGGAGCGGGGCATAACGATAACGTCCGCGGCGACGACGTCGTATTGGAGGGATTACCGGATCAATATTATCGATACGCCGGGCCACGTAGATTTCACGGTCGAGGTCGAACGATCGATGAAAGTGCTCGACGGGTTGATCGCGATATTCTGCGCGGTCGGCGGGGTTCAACCGCAGAGCGAAACCGTGTGGCGTCAGGCCGACCGATATAATGTTCCCCGGCTGGTTTTTATCAATAAAATGGACCGCATCGGAGCAAACTTTGAGCGCGTTCTCAAACAACTGAAAGATAAATTATCGATGCGGCCGTTGGTCCTGCATCTTCCGATGACTCTCGATGACGACTTCTACGGGGTCATCGATCTGGTGACCAGAAAGGCGATATACTGGGAAGAGGATTCAATGGGGATGAAATTCAGGGAAGAGGAGATACCCGGTAGTTACGAGGAATCGGTTTCCGAGTATCGCATTCAACTCTTTGAGACGCTGGCTGAATATGATGAACATATTTTCGAGGCTTATTTCGCCAAGAAGGATATTCCGGTCGAAATGATCAACTCGACGATCCGAAGGGAAACGATCAATCGCGTCTTGTATCCGGTGCTTTGCGGGTCGGCATTGAAGAACAAAGGCGTACAGAAGCTGCTTGATGCCGTGCTCGGCTACCTGCCGGCACCACCGGACCTGCCGCCGGTCAAAGCCGTTAATCCGAAGACCGAACGCGAGGAATTTAGAAAGCCATCGATCGACGATCCGTTTTCGGCATTTCTGTTCAAGGCGCAAACCGATCCGCATCTGGGGTTACTGTATTATGTGCGCGTTTACTCGGGAAGAGTCGAGGTCGGAGATAAGATCATGGTTTACCCGCCCCAGCGTATCGACCGCGTCAGCAAGTTGTTGCTGATGCACGCCAATAAGCGGGAAGAGGTTGAATCGCTTTCCGTTGGCGAGATCGGCGTTGTCGCCGGCTTGCGGGAATGCAAGACCGGCTATACTTTATGCAGTATCAAACACCCGATTTCCTTTGAGGTGATGAAGTTTCCGGAGCCAGTGATATTTGTGTCACTGGAACCCATGACGAAAATGGATGACGCCAAACTCGACAATACTTTGAAGTACTTACAAATAGAAGATCCGACCTTTAAGGTCCGTACCGATGAGGAAACGGGTCAGCGTATCATATCGGGCATGGGTGAGTTGCATCTGGATATTATTGTCGATCGATTGAAACGAGAGTTCGACGTGGAATGCAATGTCAGCAAACCGCAGGTATCCTACCGGGAAACGATCACCGAATCGGTCGTTGTCGAAGGGCGCTTCATACGCCAAACCGGCGGCCGGGGTCAGTACGGCGTGGTCGAGTTGAAGATCGAACCGGCCGAACGCGGCCGGGGTGTTACCTTCATCAACCGAATCAAGGAAGGGGCCATACCCTACGAATTCATAAAACCGATAGAACTAGGCGTGCGTGAACAATCCGAAATCGGGATTTTCTGGGGGTATCCGGTTGTGGATATCAATGTGACATTGATAAACGGCGCGTATCACCCGGTCGATTCCTCGGAGTTGTCGTTCAAGATCGCCGCCCAGGTGGCGATGCGGGACGGATTCATGCGCGGTAAACCGATATTGCTGGAGCCGATTATGTCGCTTGAGATAATCGTGCCCGATGAGTATCTAGGTGAAGTTATCAATGATCTGAACACCCGCCGCGGCAGTATCGAAAATATCGAGACTAATAGAAAGGAAAAGATAATCACCGCGGCCCTGGCTTTGTCCAGGTCATTCGGCTATGCCACTGATTTGAGATCAGTAAGTCAGGGACACGGCGTCTACTCAATGCAGTTTTCCCACTACTCCCCCAAAGAGGAAAAAGCGGATTCTTGAAACTGTCAGTCTGTTTGACCTCGGAAATCGATTCTTGACAATGCCATATCCATTACTATAATATCGCGAGTGAGGCAAGTCATTTTATATTTAAGTCTCATAACATTTGCGGTGATTTTTTTTTGGTGGAAAAGTCTGCGTGAGAGGAGCTAGTGTCATGATAAGATTACTTATCATCCTGTCAATAACGTCTTTCTCCATAAACGCCCAGGAAATGATCGTGAGAGTATACGCCGATTGGCATGACCTGGTCCG